>JAGVYS010000004.1 GCA_018303125.1 Candidatus Woesearchaeota archaeon | reverse complement strand
AAGGATTTTAGCCGACCCCGAAGGGGGAAAAGCTTATGTTCCGAGAATCCTCATCATGCCGAAGGCATCAAAGAGGAAAATGACTTTAAGAAGAGGCTTCAGCCGTAAGGCTGGAGAGTTTCACTCCGATTTTTTGGTATATGTTCATGTTATGCCTCAGGTATATACCATTTTAATGCAAAGCACTGAATGCCCTATAGCTCTGGTTTAACACAGCTTATTTAAAATTTTTGCATCTGTTATCACTACTAAGAAACTAATTATGGTATTTAGCTATTCAGTCTTTAGGCAGTAACAATCGCAGGCTCCCTTTGCACCGCAGTGCTTTGAACTGGGAATGAGGCATTCACCGAGTGATTCTGAATAAGATTCTGTAACTTCATCTGGCCAAGCGCAATTGCCTTCTTTAAATCCGGCGTCAATACAAAGGCTATTGCATTTATTGAGACTATTTATTCCAGTGCATCCGGTCACCATCAATAATAGAAAAGCAGAAGCCATTACCAATTTTTCCCATGTCATATTTCATCTTTAATTTACTTTAATATCTATAAACCTTTTCATTCTCTCAATGAACTCGAAGCCTTCTTTAAGGTAAGAATCAAAGTCCTTTCCCGATACTTCCTGGATCTCCTTGTGCATTATCGCTTTTGCCCTGTCATAGCAGTTTCTCATTATCTTGGAATATCTCTTTTCCAGAAGGCCTTTGTTTACCAAGACTTCATCCAGCATGTCAGCAACATGCTCCGGAGTGGGAGGAATAGTGTTCTGGCTCATTAGCGCTGCATGGGCAGCATCAATTACAGCCCAGTAGATGTCTATTGTTGCCTGAAGGACATGCCACTTAGCATTATTGAGAGTGGGCATTGCCTTGAGGTAATATGACCAGATGCTTTCCCTTGACGGCCTTATTCTTCCCTTCTTCAGCAATATCTGCAAAGGGTCAAAGAAACCAGAGTCATAGAGAGAGACTCCATCCCTTAGTATATTTATCCCTATAGGGTCGCCATTCCTCATGTACTCCCAGAAGGAGGTTATTCTCAATGTCACTACATGGAGCCTCTTTGATATCTTTGCAATTATGTTCTGTATGGCTATCCTGTAAGCATCCGCAACATCTCTAGTAAGAACAATGGAAAGGTCATCCATTAGGATAAGGACATCGACATCTGAATGCGGCTTAGTTGTTTTTCTAGCTGATGAGCCAAAGAGAACTATTGCTTTGATATACTTGCCCATCTCCTTGTATATTTCCCTTGCAAACTTGGAGGCTATCTCATACTCTTCGCCGCTGTAATGCTCCATGTTCGGATGGGGCCTTTTGGGTATGTCAATCTCCATCTTATAGTCCTTAAGCTACCAATGTCAGTATAGGGAAGAAACGTATATAAAGGTTAGTCACCATTTCAAAATAGTGCTTACTATGAAGAGTGAAATAGCATCAATTGCAGATGTAACATGCTCAGTTATCAAGGCACTTGATATCTTCTATGTCCTGAAAGGCGCAAAGGAAGCGGCAAGAGTATTTGCCTCACCCGGCATGCAGGAATTAGTCAAGTCAAATGGATTGTTCTATGAAACCTCTGATTTCAAAGTGATGCTTAGGAATGATGCATCAAGATGCTTCAGTGACAGCGGAGTAAGGAATATGGAGAAAGGCGAAAGTGTCCTGTACATAGCCAGAAGCGGGGAAAAAGCACTTGAAGCCAAAGAAGCAGAGGACAGGAATGACAATAATAAACTCGGGGAGATTCTAGGGTACCCGGAATGCTGCAGGTCTTTTTTTTCAGAAAATATTGAGAAATCAAAAAGCAGTGACCTTACTGTCCAGAGCTGGAAAAATTCTTCATCGTTTTATGCCGGAATTAACACTTCAATGAGGTGCTTTGATGCCTGCCTAATATCCCATTTTCCATGCTCCTTCGGCTGCGAGGATAGCAGGCTTATTGCTGACAGGAACAAGAAGGTTATTGGAGCATCTGATGCGACGTTGCTTAATTCAATCGAGGCAGCTCTTAAGGGAATAGTCATCTATTCTGAAGGGATTGGAGTATACAAAATAAGGAAATATGTTGCCGGGAATGGAATAATAGAATACACTCCCGAGGATATAGAGCCAAGCTGCATCAATGACTTTTATTCCCTGCTGAAGAAAGGGAGAATAGTCATTCTGGGCAGGAACAGGTTCCTTATAGGTGGGGTTGAGGTGAATGATGCTCACACATTCATGGCTGAATTCTTGTAGAGAGCTGTCTCATGATGCTTTGTTGGAATTATTTCAGAAGGCTTAAGTGTTTCAGGCCTGAAGATTGAAGAGTACACAATGAGGATTCCGTTAAGCTCGTTCCTTATTTTCCTCTCAAGCTTTAGCGTGAACGGCTTGTCAGGTGCTATGAATATGGCATCAAATGCGGAGAAATCAGCTTCCATGAAATCCTTTTTTTCAAGATGCGCGTTTTTTATGCCCAAGAGCTCAATAAGCCTATTTGACGAATTGTAAAGTGATTCATCAATCTCTATCCCATGGGCTTCCATGAAAAAAAGCGATGCAGTGGCAACAGCGATGCCATCACCCGAGCCAAGGTCAAGGAATCTCTTTTCCCGGCCACCATGTTTCCTGAATAGTCTCCACATGTCCTTTATTGAGGATGGCGCCCAGACACCGTGCTCCATATATTTCAGCAGCACCGGTGAGCCTGAAAGGTACTCCTCATGAAAATTCCGGTATGTGTCCTTTATTTGGTCGATATCCATTTTTAGGATTCAACCCAGCGAATATTTCTTAATGCTCTTCAGCACAGACCTTGAGGCAGCGCCATCCGATACCTTGTCTGCCTCATTCTCATACTTATTTAGGTCATCTAGCTTTACCTGAAAAACGTGCTTTACGAAGCTGTCAGTTGCGCCGTAATGCTGCTCTATCACAGTCTGCATCTCTGCAGAGATGTACCTAATCTGCTCCTCTGCTGAAAATGCCTCCATCCTTACTGTAGCTTCAAGCCCAGGAATCTCATCAAAAATTGTGGTTATGTCAACCCTTACAGGCTCAGGAACCCTTATCCCTTCAGGCAGCTTTGTGCTTATCTCTGCTTTTGCCCTTTTTATAAGCTCGCCTGCCTCCTTTAGGTCACTCTTGCTGCTTTCCTCAATCTTTCGCAGTTTCTTTATCCTGGCTTCAGGCTCAAGCCTGTCGAAATCATCCTTGTTAAGGCCCATAGGGCATACATTAATTGCAGAATATATTAACTTTTCCTCGCTATTCCATGGGAGTCTGGCTCCAGAGAGTCCAGTCATTGCTTGGGGCGTATGCGCCGAATATGAAGTATGGAGGCTGGCCTTGGCCAAAGTAGCCATACTGCACCTGTGACCATCTTTGCTGGCCGCCTGATGATGCACCAAAACCGTAAATTGGTGAGCCTAAATATCTCCATGTCTTCATAAGGCCGTGGAAATCACTTAGGTCAGTTGAGGCATCTGCGCCAGGCTCTATAGTTATTGCCTTGTCATACCCGAATTTCTTGAGAACAGCAAGAGCCTCCTTAAGCGGCGCGTTTCCTGTGCCTGGAGAGAGATGGTCATCTTGGTAGCCATAGTTATCAACAAGATGCACGTTTCCAACAAGGCCTTCCTTTGCAAGACCTTCTATCTGGCCTAGATACCATTTCTTGAACTCTGCTTCGTTCTGTTCAGATGTTGCGCCAGGCTTAGGCTGGAAATACTTTCTCCACATGTTAAGGTGGCCTGTGTCTAGGGTTGCCTTAATATGGTCCTCTGCAATTTTTTTTGCCTCCCCCTTGCTCATTCCCGGTACAAAATATGGGTTTTTTTGCTTCTTAAGTATCAGCTCTTGAGTCACGGGATCACGGTCAAAGACAGATTGGCCCGCATATGTTGTACCTAACTCCATCTCTGGAGAGGTAAGATAATCTTCCATTTTTTCCCGTGCTTTCTTCACTATCCATTTGAGCTCCTGCGGATGGCCGCCAAAACGCTCAGGGAAGATATGCTCTATAGAAACAAAGATTGGATTTTGCGGGTCAATTGTTTTGTTCATTGCATGCAGGCCCGCTTCAGCATAATGCCTTATAGTGAATTTCTCCACATATTTTAATGGCTCAACAATGTGCCTCTTCTGCTCTGCTGTATCCTCTGCCTGCTGCTCCTGTGAAACAGATGCCTGCCTTGCGAACTCAATTTGCTTGCGAAGCGAGCTTATGTTTTCGTCAATAAGCTCAACAGGATTTTTCGAGTCAGGAGGGATTAGCTGTTGCAAGGCATGGCTATGGGAAGCTGCGGATTCTTGGACCATTATTTTCCATTTCTCGCTTTCAGGAATACTTGCATCAAGCTTCGAATAAACTTCCTTTGCCTTGTAAAGCTTGTCCATGAGGTCAAATTCCTTGTCAACCCTGTCTGCATACTGCAGAGCCCATCCCCTTGAGTGCCCTTCGTTTGTTTCCAGTGTTGCCTGTAAAAATGCCTCTGTCTGCGTTATTGTTTCATAGAAAGTAAGTGGCCTGCCAATTCTTTTCTGCTTGTAGTAATTCTTCTCCTTTGCCTCTGTGTCGAAATCATCGTAGCTCATGTACCTTACTCTGAATCTGCCTGAGACATTATCGTAAAGCGGAACTCGCCCTTTCCTTGGGTCGAATGGGTCATTAACGCGGTTTCCCCTGTAATCAATGTAATCTCCTTGCCTTACCTCGCTCCCGTTGTCATCAATGTAGCTCTTCCCTCTTTCCCTTTCCCAGAATTTTGTGTTATCAGGAAGGTATTTGTTCCAGACAGGGTAAGCAACGAGCCTGTCCTTTTCAACTGTGCTCATTGCTTGACCAGTTCGGTCATCAACAAGGTAAAATTTTGCGTCCTTGTCTTCAGTGAGCCTTTGCTTGAACATTATCCTGCCGTCTTCTCCTGCGGAGAGATTATGCTTTTTGGTCGGGTCAAGATACATATCTGTTAAAGGCCTGAGGAATTCTCCGGTATGTATGACGACACTTCCGCCTCCAGCAACATCTGCAGCAAAATCAATTGCTCTCTCGACTTCATGCTGCGCCATCCTTGCCCTGTTCATGTCAAACTTTATCATGTCAGAGGCCTGCTCTATTGCGCCTGTCATTCCCATCATCTGATACGCGGCATGTGTAGTGTATTCTACCTCGTTAATAGCTGCTAACTCCCTCAATGCCTGTCTCTGGTCCTTGCCGTACATTTCAGGAGTCTGTGCCTGCCTGTTCCCTGATATTGCACCGGGAAAGCCAAGCTCCATCTTGCCTACACCTGACCTTATCTTGCTGTATACTCCCTGCACATTAGGTGCGCTGATGCCAAAAGGAACACTCATTCCAATATCGCCAACACCAAGGCCCAAGCTTTCTGCCCCGGCGACATGCTCGCTTGATTCATGAAAGTCCCTGTCCATGGGACCATGATAGGCAGAACTGCCATACGCATCTGCCATAGCTGCATAACCAGAATGAAACTGCATATTAGTATATGGATTAGTATATTATATAAATGTTGTGATGTGAAGGGATTTATTCTCTTTTTACACTCAAATCTGACTTTTTTCTTTCTTGTATGCGGCCAGGTTACAAAATCTTGGCAGAGTCTTTCGCACTGTTCATAAATAAGGCTAAATTACCGCATAGAAAATATTTGATCCTTCTTCAGAAATCTTTTCAGGGAGATTTTCTTTGCTGGCTTTAGATACTCTCTCAACACCTGACCAGAAGACATAGGTTTTTGAGCCTGATTGCAGTGCCTTCAATTCATCGCTATATGAAAACTTTGGCGTTATGCGCTTCCATTCCAGTTTGTCTTTGAGAAGGCCATCTATATTTTCTGGCAGGCATGCAGTAAGGATATCATTATTGTGCCATGAGGGATCAGCATCTGACCATGGGAGTCCTATATTTATGTCTCGCTTCTCAAAGCGCCCGTCAATCCATATAACGCTATCGCATTCTGGCGTGCTAACCATTTTTATTGATGCATCACCCCAACTACCTTGACTATATGGTGAGACAGAGATTGGTGCTGGCCAGTCTTTTCCATCGGATGAAAATGAAATCCAAGGTGCACTGCTAGCATACAATGCATAGATGCGCTTTTGGGTAGCAACTACTGTCGCAGACACTATGTATTGGTATTGTACGACCTCATCTGAAACAGATTTCCTGCCATCTTTGATGGAAAGGATATCAAGGGAAGTAGTCCATGTCTTTCCACCATCAGCGCTTTTCGCATACCGCATGGCAGATTTTGTGTTGGTTAAACCTATATTATCCGCCCAAAGAACATGCAACTCATCTCCAAAAAATTCGATGCTCGGGGGAATAGCTCCAGACTTCGTGACATTCCCAGCAACTGTGCTTATTGAAGATATTCCATTGGAATCTATGCGCACCATTTTGAGCTCAAGCACGTCTTCAGTGGAAGGTTCGCCCATCAAGCAAGCAACGTAGATGGCTTCATTCGTTGCTGTGGCATCGCATTCTGCGATAAAGTTATCGGATTCAATTATTGCCGGCATTGGCTCCCACGTCTTGCCTTGGTTTTTGCTTAAGTAATGCTTTACTGAATGTATGCCCAGTGAATATACGCCAACAACAATTGCATGCAGCCCGTCATTAGCAGGCAATATGCGCACATCTTTTCCTCTGTCTGGAAGTTGTGCTATTGCGCTCCATGAAGAGCCACCTGCCTCTTTGTATGTATATCGCACCATATTATCAAAATCAACCCAGAAGACATAGATATTATCGGTACCATCAATCGCAGCGTCAAAGCTACTAATCTGTCTTTCGGATGAGGTTTGCGGAACAACAAAGAATTCAGGATTGCTCTCAATCTGTAAATTGCTTCCTGATTTGGCATTCTGAGTTCCGAAAGAAAAGACAAGCAGATAAACCCCAATTAAGATGGCTATCAGAATTGCCACGATACAAATTATCCAGAAGGTAGCTTTGCCTTTCTTCATATATCCAACTATATAGCCTATTACCAGTTGAGCATGTCGTGATGCTTCTTGAAGTGATGGTAAAGGCCCCACATTGACTCCATGAGTTTTTTTGTCACTTCTGCTTCCTCTATCTGCCTGTGCCAGTCATCGTGTTTTTTCTTCTTTTTTTCAGCTGCCTTGCCTACCATTTCCTTGAGTGAAATAAATGTGCTGCTATGGGGCTTCCCTGACTCCTTTGCAACTTTTATGTCATCTTTCTGCTTTGACTCGAAATCTTCCCCTGCCTCACCAAGATACCTTTCAAGCTCTTCACCAAGGCTTTCCATTGCTGCTTTGACCGAGCTGTCTATCACACCAAGAAGCTTGAAATCCTCTCTTGACTTGAGTTTCTTGTATTTCTCTATCTGCTCGTCGCTCCATATATATGCCCGGTAATTCATGTCAACCTTGCCGACATGCAACGGCCCCCTCTGGTATTCCTGCGAGTAATTCATCTCAGGCCTTGTCCTGTAAAGGAAATGCATAAGGATAACTTGATTTACCAGTGTGCCTGGCTTCTTTGCCAGTATCTCTATCTCTATCATTGAATTCTCGAATGCATTTAGCATATCCGGAGATTCCATCTTGCTCTGGTCCATTGTCAATCTTTCTATGTTCCTCAAGTAAGGCTTTGCCCAGGAGATATACATCTTGATTATGTCATAGTGTTGTCTTAGGTACTTTAATGTGAAAATCCTCCTGTTCTTTATCTCCTCAAAGGAATGCTCCTTCCAGGCAAGGTAGCTTCTCAATTTCCTTTTCAAGACTTCCCTTACCTTCCTGTTAAATTGGCCTCTTTCCGTATCAACTATTGTATCCACATCTTCCTGCTTGACAGGATGTGTACTGAAGAATAAGTCAGGCAAGGTCGTGAACTGAACTTCCCTTGCCATGCCGTAAACAGATGCCGGGTTCTTTGCGCCCTGCTCAACCATGTCGACCCATATGCCTTTGAGCGTAATCTCTGCTGATTCCCTTGATTTTGATACCGCGTCATAAGAATCCTTGTAATAACCGAGCCTCTCGTCCAATATCCTTAATTCCCTAACAAGCTGGAACAGTTCCTTGACCATCTTTCCAATAGTGGCAAGGAACTGGCTCACTTTGTCCTGCTGCATTCCGAGCCTTTGCTGGGATGCGCCGAAGAAAGAGCTGTTCTCGGCAGCTGAAAAGACATCATTAATCTTGATGATGTAAGGGAAGCCATGATAGTTTCTAAGGTATTCCAGAACCCAGAAGTAAGGCTCCTCTATTGACATGTTATAAGCTTCAACAACAAGCCTATGCCTTAGTATGGGCTTGACGAAGCCTGTGAAAATTGGTTTTGCTGCCCTTACCTCCTCATCCATCTCGGGCTCAAATTCGAATTCCTTGATGTCGGCTTCTGTTATCATATCAATCTCCCTTGGCTTGCGCTTTTTTATATCTTATGGTGAACGTGTTGCCAATGCTGCTAATCAATTCAGCCTTTGTGCTTTGCAGGCACTTTTTTATCAGATCATCCTTATTCCCGGTAGACATGGCAGACTTAAGAATCTTTATCCTTATCACTCCTCTTTTTTTTAGTTGTATGCTTATTTCCCTAACCGCGCCTTCTGTGAGTCCATTCTTGCCTATCCTAAGGAAGGCCTTATCCGTGTAGTCTGGTTTCATTGTGATGCTGCGGGTGCAAATGCCCCAGCTTATGCCTGCTTCTCAGCTCAGCTATATGGTTAATCTTATGTCGGGTTAACTTGCCTGAATCATTGCCAAATTTTTCAATAAGTATCGATGCATGCTCGCCGCTCAGGAAATGAGGCAGGATAACATAATCTGCGCCCTCTTCATAAAGCTCAAGTGCATCTTCAACAGTATATGCGGTTGTGAATATAACTATGTTTCTGTTCTGCTCCCTTGATTTCTTTATCAGTACTGAATTCGCTACCTTATCAGGCGAGGTACATATGACCATTGACGTCTTGCCGAGGTTTACCCTTTCAAGAATCTCATGGTCAGATATATCTCCATAAATACAATGTATGCCTTCGCTGATGAGCTTTTTGATAACCTCTGGATTATAGTCAATAACAAGGAGTTTCTTTTTCATTATATGGAGTTTCTTCACTATTGAATAGCCTATGCGGTCATAACCAACCAAGAGTACATCATACTTATGATTTTTCACCAGCTCATATTTGCTATTCACTGAGAAATTGTCAAACCTGCTTAACATTCCTTTAAGTATGCTGTACACATGGTACTCATATTTTATCATGTAGCTTGTCCCCATCATCGTCAATACAGCCAATATGACAGATATTGAGAATATGCTTTCGGAAACATGTCCAAGAAGTAATCCCTGAGTTGCTATTATGAGAGAAAATTCGCTTGTCTGCCCGAGGGAAATCCCGCTAAGGAAGGCTATGCGCTTCTTGTAGCCGAAGAAGGCAGTTATGCACAATATAGCTATAGGCTTTATTATTGTTACAATGACAAAGAGCAGGATAAGCAGCCATATTTGCTCCTGCGTTATTGGCAATATACTCATGCCAAGTGAGGCAAAGAATATCGTCGAGAAAAAATCCCTTATAGATTTTACCCTGCTTATTATCTCAAAGTTGTAGGGCAAGTTAGCAAGTGAAATTCCTGCTATGAATGCACCTATGGAAACGGAGAAGCCAAGTACCCATACAGACAGGAATGAAAAAAGGAAACAGACTGTAACGGCACCAAGAAAAAGGAGTTCAGGAATTGATGCAGAGTGCTTGAAAAACCATGGATAAACCAGCTTGTTTGCAAGCCATGCAGTGGAGCAAAGGACAAACACTTTACCTATTGCAGCTATCAGCAGAGCCAAGTTGAATCCATCAATGTTGCCCAGCACAGACAGAGCCAATATGGCGATAAAATCCTGCATCAGCAAGATTCCTATTATAATCCTTCCGTGCAAGGTATCCAGCTCCTTCCTGTCAGAGAGAATCTTTATGACAACCATTGTTGATGAGAACGCAAGTATGATGCCTATATACGATGCTTCAAGGGTAGCAAATCCGAGCATTGACACAAGTGCAAAGCTGATTACAAATACGATAAGGCATTGCACTGTGCCGCCGATGGCAGACATAAAGCCAACGCTTTTGAGCTTTTTAAAGTTCAGCTCAAGCCCGACTATGAAAAGCAGGAATGCTATGCCCATCTCTGATAAAGTAGATATTATGCTCTGGTTTGATACAAGACTGAATACAGGGCCTATAAGCAAGCCAGCTAGGACATAGGCTGGTATGAGCGGCTGCCTAAGCATTTTGGCAATAAACCCAAACAGCGTTGCAACAACTATTATTATTCCTATTTCAAAAAAAATGTTGCCGAGCATTTATCCTTTCCTCCTGTTGAATTCCTGCAGGTAGCCTTTCTCAGACAGGTAGGCCATGAGGATGCTCTTGACTTTCTCTGCGTCCTTTGTGCCGTAGCCCTTTACCCGGCTGAGAAGCCTTGTCTGTTCGCTGTCCAGGCTTATGCTCACTCTTTTTACCAATTTGTAACAAATAAGTACCTATATTGCATCAAATTTGTAACATAAGTATATAAACTTTTTGGAATCATACAGACACTGTGCTATCACGATTTAACCAGACAACAGATATTTGTCTATTTTATGCGTAATTAACAAACTCAGAAAAGATAAATTATGCACTATAACAAAAAGAGGATTCACATGAGCCTCGGCTACAGAACACCGCTTGAAGTATGGGATGAACTCAGAATTGTCTAGTAGTTTCGTGATGTCTAGTAGTTTCTGGATAACAGAGAATCATACAGACACTAAGCTATTTAAATCTACAATAATTGTATGCAGTATTATCTAACATGGCAACAGAATCTCCTGCAATATCAGTGGAAAATCTGGTAAAAAAATTCGGAAATTTTACTGCAGTAGACAATATTTCATTTACTGTTCCAAGAGGAAAGAAGTTTGTATTTCTCGGGCCGAACGGTGCAGGCAAGACAACAACTATCAAAATCCTGACAACTCTTTTGCATCCAACTTCAGGAAATATCAAGGTGGACTTATATGACCCTGTTACAGAGCAGCAGCTAGCAAGGAAATCATTCGGGATTGTTTTCCAGGACCCAAGCCTGGACGATGATTTAACCGCATATGAGAACATGGATTTTCATGGAGCGTTTTATGATGTCCCTAAAAAATTAAGGAAAGAGCGCATTGAATACCTATTAAATCTTGTTGACCTCTGGGAAAGGAAAGATGATTTCGTCAAGACATTTTCCGGAGGGATGAAAAGGCGTCTGGAAGTAGCAAGAGGGCTCATACACCACCCTAAAATACTGTTCCTGGATGAGCCAATACTTGGCCTTGACCCGCAGACAAGGAATCATCTATGGGATTACGTCAGGGAACTGAATCAAAAAGAAGGCATGACTGTTTTCTTTACGACGCACTATATGGAAGAGGCAGATAAAAATTCAGACATCATAGCAATCATCGACCACGGAAAAATAATAGTCGAGGGTACATCACAGGAAATCAAGGAGAAAGCCAAGGCAGAAACGTTGGAAGAAGCCTTCCTGAAGCTTACAGGGCATTCAATCAGAAAGGAAGCAGGGACAGCCCAGGACCAGCTTAGGGCAATGGCAAAGCTTTGGGGCAGGAGATAATGGAAGCGGTTTATGTCATGTGGCTAAGGCAGCTTAAAAAGACATGGAGATCCAAGGCAAGGATTATAGGCTCTTTAGGCCAACCTCTTTTGTTTCTCCTGGCGCTTGGCTTCGGACTCGGTGCTGTTTTTGAAAAAGCAGGCCAGGGCAATTACGTAAATTTCCTGGTCCCTGGAATAATAGCCATGAGCATTCTTTTTACTGCGATGTTCGCAGGCATTGAGATTATCTGGGACAGGCAATTCGGATTTCTAAAAGAAACACTTGTGGCACCTATCCCAAGATGGAAGATTATGCTCGGAAGAACGCTGGGAGGGGCAACAACATCATCTATCCAGGGAATAATTGTGCTCTTAATAGCTTTGCTAATCGGGTTCCGCCCTGTATCTTTGTTAGGCGCTCTCCTAAGCATGGCATTCATTTTCCTAATTGCTTTCATGTTTACTGCTTTCGGGACGGCAATTGCCTCAAGAATGACTGACATGCAGGCATTTCCACTTGTGATGAACTTCATTATAATGCCCATATTTTTCCTTTCAGGATCGCTTTTTCCGCTTACAGAGGCACCTGCAGGAATAAAGGCAGTTTCCATGGCAAATCCGCTCACTTATGGCATAGATGGATTGCGTGGAACGCTATCTGGAGCGAGCCATTTTCCAATATTGCTTGACTTTTCTGTAATAATCTCTGGAGCAATCTTGCTGGGATTGCTCGGCTCTTATCTGTTTTCAAAAATAGAAGTGTAAGCTACCATTAGAGCTGAGGCAATAAAAAACTATTTCTTAGGGACGTAACTGAAGACAGGTATGTTTGGGAAGAGCTTTTTCTTGAGGAAAAATGAAAGGCCTAATCCTGCCAATACTAACACCGTGCTTAGCATGTCGAAATACTTAATCATGGAAGACAGCGATGTCAAAGATAGAATAATCAGCAAGAGGTAAGCACGTGCATCAAATCTGAAAAGCAGCTTTATTATCCAAACCATCAATACCAGCATTACTGTGTTAAGCAATAATGCAAGCCATCCCACAGCCTTAAACCACTCACCGCTAAATCCACTTGTAAACATAAGGGGATATAGCAACGTGTAGAGAGCTATCCTGAACACAATGAATATTGCACATATCCCTATCAGCGCATAGTTGAAAATCTTGTACTTCTCTTTCAGCAATGCGTCCGGATACCGGTATTGCATGGCTTCTGAATCCATCACTTATCCCCTTTTTTGTCATTTTCCTTGAATTTTAAAGCTGCAGAATTTATGCAGTACCTCAATCCTGTTGGCTCTGGACCATCATTGAATACATGCCCAAGATGGCCCTTGCACTTGTTGCATAGTACCTCCGTTCTTTTCATGAACATGCCCTTGTCTTCCTTTTTCTCAACAGCTTTTTTAGCCGCAGGCTCATAGAAGCTTGGCCAGCCTGTCCCTGATTCGAATTTTGTATCTGAGATGAAGAGCTTTGCACCGCAACCGGCACACAAATATTCTCCCTTTTTCTTATTGTTCCAGTATGCACCTGTAAAGGGCAATTCAGTGCCTTTTTCCTTTAGGATATGGTACTGCTTCGGAGTGAGCTTCTCTTTCCAGTTCCCTTCTGAGCAATCCATGCTTATCTGGCATTTCTTTCTTGATTATACTACTTTCATGTTTTAAAGACTTCTTTTAGTTCGTGCCAATCAGCTTAGAGAGTCCTTCAAATCTCCTAAAAGGCTCAAAGAATCGTTTACTGATGCATCAATATCATTAATAACCTTCCGGGAATCAGATTCCGAATTTATTACTGGTTTTTTATTGTACTCTGCAGGGATATCTTGCTGTGTGAAGTTATAGAGAAATAATCCCGCAATTATAATAATTAAAATTACTAATCCGACAATTGAATATTTTTTTATTCCTCGTTGGGTTTAATACCCCGGAGCTCTGCTCCGGATAGAATTTAAATCTACATCACTTCTGCCCAGTTATGAAGGTTGAATTTGCACCTCACTGCAGTTTCAGGATTCGCTACCATATGGTCTTCGTTGTCAAATACCGCAAAGATCTCATCTCCGATGCTATACTTGGCTTCCTCCAGGAAGTTTGCCATGGCATCGAAAAGCGCTACTACCTCAAATTCCACGCACTCGGTACTGACGAGGATCACCTTCATCTCCTCGTTGAAGCTAGGCCCCGCTATTCGCCATCAGAAGTCATGCAAATTTGCAAAAGCATCACGGCAAAAGAAATCTTCAAGCGTTTTCCAGAAATCAAAAAAGAGTTGTGGGGTGGGCACTTCTGGACAGAAGGTGGGCACATCGATACCGTAGGAGACGGGTATGGCGAGGAGAAAATGAAGGAGTACATCAGGCACCAGGGTAGGGATGCTAGTCAGCTTCAGCTTATCAATTTCTAAGAGATACCCCGGAGCTCTGCTCCGGTGGGTAGTTCATTTTAACCATAAATGTCTTTCCTTATCTGATTTATCTTGCCTTCAATTTTGATGACATCACTTATTATTTCTTTTTTGCCTGCATCACTCAGGTCATTTATATCCTTTACTCCCCGCGTTTTTCCAATCAATTTAGTTCTTAAAGAATCAATCATATTTGAAACTTCCAGGAATTGAGATGCAATACTGTTGTATTTGTTTGAATTTTCTGCATCTCCAATTGTATCATAGTAATCAGCTAAAGCATCGGCTTTAATCTTTAAACCATAAAATGTCTGGGAAGCATACAGCGTATTGCTAATTACAGTTTTAGGATTTCTGAAAAGGACTGTTTTCGTTTCTTCTTTTTTGGGTTCGCTATATGAATCTACGCATATATGTTTTGAATACCCAGGGCACCTTAGAACCAAGCAACCATCATTATCTTTATCATAGGTAACATTGCAAGGTTCACCAGACATCCTCACATTTTCTGGAACATCATCCGGAATTGTGCTTTTGCAATTTATTGTGGTATCCACCTTCAAGTTATTCATATAACACTCCCCATAAGCGCACTCCTCTCCAACAGAGTTCTGTTGCAACCACGCACGACAGTAATTTTCATCATTAGAAATCGTTCTTATCTCACTATCTTTTGAATCAACAACCTCCTGGGCAAGAACCAAGAAACTAACTAACACGGCAAAAATTAGCATGAGAAAAAACGTTCCCTTCATACTCTTGATTAACTCCTTTTCAACTTTTTAAAACTTTCTGGCTTCCTCTTACTTTACAGTCCATATCTCCGATACCTATTTATATATGTTGGCTTTCCATCCTCTTACCAATGACAAATGAGCCCGCAAGGGTGATTGAGGTAAGATCATTCTGTTAATGGTTTTACTAGGAGGGTTAAAATGGGAGAAGACAACGTGCTTGAGGCCATCGAGGTCGCAAAAGCAACAGGAAAGATAAGAAAAGGCTCGAATGAGGTCACAAAAGCAATAGAAAAAGGCAAGGCAAAGCTTGTTGCCTATGCAAAAGATGTTGAGCCTAAGGAAGTTATCATGCATATACCTATACTCTGTAAGGAGAAAGGGATACCATGCTTCGAGGTTTCAACAAAGGAGGAGCTTGGTGCAGCAGCGGGCATTGAGGTAGGCACATCTGCGGTTGCGATTGTTGATGCGGCAGAAGCAAAGGGAATGATTGACAAGCTGCAGCCGGGAAAGAAGGAAGAGTAAAATGCAGAAGGAAGAAAAAAAGACGGTTCCACAGAAGCCCGAACAGGCAAAGGACAAGCCAAAGGAAGATAATAAGGGCGTTCCTCCGAAGCAGGAAGGGGAAATAAAGGGAAAGGTAAGCTTTGTCAAGGGATTTGCTGCAGAGGTTCAGGAAATAATCGGAAGGACAGGGACAAGGGGAGAAGCCGTTCAGGTAAGATGCAAAATACTGGAGGGAAGAGATGAAAACAAAGTCCTTAGGAGAAACATCAAGGGGCCTATACAGATAGGGGACATACTTGTTCTCAGGGAAACAGAGTTCGAGGCCAAGCCGCTTAACAGTGCAGGAAGGGGAAGGAGGAGCTGAAAATGGTCAAATGCACTTTTTCAGGAGAAGAGATTGAGCCTGGCACAGGCATGATATTTGTCACAAAAGAAGGAAAGGCGCTTTATTTCAAAAACAAGAAATGCGAGAAAAGCTACCTTAAGCTGAAGAGAAAGCCAATAACAACGAGATGGAGCAAGAGGTACATAAAGAGACAATGAAAAAAGAGCAGTGCCTTGTTCTAATTAAGCCTGACGCAGTGCTAAAGGGCCTGACGGGAGACATCATTTCTGATTTGGCAGCTACTGGCCTCGGGATTGTTGGGGCCAAAGTTGTTGAAGTGACCAGGGAGCTTGCAGAGGAGCACTACCAGCATCTCAGGGAAGAGAAATTTTTCAGCGAGCTTATCGATTATATCACAGGGGAGTTCCATACCCGAACTGTTGTAGCGCTTGTTTATGAAGGAGAATATGCATGCAAGAAGATAAGGGATGCCGCAGGATCGACGAACCCCGAGGAAGCGCATCCGGGCAGCATAAGGGGGAAATACGGCAGGATAACCTCAAAGGGTAGGTTTGAAAACGTCATACATGCTTCAGAGAGCGCAAAAGAAGGGGAAAGGGAAATAAAGCTCTGGTTCAGGCCAGGCGAGCTTGTTTCGGCGATATTCGAGACTGAGACGAGGAGCATGACAACAAAGGAAACATTCTGGAAGGGCGGCTAAGATGGGAGAAAAGATGGTTGAGAAGGTCATGAGGATTATGAAGTATCCTGACAAGATAAGGAACATAGCCATCTGTGCACATATTGATCATGGAAAGACAACATTTTCTGATAACCTGCTCGGTGGGGCGGGAATGATATCCAAGGACCAGGCAGGCAAGCAGCTTGCCCTCGACTTTCACGAGGACGAGAAGGCAAGGGGCATAACCATAGATGCTGCATCTGTATCAATGGTTCATGATTTCAACGGCACAGAGTACCTTGTTAATCTTATTGATACACCTGGGCATGTCGATTTCGGTGGCGATGTAACAAGAGCCATGAGGGCAGTCGACGGTGCAATTACACTGGTTTGCGC
The DNA here is from genome assembly GCA_018303125.1 of Candidatus Woesearchaeota archaeon. Classification (GTDB taxonomy): domain Archaea; phylum Nanobdellota; class Nanobdellia; order Woesearchaeales; family WJIZ01; genus JAGVYS01. The sequence continues at coordinate 38,749 of JAGVYS010000004.1, read as the reverse complement.
TTCCGAGGGAATAATGCCGCAGACAGAAACAGTTCTCAGGCAGGCTCTAAGGGAGAGGGTCAAGCCAATATTGTTCATCAACAAGGTAGACAGGCTAATCAAGGAGCTTCAGCTTACACCAGAGCAGATGCAAGAGAGATTCATCAAGATAATAACCGCAGTCAACCAGTTGATAAGGGACATTGCAGAGAAGGAATTCGGTGAGAAGTGGCAGCTTAATGTCATGGATGGCAAAGTAGCATTCGGCTCGGCTTTCCACAACTGGGCGCTTAGCCTGCCATACATGAAGGAAAAGAACATAAGCTTCAAGGATGTAATTGCAGCATACCAGTCAGGAGAGGAAAAGGAATACAAGGAGCTTGCCAGGAGAGTACCATTACATGAGGTAGTGCTTGACATGGTAATTGACCATCTTCCCAACCCAGTGACTGCACAGTCTTATAGAATTCCAAAGATATGGAACGGAGAGCTTGAGTCTGAGGAAGGCAAGTCATTGCTTAAATGCGACCCTTCAGGCCAGCTTTTCTTTGTCATAACGAAAGTTGTTGTAGATCCACAAGCCGGCGAAATAGCAGCAGGAAGGCTTTTCGGCGGGACAATGACAAGAGGGACTGAGGTATACCTGAACAGGATGAAACAGAGTTCGAGGATACAGCAGGTTTTTGTCTACAATGGGGCAAAGAGGGAGATAGTTGACAATGTTCCGGCAGGGAACATAATTGGAGTGAGCGGCTTAAGGGCATATCCTGGAGAGACAGTCACTACATCGCAAACTACTCCATTTGAGGAGATAACACATATCTTTGAGCCTGTCATCACCAAGGCAATCAAGGCCCAGAATCCGGCAGAGCTTCCAAAGCTTGTCGAGACACTGAGAACAGTGGCAAAGGAAGACCCATCAATAAAGATAGAAATTAACGAGGAGACAGGGGAGCACCTAATGCACGGCATGGGCGAGCTGCACCTCGAGATAATAGAGAACAGAATTATCACAGAGAAGAACGTGAAGATAAAGACAAGCCCCCCCATAGTTGTTTACAGGGAGACCGTTACAAAGCCATCATCCGGTGAGGTTGAAGGAAAGTCACCAAACAAGCACAACAAATTCTATTTCAGGGTTGAGCCTCTTGAGGACAGTGTCTATACTCTAATCAAGTCTGGGAACATACCGGAAGGAAGGATAAAGAAGAAGTCAACTGAGATGAGGGACGCATTGGTGGAAGCAGGGATGGATTCCAAGGATGCTGTCAGGGTAAAGGACATATTCAAAGGCAACATGTTCACGGATGAGACAAGAGGGCAAGTGCATGTCGGGGAGGTAATAGATCTGATACTTGATATGTTTGAGGATGTCATGAAAGGCGGCCCATTGGCAAAAGAGCCTTGCGTGAAAGTGAAAGTAAGGCTAACGGACATGAGCCTGCACGAGGACGCAATCCACAGGGGGCCTGCACAGGTTTATCCTGCAATAAGGGACGGAATAAGGGGCGCAATGATGCTTGCTACTCCAGTACTCTATGAGCCTCTCCAAGTAATGAGGATAGAGGCGCCTGTTGAATTCATGGGCGAGATATCCAAGCTAGTTTCAAACAAGAGAGGACAGCTTCTTGAGATGAACCAGGAAGGCTCACTTGTTATTGCAAAGTCAAAGCTTCCAGTAGGCGAGATGTTTGGATGGTCATCAGAGCTGAGGTCAGCAACAGAAGGAAGGGGAAACTCAAGCCTCATGGACCAGATGTTCGAGAAGATGCCGATGGAGCTGCAGGAGAGAATCAAGGCGCAGCTCAAGGAAAGGAAAGGACTGACTGACGCAATGCTTGGCGCATAAAACTTTTCTTGGAATAATTTTATAATGTCCTCTTTTGAAGAGTGCTCTATGGGCAAATGGAGTAAAATACAAAAGAAGCTCATCAAGAGAGCGATTTACGGGCAGAAAAGCGACATACATAGAGAAAATATTTCTGCAGGAAGGATTCATGGGACGATCTATTACAAAAATAAGGATGTGCATAGAGGGATATTACTAGTGCCGGGAATTGCCTCAAATAGGTTCGGGATGGGCGTGCTTGCTGATCGTTTGGCAGAATGCAGTTTCTTCTGCCTTAGCATAGACTTGCCATCACATTACCTTAATGTTTCAAAATTCACACTCGGAGAGATGAGCGAGACAGTAACTGAGGGCGTTTCTATTCTTAGGAACAGGTACGGGATGAAGTGGATTGCCGTCATAAGCCATAGCTTCGGTGGTGTGGGCGCATTGTTCTCGAATGCAGGCTACACAAAGGAGATAGAGAAGCACATCTATGATACCTGGAACCTGATGATCGACTATGTAAGGCATATAGCGTGGCTGGAGAAAAAAGGCAAAAGGGAGAAGGTTGTTTTTATCACACAGACAATTGATACGCTGTATGCTAGGATGAAAGAATGGATATTCTACTCCCTCAAAAAAGGGATGCAAGAAAATCTGAACGTGGCCTGCTATGTTTATCTTGCACCGCCTCCAAGTGCCAAGAACGCTATACCGGGCTTAAGCCTGCTGAGAAAACTGAGCCATAAATGGAAAAAGATTATTGTCGAAACTCTCTTGCACAAGCCAACACTGGCGCACGGCAAGAATGAGCATGATGAAATAGGATTCCTTAAAAGTGCAGAGGATGAAAGAAAATATGTAAGGTGGATGTTCTTCAGGACAGATGAATCGGCTGAATTTTTGGAGTACATGCTCAGCATGAAGGAGCCTTCTGATTTCCTAACACTTGTGGAAAACATGGCAAAATTCAGGCATAAGGACGGCATGACTAACTTTTTTGAATATTACCAGAAAAAATATTTGCTCGCAAAGCCAAAGCTGTTTATCTATGGTTCAAGGGACCTATTTCTTTGGTCATTCCTACCATTCAGGAATAGGAGGATTGAGAATTTTTACAATTCATGCGGCAATGCAGAAATATACCATGGCAAGTTTACCCATCTGATGATGAACAATCCTAATGAGCATATTACAGCAACTCCTTTCAAAAATAACAAAGTCACTGAAAAAATAATCAAGTTCCTGCATCAGAATTTTTAATGGCTGTGCAATTATTGAAAAAATGTATAAACTAAAGGTAAACTCTCTTTTGGCTAAAGGGTGAAATACTTAGTAAGGTGGGAAACATGAATGATTTGCCGTCAGATACACTATTTGCAATACAGAGTCCTGAGCAGAGGACGCAGACTTTGCAAAAGCTCAGAGAAATCAAGGTAATGCCTGTTCTCGGGAAAAATGAGCTTGAAATTGATAACTTAAAGGATGTTCTTGGAGGTAAAGCAAAGGTTCTTGCAGATGCAGGCATTTATGTTGTTGAGGGCACAGCACGCGCAGAAAACTATAGAGATGCTATCCAAATTCTTGCCGAGATACGGGATAAAGACTCAAGAGTCATACCTGCATGGGGAACACACACCAACATAGTTTCCATTCATTATGCAACACAATTTGGTATTCCGATTGCTGTTGCAGCCGATAAAATGCCTGTACTTGCAGGCAGGTATACCTTGCCCGAGCGCCAAATTGCAGATGCTCAAAAATTCATTGGATTTGTCAGAGATCACATAGAATCTTTTGTAGAGTGCTTAAAGCTGGGTAATAGTGAAAAGGATGCCATATACGAAAATCCATTATCCATGGACCCTATTGCTTACTGCATTGCCAGGGAAGTTATAGCATTTCCGGCGTGGTCAACGAGGGCAGAGTTGGGAGATCTGCTTGTAAGGGGAGCAACAACTGATAAGGTTTTTCCATACAATTCACGCAATCCTGCAGGATGGAATGAACTTATTGTTGCTACTTCTTCTGATTATGTGCGTGAAGGCTCAATGGGTACAGGCGGCTTGGGAATAAAATTGTTCCAAACAGGAGGAAGTGCAAGGCAATTGCAAGATTTACAGCTTCAAAACGGAAGTGGAGTAAGTGTAAATTATGCAGACCATCAGTATGTTGATACAGTAACTCCATGCTTGAAAACAAAAGGGTTTATTGCGGCAGGGGCAAGCGACTTGGGAAAAGGAACAATAGATGATGTAGCTAACAGTGCGGCGCTTTACAAGAATGTGCTAAATATTGGATAACAATCGCCGACAAGGCACAGATAGCTTTTTATATGCTGCACTATCGCTAAGTTTATAAATGGGCATTAAATACCAGAGATGCAAATTAATTTAAGGGAGGAATAAAATGGCAGCGAAGAAACCACACATAAACATTGTCTTTATAGGCCATGTTGACCATGGAAAATCCACATCAGTAGGAAGACTATTGTACGACTCAGGAAACGTAGATGAGCAGGCAATGAGGAAGCTCAAGGAGAAGGCAGAGAGCCTTGGAAAGAGGGGCTTTGAGTTTGCATTCATAATGGACAACCTGAAAGAGGAGCAGGAGAGAGGAGTAACCATTGACCTTGCCCACAAGAGATTCGATACTCCTAAGTATTATTTCACTATCATAGATGCTCCAGGGCACAAGGATTTCATCAAGAACATGATTACCGGTGCATCACAGGCTGATGTCGGAGTACTTGTTGTTGCTGCAAATGATGGCATTAATGCACAGACTAGGGAGCACGTTTTCCTGTCAAAGACACTTGGTGTAAACCAGATTATAATAGCTATCAACAAGATGGACATGCCTGGAGTGGATTTTTCTGAGCAGAGATTCAATAAGGTCAAGGAAGAGGTTTCAACCCTTCTTAGATCTGTAGGGTACAAGCCTGACCAGATACCTTTCATACCTACCGCAGCTTTGATAGGAGAGAATATCGTAAAGAAGCAGACAAAGATGCCATGGTACAAGGGCAAGACATTGCTTGAGACATTCGACGATATCAAGGAGCCTGAGAAGCCAGTAGACAAGCCATTGAGGCTTCCTATACAGGATGTTTATAATATCACAGGAATAGGAGTAGTCCCTGTAGGCAGAGTAGAGACAGGAATCCTAAAGATAGGCGATAAGGTTGTTGCAATGCCAGGAAGGGAAGGCAAGGGAGTTCCAGGAGAGTGCAAGACAATAGAGATGCATCATGAGCAGTTGCAGGAAGCTTTGCCTGGAGACAACATCGGATTCAACGTAAGAGGGTTTGGAAAGAAGGATATAGCAAGAGGAGATGTTGTATCTCATGCTGACAAGCCAGCTACTGTGGTAAGTGAATTCACAGCACAGATTGTCGTACTAAACCATCCATCTGTGATTACAGTTGGGTATACACCTGTATTCCACATACATACTGCACAGGTAGCTTGTCAGGTTACAAAGATAGAAAAGAAGCTTAACCCAGCAACAGGCGAGACATTAGCTGAAAACCCAGACTTCATAAAGAACGGAGACACTGCAATAATCCACATCAAGCCAATACAGCCGCTCGTAATAGAGAGGCAGAAGGACATACCTCAGATGTCAAGGTTTGCAGTTAGGGATTCAGGAACCACAGTTGCAGCAGGTATGTGTATCGACCTAGTCAAGAAATAGGCAAATTTTGCCACTATCCGGGATAACTGGATCATGGTGAACAGGAAGCTTATCATGAAATAAACCGCGGAGACAATATGCAAAAAGCAAGGATAAAGCTGGCAAGCATCGACATAAAGAAGATTAATGATGTATCCAATGCTATTAAGGAAATTTCTAACAAGACCGGTGTAGAAATGCGTGGGCCTATTCCATTGCCTACGAAGAAACTTAAGATTACAACAAGAAAGTCCCCATGCGGTGATGGCAAAGCATCATGGGAGCGATACGAAACCAGAGTCCATAAAAGGCTCATTGACCTGGGCATAGATGAAAGGGCATTAAAGCTTGTGATGAGGGTTCCCATACCAGAGGGAATCAACATTGAGATTGAAATGATTGATATCTAATTCTTTTGATGAAATCTAAAAAATACGATAATCTGGCAAAAATATACGATTTAATTGACCTGCCTCTGGAATGGAAAATTTCAAAGTTCAGGAAGAAACTGCTTAAGGGTTTGCACGGAAAAGTTCTTGAGATTGGCCTTGGGACGGGAAAGAACCTTAAGCATTATCCATCGGATGTTTCCCTTGATGCTGTTGATGCGAGCCAGGGCATGCTGTCTATTGCGGAAAAAAGAAATAAAGATGCGAGGCTGCATAGGATGGATGCCGAGAAGCTTAGTTTTAATGACAATTCCTTTGATGCTGTTGTATGCACATTAAGCCTCTGCTCAATTGAGAAGCCATTGAATGCATTGCGCGAGATGAAGAGAGTTATGAAGAAAAATGGCAAAATTTTACTCATTGAACATGTAAGGAGCAGGAATAAGGCAATATCATTCTTTCAAAAGATTGCAAGCCCTGTATGGAAGCTCATGTTTGGGTGCAGCCTTGATAGGGATACAGGAAAGAGCATTGAAAAGGTAGGCTTGTCCATAGAGTCAGAGAAGAGCATCTTTCTTGGTGATGTTTTCAGGGTATTCATCTGCAGGAAATAGTCCGATACTCTTTTAAATTTCCACCATATTTCCATCAACATGCCGACGTGGCACAATCTGGTACTGCGCAGGACTGGAAATCCTGTTCCCGAAAGGGTATCCCAGTTCAAATCTGGGCGTCGGCGTATTTACTTTCTCCGACAATTATTTAAATCCTGAAATAAGAGCAAGGATATGAAAAGAAAGAAGAACCATCTTATACTTTTGCCAGGCTTACTGCTTATATTTTGGCTTGTGGTGCTTCTAAATGCAGGGAGCATGAACATGGGTATGGGCTCCCCGTCAGGCTTAAAGTCCCTTACAATAACAGTCGGATTCTTCACCGTTATTTGGGGCATAGTCTGCGCCATATACTATTTTAATGTGCAATAAGATGAGCCTTGAACAATCAATCAGGAAATATGTTCTACAGAATGCTGTGAGGTATAACGGCAAGGCATCTTCTGGTGCAATAATGGGCAAGATTCTGGGAGAAGACCCAGAGCTGAGGAAAAAAGGGAAGGAAATATCCGCGAAGATAGCCCAGATAGTAAGGGAAGTTAACAAATTATCTCCTGATGAGCAAAAGAAGGAACTTGCCAAGATAGCGCCTGAGGCGTTCGAGAGCAAAAAAGAGGAGAAGGATATCTTTGCTTTCCTAGGCATAAAAGAAGGGGAGAAAGTCATTACCGCCTTTCCACCAGGGCCTGAGAAATACCCACATATAGGGCATGCAAAAGCCTGCATACTTAATTATGAGCTTGCAAAAAAGCACAATGGGAAATTCCTTCTAAGATTCGAGGATACAAATCCTGTAACGGTAAAGAAGGAATATTATGATATAATGCTTGACAATTTCTCATGGCTTAGCATAAAGTGGGATGAGCTTCTTTATGCATCAGATTTCCTGCCTCTTTTCTATGAGAAAGCAGAGTACCTGATTAAAAAAGGGCTTGCATATGTGGATAAATCCTCTCAGGAAGAGATAAGAGAGAGCAGGGAAAAAGGCGAGGCTACTTCATATAGGGACAAGAAAGCAGATGAGAATCTCAAATGTTGGAAAGAGATGGGCAAAATGGAAGAAGGCTCTTCTGTCCTGAGGCTGAAGATAGACTTGAAGCACCAGAACACGACAATGAGGGACCCGATAATATTCAGGATTGTTAATGCAGCGCACCCAAGGCAATGGAAATACAGGGTATGGCCGAATTATGATTTCCAGAATGCAATCATGGATTCGCATACTGGTGTGACGATAAGGCTAAGGAGCAAGGAATTTGAACTTCGTTCAGAATTGCAGAGATGGATACAGGAGAAGCTTGGGATGAGGATAACAGCAACTTATGAGTTTGGAAGATTCAACATGGAAGGAGTGCTTTCATCAGGCAGGATAATCAGGGAGAAGGTCGAAAATGGAGATCTTCTTGGCTGGGACGATCCTTCACTTACAACACTTGTTGCCCTTAGAAGAAGAGGATTTTTGCCTGAGGCGATAAAAGGATTTGTGATGTCAACAGGCATATCTAAGGCAGAGGCAACGCTCACTTGGGATGACCTGATAATGCACAACCGCAGGCTTCTTGACCAAAGCGCCAACAGGTATTCAGCAATATTTGACCCTGTGCCTGTAAAGATAAATGGAGCCAAGGAAATGGATGTTGAGCTCCATTTAAACCCTAACAGGAAGGAAGGCGGCAGGAAGTTCAGGGTGAATGAGAATTTCATATTATCTTCCAAAGATTTATCCTCTATTTCTGAGGGAGATAGTGTAAGGCTGATGGACTGCCTTAACATAGTCAAGAAAAAGGAAATAATCCTTGACTCATACAGCTACAAGGATTTCAAGGGAAAGAGGATGCTGAATTGGCTTCCTGCCTCAGGCAATGTTCCAATAGAGGTGCTCATGCCTGACAAGAAAATCCTTAAAGGAGTTGCAGAGGCGAACATCTCCTGCCTAAAGGAAGGTAGCATTGTACAGTTCGTAAGGTTCGGGTTTTGCAGGCTGGACAAAAAAGAGGGAATGAAATTCTGGTTCGCGCATGACTGAGATTATAAAAGTTAATCCTTCAATGCCTGAGAAGGCAAAGATAAGGAGGGCAGCACAGCTTCTTTCGCAGGGAAAGGTTGTTGCTTTTCCAACCGAAACTGTCTATGGCCTGGGATGCAATGCCTTTGACGAGGATGCAGTTGAAAAAGTCTTCAAGGCCAAAGGAAGGCCATCTGATAATCCGCTTATTGTGCATATAGGCAGTAAGAGGCAATTGCCTATACTTGTATCAGGCATTTCTGAAAAGGAGAAGAAGCTGATAGATGCTTTTTTTCCAGGGCCGCTTACGCTTATAATGAATAAAACAGGAATTGTGCCTTATGCCACGAGCGGCGGCCTGGAGACTGTCGCAATAAGGATGCCTAAACACAAAGTAGCACAGGCAATCCTAAAAGAAGCAGGCATACCAATAGCGGCGCCATCTGCAAATATCTCAGGGAGGCCATCATCGACAACAGCAGAGCATGTCATCAGTGATTTCATGGGAAGAGTAGACGCAATAGTTGATGGCGGAAAGTCAAGAATTGGCCTTGAGTCTACGGTTGTAGATGCTTCCACTTCTGAAATTCTCCGGCCAGGAGGCATAACCAAGGAAGAGATTGAAAAAGTAATAGGAAGAGTTGAAATCAGCACAGCATCTACAAATAAATCACCGGGCATGAAATACAGGCATTATGCGCCCTCTGCAAAAGTAATATTGTTCACAGGCAGGAAAAAGGCAATCCAGGAATATGCTGACAGGCTCATGAAAAGCAAGAAGGTCGGGGTAATATCAATTTACCACAGTTTCAGGGCTGATGAGGCGAGGCATGCAGGGAACTCATTGCATGAGTATGCCAGGAGCATATTTGCGCTTTTCAGGGAGCTGGAGGAGAAAGTAGATGTCATTCTGGTTGAGGGCGTTGAAGAGAAAGGAATTGGAATAGCAATAATGAATAGGCTGAGGAAGGCAGCTTCTGAAATAGTTTAGAATTTTGCTTTTATATCATTATATAAATGCATATTTATAAATCTTTTTCAAGTTTTTTTCCAATTTTTTCTTTTAGTGCACTAATGTGTAATTCAAATTTCAATTTAAGCATTTTCCAATCATCATATTTCAATAATTGTCCTCTATAATTGATTGCATTTCTTTTTAGTCTGATTGTTTCTAGGAATTCCCAGTCAAGTTCTAGTTCTGAATGTTTGAAGCAAATGTATGCATTTTTGCATTGATGATTATCTGCTACAATTCCGCCAAATAATAGATAAGCTTCTATTAATCCTCGGAGTGATTCATAATGGTCTCGAAAGACAAATGTCCAATCTGTACTATCTTTGGGAATATCTTTTGATTTGCTGTTGATGAATTCAAGACCTTTTTCTGCGACAATCTTTAATGATTTTATAAGTTCAATATCTATAGACTTTTCCTTTATGCTTCCTGTGCTCGTGCAGAGTTTGTATGTTTTATCAAGATTATCAATTGTAAGTTTCATTTATGCAACCTCGGCAAAGTCTTGAATCTGTCCTTTTATAACATACCCGTTGACTATATTTCTTATAAGTCCTGTTTTGACTTCGTCCATTTCTTCTTTGTTTTGGAAGATATGTAGTTCTATGTTAGTGTGCAGTTTAAGTTCATAAATGTTTTTGTCAAAATCAGAAATATCTCCGAAAATAAAAATATCGATATCTGAATCTTTATACCAGTCACCTTTTATGATGCTTCCAAATAATATGATTGTCTTGGCTGTTTTGAGAGATAAAAGTTTGGGAATAAGTCCACTTTTATGAAGTTGCTCCAAAGCGTAAACTCTTTTGAGAGAATAATAAACAGAATTATTGATTCCTACTGTAAAATGTGGAAATTTCTTTTTTTCTTTAATATGTTTAAGTAATCCCTCAGATACATATTTTTTAAGCCATTTATTCGCCACTAATTTTGTAATTTTTGCTTCTCTAACTATTTCTTCAAAATGCCATTCTTTTAGAGGACTATTTTCTAAAATTAGCTTTAATACATTTTCTTCTTTACTAGGACTTGCCATAATTAGTATAACTGAGATATACTATTTAAATTTTTCGATTAAAAAATAAAAAAAGCGAGATTATTACTTCGCGTGTTTTGTTTTCCACGCCCTAAGTTTTCGCCTTAGGAAGCGTAGCCAAGTGTAGCTACAGCGCATTTTCTAATCCACCATATCTGCCGTCGCTAAACGACCGATTCACTCCTTAGTGACCTTATAACTGATTTTACACTCTAGGATACTCAGGTCGACTATTGACGGGATTGCAGTGCATAATCCTCAAACAAGAGAAACAAAAAATGTTTTCAAAAGTGAATAGACTTTAATTCTATCCTATACCTACCGTAATATAGATTTAAAATGCTCTATTCTTCATTACAGAAAATAGAATGGTAATCAAGAGTGTCAGTAATATGGCTGTTACAGTATAAAGTGAGGCTTTTTTCCAATTATAATCTGCAATATGGAAAATTGAAGATAAACTAACATATAATCCAGTGAGATAAAATATGACTACGGATGGATTATATGAAAAATAAGTGGCAGCATCCAATACATAAGGATATCTTGTAAGGCCTAATGCATCAATAATAACATTCGAGAAAGTAAATTTTTCTATGCATGGAGGGGGTGTTGATGTTTTAACATATGTCTGGCAATCTCTAGATGTTGCCGGCACGCCGAATATCAAAACTAAGAGCACAAATATTGCAATTTTAGGTATATCCGGTTTGAAAAATTTATTCCAATCCATATGCAAATCAATCAGATTAATGGCTTAAATACTTTTTGCCAAATTAAAGTGATTGCTGTATAATTCACATTCAAAACAGATGGCACATACCATAAATTTTTAAATGCCAGGCCTTATAGAGTGGATTTATGGCAAAAACACTTATCGTTGTTTCAAGGGTAAAGGAACTGGCAAAGCATGAGGGAAAGCAGCTCAATGTTGCCTCAGACCTTTCAGCTGAGCTTACAAAGAAAGTTGAAGGTATAATTGCAGAGGCATGCAAAAGGGCAGTGCTTAACGGCAGGACAACAGTCATGCCCAAGGACTTATAAGTTTTCGAGCGTTTCCTTGTATGATTCAAGCTTGTTCTTTATCGCAGCAAGCCTGTCTTTGCTTACTGATTTGTCCTTCCTTATTTCCTGATAGCTGTCTTCAAGAAGCCTTATTTTTCCTTTCATGTCCTTTATAACAAACTCTTTATGGTCCTTTTCAGAGCTTAACTTTAGCTCTTCCAGCTTTTCCTCTATGCTTTCATCGCTTGATCCCTCAGACATTTTCCATGCTGATGTAAGGGCATTCATCAGGCTTTCGTTCTGCCTTGCAAGCAAATCCCTCTCAGATTCTGTCCATGAAAGCTTCTCTTCCATTATTTTCAGCCTGCGCTTTACTGCAGCAGGAGTGCCCTTATCCTTGCCAAGGGAAGCAACTTTTGCCTCGGCATCAAGGAGCAAAGATACTTTCCTGTTGAGCAAAGCAAGCTCAGAATCAATATTTGGTGACTTGGTTACCTTCTTCAGCTGGACATCAAACTTCTTCCTTGCCTGCTCACGCTCGTAATACCTTTTGGAAACTACGCAAAGGTGCTTGAGAAATCTCTTCATCTGGTAACTTCCTATGCCTGAATTCATCATCTGCGGAATAGGCCTTTCTTCTTGGCTGGCTCAGCCGGCGGAGGAGCAGCAGGTTGGAACTGCATCTGTGGGGGAGGCTGGAAGAACGGCTGCTGTGGAATCGGAGGCATAGCAGGCTTTGGGAAAGGTGGAGTGTCGAAAGGAGAATTTGCTTTTGGCCTGGGCATTTCCATTCCAGGAGAAGGTATTCTTTCCTTTACAAGGTCGGCAAGTGCTACCATTCCCTCAGCTATAACCTTGTTCTGCTCCATCATTTCATCAAGCTTCCTAAGAAGTGGCGTGATTTGCTGTGCTACAGCATGCTCTTCCTTCTCTTCAAGCTTCATTTCCTCAGCAGCAGTCCTGAAAAGCTCAAGCATGCTGCCCATGCTTCTTGTGAGATGTTGTACAGTCATGATAAGCTGGTCAGAACTCGGATTAGGGTTAGCCTGGATTTTATTTACCTGCTTTTTTGAATCGGCAATATCAGAATAAGGTGTTATCCTTTCATCCATTTTATCAGCCTCTTTTAATTTAACATACCTGCTCGCTTCAATATATAAACTTTGCTATATTGCCAGCCAAGAATCAAATAATTTCAAAAGAGCCTAACATTTCCTGAACCATGCTCAGGAAGGCATTGTAAGTATCTTCATTTGCAGTGTATGTCAAAACGTATGCTTTATTGTCCTTGATTGCCCAAGCCTGCATCCACTTAAAGATATATTGACCTTGCCTTCCGGTATAAATTATGCTATTGGCAGGATTCCCATCAATAACTGTTGCAGTTGAAGAAATAACATTTGAATCTGTTACAAACTCCCCAATCTGGGCCAGAGACAAATCTGTATACTCTTTAAGGGTCATTGGCTGTGCTGACAAGTCCTGAACAATTATATTGACGTTTTCCCGGAAAGTATCTGAAGAGCTTTCCAAAGGAGACAAGAACATTGCGACAGTTCCCATAGAGCCCTCATTCCTTGCCCAATCTGAGGGATAATTGATTTTTATTCCATAAGCCTTATTTTCGTAAGACGTTAATCCTGCAGTTTCAGTTAGCTGGCCAGATACATTGTCCTTTATCGATGCTCCCTGGCTACAACCACTAATAAAAATCATAGTAGCTATTGAAAGTGCAAGAAGGAATGTAAAAATTATTGCTTTCTTCATTTTACACATTTACAATCCCATACTATTAAAATGTATCATTTATGGATAGTTGTCAGGCAAGCTCTGCTTTCAGGAAACCTGGGAATGCTGAGGTGATATTTACAGAAGCTTTCTCTCCTAGCTTGCATTTTCCGCTGACAAGCACCTTCCTATAAGAATTGTCCCTTGCAACAAAGCTCTCTCCGGAGCCTGACTCAATGAAAACATCCATTGTTGAAAAGACGTATTTTTCAAGATTAATGACCGAGATATTCCTCTGGAGGCTGTCCAGGATTTTTGCCCTATTGCCACATTCATTGCTGAATTCATGAATGACAAGGCTGTCAGGCATTACATTCTTCACCAAATCCATAGTGGCATGGAAATCATCTTCTGTTTCACCAGGGAAGCCAACTATCGCTTCGCTTATGAAGTATACTTGAGGTATGGTTTGCCTGAGCTTCCTGAGGAATTTAACCATTGTTTCAGAATAATCTGGCCGCCTCATCATTGAAAGCACATTGCTGCTTCCTGAATACATCGGCATATTTACGCATTTATACACCCTTGGATTAGAGTATAGTGCAATAATCTCATCTTCTATGCTTCTTATGTTCTGTGCAGTTACCCTGCCAAGCAGAAGCCTGAATCCTTCACCCAGGCCAAGTATATCATTCACAAGCTCTGGCAAAGGAGATCTCCATATCTCTTCCCTGCCGAAGGCAGAAATGTCCTGTCCAGTAAGATATATTTGGTTGCAGCGGTCTTTTAGGCATGATTTGGCTTCCCTGATTATATCTTCCTTGCTGTATGATGAAAGGAGGCCTTTCTCGAGCCTGAATGTGCATTCCCTGCATGGCTCGCTGCAGCCTGACATAACTGGCAGCCTGCCTATTCCCTCTTTCCTTACTTTGGGAAGGAGTATTCTTTTCCTGCTGTTGAATGTTAAGCACTCTAAAGTGTTGCCATGCATTGTTTCTTCAACAACTTGCACTATCTCAGCTAGGTTGTCAGTATCAATAATGGAAGCTTCCTCAGTTATCTTCCTTATCTCCCTGATTTTTTTGCTTGTCATACAGCCGGCAATTACATGCTTTTTACCAGGAAAATTGCTAATTGAGGCCTTTATAGCGTCAATGCAGTCAGAATTGCCTATGTTAATGAGAACTATGTCTGCTTCTTCAGGCCTTTTTGCAATGCTAAAGCCGGCTTCTGCCAGCATTGCGCACATGATTTCATATTCTGATATGTTTGAGAATGAACTTATGTGGATTTCCATGCTTACTCAAGGACCAAACCGCATTTCTTGCAAAATATCTCGTCATCCCTTTTTGCAAGTTCTGTTGAACCGCATTCCGGACACTTCTTAGCCCCTTCTGCTTCAACATCTTGCAAAGACTTTACATCAGGCATATCTTCCAATCTACCCCCCATGCTGAATTTGATTTCCTGCTATATAAATCTTATGGGCTTTTCTCAGCTAGATTCCTGAAACAAGCTTCTTTCCAAGCTTAATCAGGGCTTTTGCCTCAAGGGAGTCCTTTGAGTCTGCTATAATCCTCAGTATTTCGCTCTCTGTCCTTGATTGCCTAAGGAGAAGCCAGGAATTGCCCTTTACTGCCTTTATGCTTCCTTCCTGTCCTGCCTCTTCCAAAAGATAGCCGTTTTTAAGAAAATATCCTTTAACTTTATCTATGGAAAAACTCTTTCTTAACTTTACCTTTTCCTTGATATAGTAATATTCCGGAAGTGCCGATACCATTTCTGCAAGGCTCTTGCTTTTTTTTTCAATCATGCCCAGCAGATAGGAAAGTGCGAGAATGCCGTCCCTGCACCTTGAAGGTGGTATGATTACGCCGCCGCTGCTTCCTTCCCCTCCAACAGGGGAATTGAAGTCAAGCATTGCTTTCACTATGTTTATCTCTCCAACATCAACCTCTTTCCATCTTGCATTGTGCATCTCAACTAGCTCCTTGACAACATAGCTTGTTGCTGTGTTTGCAACAACAGTGCATAGCTCAGGATTCTTTGTTTCTGAAAGTATGCCGTCCACTATAAGGGCAAGTATCTGGTTGCCTGATATAAGATTCCCATCCTTCATGAGTATCTCTATCCTGTCAGCATCGCAGTCAAAGCCAACGGCGAATTCTGCCTTGTGCTTTTTTATTTCTGCTTGGAGATATGACAAAGATTCTTTTCCAGGTTCTACTTTCCTTGAGAATTTTCCAGGCTGTGTATTGATGTATCTTGCATTTATGCTGTTTAGGATTTCTATGCACCTAATACCTGCTCCGCCATTCGGGTCTATGACTATTTTTGTCCTGCTCCTTCCAATATGCTTCCTTATAGCTTTCCTATAGGGGTCTATTGAGTCCATTTTGGCTATGTTCCTAACCTCACGGCTTCCGCTATATAGATTTGTAAGAAATTCCTCTTCGTCCATGCCTGCAAGTGAATGGTACTTTTCTATCAGGCCTGCAACATCCTCAGGACCTAATAATGAGCCGTCTCTCTCAAGAAACTTGAAGCCATTGAATTCTGGCTCGTTATGGGATGCAGTTATAATTACTCCTCCATCTGCCTTGTACTCCCTCACAGCGTTGCTTATGCAAGGCGTGGGAGAGATGCCCACATCTATGATGTCACAGCAAAGGCCGTCAATTATAGAAGACCTTAACATTTCTCCAGACTCCCTTGTGTCCCTGCCTATGACTACTTTAATTTTCTTTCCGCGTTTTCTGAGAAATTCCGCATATGCATAGCCGTACCTTGTGGCAACACTGTCATCTAAGTCCTTTCCATACACTCCCCTTATTCCAGACAGGGACTCTATGAGTGCCATCAGACCCTTCTTTCCTGTGACCTAAGTGAAAAAATCTGGATTGCCTTTATTGCAGAAATCTCTTCTTTCAGGCTTCTGATTTCAGAACTAAGCTCCCTTATCAGCTCATAATTATGGTCGATGTTCTGGATGCTTTCTTCTATAATCCTTGGCATACCCCTGTAATCTTGTATAGTGCCGTTTATGTCTTTTACCCAACCATCCATCTCTGTCTTGAAGGCATCAAACTCTTTTTTCATATTTACCTACTAGTATAGTCTTTTGTATATTGAAGTATATAAATGTTTCGGTTTTCAATTAGTTTCAATATGGTAAATAATAGCTATATTTTAGTATGTATTTGGCTTTAGAAACAATCTTTTCTATGCCTTCACCTGATTCAAATCAGAAGTTCCAGTCTCGTTTTACCAGATAGGGCACTATCCATTCAGGTAAGCCCCTAACCATGTATGCTGACTGCTGTACCTTGTCTTCAGGATCAAGGCCATCCCAGTCAAAGCCTGTAAAACCATATCTTTCTGGAGAAAATAGCTCATCAACTATATCTGAATTTGCCTCATTCTCCATAACGGGTTCAGTACTTTCCTCTGACTGATAATACAAAAATTCACAGCAACACGGATTGCATACACAATTTGGGCATACGCTTTGCTCAGAAGCCGAATAATAAGCGCCAACTTGCCCTTCTAGGTTATCACTTCTATACAATTTCGCCTCTTGAACCCTATCGACGGGTGACGAATAATTTCTACTTTTTATAGCATATCTAGTATATAAACTTTTTTATGTTGAAAATAATTCGTTTATCCTGTAAATACGCATGAACTAACCTTTATACGCTTGTTCAGATGTCAGTTAATTCGAAGAAGTATCTTGTGCAATGTCATGTCCCTTTCAGGGTCGTTACCTAATGGGTCTTTTAGCTTCTCTTTCTCATACATCATTGTGTTTTTTGGCAAGCCAAGGAGCCTATTCAGTTTACCCACAACGAGCTGCCCTGCTTCACCTTCATCATCAGAAATTCTCCTAATCTGCGCTCTGATGGCGTAATATTCTGATAGAGGGATGCTTTTATCCCCTTTAATCTGGTCAGTGTAAATACATTGCCTTGCATAGCATACCTGATATGTTCTTTCTGCATAATGGTCGTATGGTTCACCATTGCAGCTGTTTCCGCATGAGCCGCAGTTGAAGTCATCACCTGAAACGTCTGTTATTTTCCCATTACAGCAGTAAAGCAAGTGTGAGTATTTTATTGCACCCTCTGCATTGCAGCTGCTCCCTGTAAGGGATTGCCTGCAATACTCTGTGTTAATGCAATTTGGGTCAGAGCAGCCAGAAAGTCCATCATTGTTACTGTCTTCAAGGAGTTCGCATGACTCTTTTTCGGAAGAAAGATAAGAATCACAGTGCGCGAAAACACCACAGCCTGTATCCTCACAATCTATTAGGCGGTTCTTGTTATTGTCAACACCATCCCTGCAAAGTGCATAGGTGTCCTCGATGCTTATGCAGGAAGCATGCTTCTCGCAGTCAGGGTCAATGCAATTTGCCAGCCCATCCTTGTCCTCATCAAGCATTTTCTCATCATTACATACCTCCTTATTGGAGTTGAGATAGTTCGAAGAGTCATGCTTCAGGGTCACAAAAAAATAACCGGCCTTTCCTACGTTAAGCGGATTAAAGAAGAAAAACGCTGCTATCAAGGCAAACACAATGCAAAGCAAAATGACGGCTTTTTTCATGCCTGTCACTCATTGTATCTTATCCTTATAAATTTTGTTGAATCTCTTGTCCATTTCTCCACAGTATTCCTTGACTCTTTCCATTATAGCTGCAACGTAATGCTTGGATATCATGTTATCAAGAATGTCGCACATATTGTCAGAAACCTTATAGCCCTTTCCTGATTTTTCCACTATGAACATGCCCTTAAGCCTCCTTACCTGCCTCCTTATGTTTGAGGATGCTGTGCCATTGGCTGCCATGCCCTCTTTTTTCCTTGAAAGAATTACCTGCTTCTCAAGCTCTGCGATGTTTAATGGAGTTTCTGAAACCAGCAGCTGAAGAAGTATGTCTACTATAACGTCCCTCGAATCGCCCGGATGCAGCAAACCGAGAGAAAGGCAGAGCTTCCTTGCGAGTTCCCTGTCTGCAAGGCTGCCGGGCCTCTCGTACTTTCTCAAGGTAACTTCTGCCAACGGCGTGTCCCTGCTCACATTTTTTCCCATAACCTCTAGCCTTATCACATCTTCTTAATTATTTCGCTGTTTTTTTAACTACTCTAAAATAGAAATATTTATATAGAATAATGATTCAGCGGAGGGGATGAAGAAAAGAATGAATTTCATCACCATATTGCTTCTCATGTTTGTTTCATTCATGGGGCTCATATTGCATGTTTTCAGCATTTCAGGAATAAAATTCTACATAGAATTCATTTTTCTGCTTGGACTATTATTTTTAGGGGTTATTGCAATCCTTTTGATATACAATAGTGCAGATGCAGGCTATGTGCTAGCATCGCTTATTTCCATCGCAATGCTTATCAATTTGGCTGCATTCTATTATGTAGGAAGGTCCAGCCTTGTGCTTTTCCTTTCAATTATCTCTGCCATATCAGCATTTGCCATTTCATTTGTACAGATAGGCGCAGAGCAGGCAGTTGCACATTCTGAAATTGCCCAAAAAAGCTCGAAAGAGCCTAAGCCTGCCCCAAAGAAAAGAGGGCGCAAAAAGAAGAAGAAATAGGTTAATTGCCTTTCATCCCATTTTTTTTGACCTTTTCAAGCCATCTGCTTCTTTTTCTTCCAGACATTCTTTCTGCTGAGGGAATTTGTGTGACCTTTACTGGCGTGAAACCGCAAAATTCAAGGACAATTTTCTTTGCAACCCTTGCACCACCACCAAAAAGAACAAAATCATAGTACCATTTTGGGCCGCCTGTTGTTGTTATTATCCTTGCTGACCTCCCCTTAAGGAGCTTGTCCCAGAGAATTGAGTTTTTCCTGTATTTGAAGCCAAATCCAGGCAAAAGCGCTCTGTCAAAAAATCCTTTCAACGCAGCAGGCATGTACCCCCACCATGTCGGATATATAAGCACAAGATGCGTGCACCATCTGATATCTTCCTGGGCTTTTATTAGGTCCTCTTCAAGCTCCTGCCTTTTGGAATATCCCTCCAAAAGAATAGGGTCAAATTTGAGCTTGCCTATATCTATCCTTCTTGTTTCAAAACCTGAGCCTGATGCCCCTTTTTCATACTCATCAGCGATGGCAGAACAAAAGCTTGTTGTTTTTGTGTTTCCTTGTACTATCAGTATCTTCTTCATCCTATTTGCCCCAGAGGTAAATTATTAGCCATATTACGCCAATGCTTATAGCGGAATCCGCAATGTTGAATACTGGCCAAAACCTGAAATCAATGTAGTCTACAACATGTCCGAGAGAGATTCTCTCAAGCAAGTTGCCTAATATGCCGCCTGTTATTAACCCTATAGGAATCATTGTATTATAACTATCGGGTATTTTTTTCCAGTAGTAAGCTATTGCAGCTAGTGCTGCCACTGAGAAAAAAATAAGCAGGATTCTATAGCCCTTCAGGAGGCCAAAGCCTGCGCCATTATTGAAGACAAGGGTAAAATGAATAATCCCATTTATTACAGGCACAGATTGGCCCGGCTGCAGGAATCCGATAAATGTATACCTGAGAATTACGCTCAAAAAAAAAACAGTTGCAGAAACTATCCATATAGAATGCTTTCTCAGGCTCATAAGGAAAATACGCGAATAATATTAATAAATTTATGGTTTACCACTGGTTTCTTCTTCTTTCCCTATCGGTATATGACGAGGCTTCAAGGTTCGCTATCCTCTGGTTTAGAGCATCCAAAGTGGCCTTTATTGCATCAAGCTTGGCAGACACTATCTGCATCTCATGGTTGTTCTGGGGCTGCTCATTTACCTCGTGGTACTGGAATGGTTTTTGGACCTGATAACCTTGGTTAGAACCGAAATCAGGGTATTGGTTTCTCAGGCTCTGCCCCATCTCCTGCCTTGACTGGAAATCGCCAGAGCCTCTATAATTGCCAACATCAGGAAATCCCTGGCTGCTTGGAAAATGGTCACGGCCAGCATCTCCAAAATCCAGCCTATCATCCATTCCCATACCTGGAGGATTCAAATCAGGAAAATCATCTTTCTTCCAGAACATTAGCTTATCCAGAAATCCCATCCTGCACCTCGTTTTTATCTTTTATCCCTTCCTTGAGTTTATTAATCTTTTCCTCTAGAAATGATAGCGGTGCTATTTTGGCAAACCTGAAAAATGCTGTCTGAGGAATGACCTTTATGTTACCTTTCCTGTACTCTATGAAGAAGAAAACAGGATTTTCTGTGGCATTTATGTGCCTACCATAAATATAGATGAAAAGGGCATCGCGCATTGAGCGCTCGCTTATGCCTTCAGCATGTAAATCCTCTATTGTGACTTGCTTTATTTCTTTGTTCTCGCTGAAAAAACTGTAAAGTTCAGGGCCAGTTACTTCTTTTCCATTTACTGTAGAATTAATTTTGCTTAAAAGCGCTGCCTTTACTATGAATATTGTCTTGTTTTTTCCGTAAAAAGATGGGTTTTCTCCTAGCTTTTTCTCATCCAGCGCCTTTCCTTTTTCAAATCCGGCCACTATATTTTCACCGTAGCTAAGAAGCACAATTTCGTTGCCTGAACCCAGCCTTTCGCCAAGGCTTCCCAAATCATTGACAATTGACAAGCCAGCTATTACAACGAATACTATAAACACAAGCATACATATCAGGATTATCTTTATCAGCTTCCTGATTATGGATAAACCTACTATGGCAATCAATATGACCAAAATAATAATCAAGACGAGGAACAACTCCATAATATTCATGAGCCCTGCTCTTTAATAAATTTTTTGGCCTTGTGCCTTTCCATGTGCTACAATAAGGGCATGGTACTCATTGAGGAGCTGCGCACTTTTTTCCAGCCTGCTCTCAAAATATGCCTTGATTTCATTATATTTGGCATCTTTTCTTATAATGCCAAGCGATGAGAAAATGCGCCTAGTGTAAACATCAACCACAAATTCAGGCATGCCATGGGCATAAAGCAAAATGGAGTCGGCTGTCTCGTTTCCAACTCCTTTCACTTCCAGCAGCTCTTCCCTTTTTGGCACTGTTTTCTTTTTCTCATAGAACTTTGCTATTTCTTTAAGGTAGGTAGCTTTCTGATTGAAGTATCCGGCAGGCCTTATAAGCTCCTTCAGCCTGTCTTTTTCCATTCCGAGTATATATTCAGGAAGAATTTTGTTGTTGCTTTTCAGATTTGCAGTTCCAAGCTTGAGCAATTCAATTTCTTTTTCTGATAGCTGCCTGCCTAGCTTGAGCTGCTGCAGCGCCCTGATTACTCCATGATACCAGTTTGTGTTCTGGGTAAGTATCGCTCCGCATATTATTTCGAAAGAATCCTCGCTGTTTCTCGGCGCATTGACATAATATTCGCAAGAAAGAGTTTTATCGCTTATTATCGGCCACCATCCCCGTGGGCCATATTCTTTAAGGAGAATATTGTATACTCTTTTCAGGCTTTTCATTTTGGCAGTGTACTAAAATTATTATACTTTTTTATGGTATATAAAGTATAAAGCCTGCTAGTTTTTATACTAGCAAGCCTGTTGTTTATTGTCCAAAAAAACAACAGGGTGTTTAAATTTAACGTCTGATAAAAATCCTTTGATTTCTGTAAAGCAAATTCTCTCAGAGTGCTGGAAATCCTACCTAAACACCAATGTGCCAACCGACTACCAAATCAAAGAAGTCGAAAAAGCAATCAATTGCTATGGCAGTAGTCATGGCTGCTTCGTCTTCTATTGTAAGCACTGCAATGAATGGATATTCCAGTCAAAAGGATGTAATAGCAGGATATGCTCTTGCTGTGGCAAGAGATACACAGACCAATGGTCTTATAGCCTTAGCCAAGCCATGTTTCCAGTTTCTCATCGTCATTTTGTCATGAGTGTTCCTTCTGCCCTCTGGCCTTTTCTTCGAGATTGGAATAATCTCAAGGCATATATGGATGTTGCAATCAAGTGCTTCAACGATTATTTCTCAAAGCTCCTTCATTGTAACATCAAAGTTGGTGTTATCGTTATCTTACATCCATTCGGAAAAGATATGAGGTTCCAGCCCCATCTACATTTGCTCGTGACTGAAGGAGGTTTTGATAATAGGCGCAATTTCATTAAAGCTGAGTTCATCCCTGCAGACGGCTTTCGCAAGTCTTGGCAGTATCACATTCTTCAGAAACTCCAATCTTGCGGATTGCCAAATAATCTTGCAACTCAAATGTACATTAAGTATCCTAACGGATTCTATGTATGGCTGCATAAGAGAGGGACTATCAAGCACCCAAAAGTCATCGCAAAATATGTTGGTAGGTATGTAAGACATCCTGCTATTGCTAATAACAGAATCTGCTATTTCAATGGCAGGGTTGTCATATTTTACTATACAGACCACGAAGATAGAAAAGTGAATGTGACTATGTCTGTTGAGCAGTTTATCTCTTCATTAATCCAACATATTCCTCCCCCACATTTCAAAATGATAAGATATTATGGAGCTTATGCCAGAGCAAACAAAAGTAAGTATGGTGCTAAATCTCGTTCAGGTATAACTCAACTGACTTTGTATCATTTTGGAATTAAAAGAATAAAATACTGTCCTTTTTGTCACAATGAACTTGAATTTGTATGGTATTGCAGGAAACCTCCTCCAGAAATACCAAAGAAGCAAAGAGAATTGTCTGCTTGGATTAGTAGTAGTTCTAGGAATTAGTCACGAAGTGACTTTCTTGGCTTTGCGAAAATCTATAAAATACTTCGGCTTTATCTGCAGCCCTCTTATTTGCGATTTCATACGCATAATCAATGATATCGGTCCATGCCATATCTGCAACAAGTAGTGAAGGGTTGCACCTATTGCCTTCAAATAAGTCACATACTCTATTATATGGCCCGTCCATCGGGATTCTATCGGGGTTGGAATATAATAAGGAAAAACCACTACCATTCTGTAAAAATACAAACTCACCCATATCTCTGCCTATCAAAGTTACTGAATTATAGTTTGATACAGGCATTTGTGCTTTCACACCCAATTTATCAAGCAAGCCGGAAAGCCCAGAACTATCTATTGTGGGCTGGTTTTTTATAGAATCTATTAAACCCGCATTGCAATAATGGTATTCCTTATTTGATGCTGTAATTGGCATACTGGAGGAAGGTACAATTACATATATAAGGCATTCCTTGTTATGTCAGAAAATCATTCCACTAGAAGAATTGCGTTGACTGTCCCTTCCTGGCCTGGCCTTGATGTTATCCTTGCCTTTCCAATATCTGTAACGATTATTGCCCCTTTGGTGAGGAAATTTCTTCTGATGTAGTTGCTGTTTGCAGGGTTTTCGATGACTGATTTAATCTTGGCCATCTTATGCTTTCCTGACTTTGGATCGTAGATGTTTGCAGAATCTGTTGACAATAATCTATGTTTTATATGCCCGCCTGAAATCCTTTCTGCCTTTCTTCTTATTGCAGCAAGCCTTGTAAGTGTTGGGTCAGAGCCAAGCTCATTAAATTTTTTCTTTGCATGGCTTTTGCGGTACTTGCCGCCTGTTGACTTCCTGCGGGATCTTTTCTGTGATATTGCCATTTTCAAAGGTGTAATTATTGCATTTAAAAAGCTATCGGCAATGTGCATGCCAAGAGCATAACCTTTAAATAAATGGCATTCTCCTTTTTTTTATGGCAAACACGTTAATAATTGTAGGCGGGCAGTTCGGCGATGAGGGCAAGGGTAAAATTGTTGATTTTCTGGCTGAAAAGGCTGACATGATAGTAAGGTATTCAGGCGGCAATAATGCAGGGCATACTGTCGTATCTGGAGGGGAAACTTTCAAATTACACATAATTCCTTCAGGCATAATAAGGAAAAACAAGGTAAACATAATAGGCAATGGCACTGTGGTAAATCCAGATGTTCTGGTAGACGAGATGGAAAATCTGGAAAAAATGGGATTAACCGTTAACGAGAAAAACCTTATATTATCCTCTGCCGCGCACGTAATATCCGAGAGGCATATCATGGATGATTCATCCAGCGCAAGCTCAAAAATGATAGGCACAACAGGAAGGGGAATAGGGCCGTGCTATTGCGACAAGGTAGTAAGGACAGGAACAAGAATCGGGGATTTTGTAAAGGGTAAATCAGGCACAGCAGTAAGCCTGAGGCCATTTGTGAAGGACACTTATTCAATAATAAATGACGCAATAGATGCCGGTAAGCATGTGCTTTTCGAGGGTGCACAAGGAACGCTTCTTGATGTTGACCACGGCACATACCCTTTTGTCACTTCTTCCAATTCAATTGCAGGCGGGGCGCTTATAGGCTCTGGTGTAGGTCCTACTAAGATAAGGGAAGTATGCGGAGTATTCAAGGCATATTCCACCAGGGTAGGAGGGGGGCCGTTTCCAACAGAGCTCGGGAATGAAAGCATGACAAAGGAAGAGGATTCTGTTGATATGCTGAGGAAGGAGCTTAGCGCAGAGGGATTTGAGAGGCTTCTCAGAAAAACAGTAATAAAAGCAAATGAAGGAGATGCATATACTCAAGGCAGGCTTCTAAGAATGCAGGGTTATGAATACGGCACAACAACGTCAAGGCCGAGAAGGACAGGATGGTTTGATGGCGTGGCAGCAAGGTATGCTGCAAGAGTAAATGGCATGACATGTGCGGCAATAACCAAGCTTGATGTGCTGAGAAATTTGGACAAGATAAAAATATGCGTAGCATACCTAATTAACGGGAAGCAAACAGGCAATTTCCTACTCGGGGCTGAAGAACTTTCAAAGGCCGTGCCAGTGTATGAGGAAATGTCCGGATGGAAAGAGGACATAAGCAAGGCAAGAAAAGCAGATGACCTTCCTGCGGCAGCAAAGAATTACCTTGGTAGGCTCCAGCAGGTAATCGGAGTGCCAATAGGCATAATTTCAGTTGGTGCAGGAAGAGAAGAAACTATCCCATTAGGCAATATGCTCTGGTGAGCAACAAGATTTATATATTAATCTGGCTGAGTATTATCATATATGACAGTTGTAATTCTGGATGGAAAGGCCACTGCAGAAAAAATTATCTCTGCATTGAAGGTAAAAGTCTCTGCCCTGCGCAAAAAGCCAGGCCTTGGCATAGTAACTGTTGGAAATGATTCTTCATCCGAGATTTATGTTTCAGGCAAGGTTAGGGCATGCGAAAGGGTAGGCATGACAGCAAAACGCATAGTACTTGATGAGGACAGCACACAGGATGATGTAATGAATGCCATAGATGACCTGAACCAGGATAGAAACGTGCACGGCTACATAGTCCAGCTGCCTCTTCCAAAGCAGATAGATGCCAGCTTAGTCCTTGATGGAATATTACCCCATAAGGATGCAGATGGCTTTTCTCCTATAAATATGGGCAACATGATGGCAGGGAAAAATGTTTTGCTGCCGGCAACTCCAAAGGGAATAATAAGGCTCCTTGATGAGTACAAAATAGATGTTTCAGGGAAGCATGCAGTAGTTGTCGGCAGGAGCAACATCGTAGGGAAGCCTATTGCATTGCTTCTCCAGCAAAGGAACGCAACAGTAACCATGTGCCATTCAATGACAAAGGACCTGAAAAAAATGACCAAGCAGGCTGATATAATAGTGAGTGCTGCAGGAAAAGCAGGAATCATAAAGGCAAACATGGTAAAAAAAGGAGCAGTTGTCATAGATGTAGGTATAAGCAAGGAAGGAGATACGATACAAGGAGATGTTGATTTTGAGAAAGTGAAAAAAATAGCTTCATACATCACTCCTGTTCCGGGTGGAGTTGGGCCGATGACAGTGGTAATGTTGCTTGAGAACACTCTTGAATGCTACAATATGTCTAACATGATTGATTAATTTATAAAAACTATTCTTGTATCGGTTGTTATATACACTCTTTAATTCGGTATTGTTGGAGGTGCTCCAATTTCACTTTTACCAAGATTACATCCTTCTTCAACCTTGACAGCCATGCCCATCATAAAAAAATCATTAAAATCAAAAGATTCCTCTGCAGGTGATATAAGCATCCAATTCTGGATTTCAGGATTCCATGCATAGACTTTTTCAATATTACAATTGCCTTTTACAGAATCCCAAGAAAAAAACTCTTGTCCATCCTTTTCATAAAACATATCCGGTGTAACCCTGACGAGATTCCAACCAGGGTATAAACTTGTTTCGCTTATTGGTAATGGCTGTTCAAACCAATATTCTGTTCTTTGAGAAATATCTGAATAAGCCCACATTATAGAACTTTCTAAGTATTTGTCACCTACCAAATCAATTTTCGTATTATCGGGATTTGGATGAATCCGCAAATATTCATCATCTTCAGGAATGTAAGCGTAAATGGCTTTTATGTGGCTAAAATCTAGAGCCTGCCCTTCTAAAGAACCAGGAACAAAACCATAGATAAGGTTCCACCCTTTCTCTATATTGATGTAACTCTCTCCTGTTGAGGCTATTACAAAAACAGAACTTGCCAATAACATAACGAATACGATTAAAAGGATATTTTTTTTATTCATCTAGATTAGTTAGTAAAATGTATTAGACCTTTAAAAAGTTACCTATTTATCTCCCTACAATGCACCGTCCCAGAAAGTTTTATAAATTTAAATGCCAAAGATATGAAAAATGAAAAAAATCCTGCTTTTGCTTGCATTTGTTTCAGTCATACTGGTTGCATGTAGCTCCAATGCAGGAGAAAAGACTGTCGGGGCTGCCTACGGTGCCATCATGTCCGGGAGCGTGGATGAATCTATTTCTGCCAAAGGTAGCGGTCAGCAGAGGATAGTAACGGTTAACCAGCCGCCAACTCTGGCAATAAGGCAGGATAGCTCTGCATTTGATACATCAGAAAACGGAAACTTTATCATAGCAGCATATAGATGTTACCTCTTCAAGGACCCGACCGGGATGCAGGATGTCAAAGGCGAGTTTGCCTATTGGCTGGGCAGACTGGGCTCCAAGTTTGCGCCATCACGCCAGGAATTCATTTACCATCTTTACCTTTCTTCGGGATTTCAGGAACAGGGCATCTATACAAAATTCACAGGAACAAAGAAAAAGTTCATGGAACTGGATGATGGCGATTTTGTCGAGTCAGTATATTCGATCCTGCGCGGCAGGCCTCCAACCAAGGAAGAGTACAATGCAGCATTTGATGCCTTGCTTTCAGGCGTTCCACGCGAGGATATTGCGCGTTATATAATCTACAATGATGGTGAAGAAGTGAAAAGCTACTTCATGAGTACATGCTTTTTTAAGATAAAGGAAAATGATAAGACGGCTTGGGAAGACTTCTTCAAAAGTTCAACGATGTGGGTGAATCCCCTGTCAGTAAAGTCATGGAAAGGATTTTACAGGCTTTATCTGCCCATGGATTACATAGAGAAGGAAGTCGGCCGAAAATGGATGGTGCAGTACGGTGGCGAAACTAAAACCTACACTTTTAGGGGTGCAAATTACATAATATGGCCTGAGCAGGTAGATGCGGAGGATGGGACCGTAAGGATCATTGTCAATGGTGAGGTTTCCCCGACACTAATGAAAGGGAGCCACTATCTTTTCAACTCTGGTCTTTCTATAATGGTAACCAACATAGCTATGGAAATACCAGGCTATAAGAGCCCAAACAAAGAGTCTTTTGTAGAGTTTTCCTATTACACAACAAGAGCGAGATAAAAAATCAATGGCTTTTACCGAATAGTGCCCAGAAAGTTTTATAAACTAAATCGGGTAACACAAATCACTGGTGGTTTTGATTATAAAACTGGCAGTACTAGGTTCTACAAAGGGTTCCACGCTTCAGTATATCATTGATGCTATAGAGCAGGAAGAACTTGATGCTTCCATAGAAGTCGTTATCTCCAACAAGGAAAATCCGTATATTCTTGAAAGAGCAAGGAAGTATGGCATAGAAGCCATTTACCTCCAACAACTAGGAAAAACAAGGAAGGAATTTGACATTGAAGTGATGAAGATACTTGAAAGGAAAGGGATTGAGCTTGTGCTTCTCATAGGCTACATGAGATACCTTTCCACTGAATTTGTGGAAAAGTGGCGCTACAAGATAATGAATGTGCACCCCTCTCTTCTCCCGAAATTTGCAGGTGGCATGGACTTGAATGTGCACAAGGCAGTTATCGATGCAGGAGAAAAGGAGTCAGGCATGACTATACATTTCGTTGATGAAGGCCCGGATACCGGTCCGATAATATTGCAGAAAAGCTGTACAATAGAGCCGGATGATACTCCTGAAACACTGAAGCAAAAAATACAGTTGCTTGAGGGAGAGGGATTCATTGAGGCAATCAAGTTTTTCCAGGATGGCAAGATAAAAGTTGAGAAGAATAAAGTGATAATAAATGAATAAACTGAAAGTCAAGACAGCGCTCATCTCTGTTTATGATAAAAAAGGCATAGTTGAGTTCTCACGCAGGTTGGATAGAATGGGCGTAAAGATACTATCTACTGGGGGTACTGCTACAGAGCTTTCACGCAACAAAATAAAGGTTGTGAGCGTTTCCGAATATACCGGCTTTCCTGAAATAATGGATGGGAGGGTAAAGACCCTGAACCCAAAGATACACGGCGGGCTCTTGGCAGAAAGAAATGACAAGAAGCATATGAAGGATGCGAAAGATAATGAGATAAGCATGATAGATATGCTTGTTGTGAACCTTTACCCATTTGAAGAAACAATCAAAAAGAAAGTTCCTGTCAGGAAAGTACTTGAAATGATTGACATAGGTGGGCCTTCCATGCTGCGCAGCGCAGCAAAGAATTTCAATGATGTAATTGTGGTGACAGATTCTGATGATTACTCTTTTGTCCTATCCGAGCTTTCAAGTAAAGGTGACATAAGCAGCGAGAAGAGAAAAGAGCTGGCTGTGAAGGCTTTCCAAATAACATCTGCCTATGATGCGGCAATAAGCCATTATTTTTCCAAGGAGGCCTTTCCAAAGAAAATTGTCCTTGCTTATACGAAGCAGCAAAACATGCGGTACGGCGAGAACCCGTATCAGGATGCAGCATTCTATGTATCTGATGAGCTTAATGAGCCATGCGTCAGCAGCTCTGTCCAGATACAGGGCAAGCAGCTTTCGTACAACAACATAATGGATGCTGATGCAGGGATAGAGATATTGAAGGAGTTTAGAGATCCTTGTGTTGCTGTCATAAAGCATGCCAATCCGTCAGGAGTTGCAGTTGGAAACAGGATTGAGGATGCGCTTGAGAAGGCATACAATGCGGATACTTTGTCAGCATTTGGCTGCATAATAACAATGAACAGGATATTTACAGGCGTGTGCGCAGAATTTGTGAAAGATAAATTCATCGAGGTCATAATAGCAGAGGATTTTGACAAGGAGGCAATGTCCATTCTTTCCGAGAAGAAAAATCTCCGACTGCTCAAGGTAGAGAAGATATCGTCATACCATGGCAGGAAGCATGGTCATGAAAGCTCAACCATAAAGAAAGTAATCGGCGGCATGCTTGTGCAGACAAGAAGCTTTCCTGACTATTCCATTGAAGGCGTTGAAATACACCATAAGCAGAATGCTGGCAAGGATGAGATAGACAAGCTGACAGAGGAGGCAAGGAAAGGCACATTGAGGCATGTATTGTGCGTCACAAAAAAAATGCCCACAAAAGAGCAGATGGCTGACATGATATTCGCCATGAAAGTATGCAAGCATGTAAAGTCTAATTCTGTACTGTATGCAAAGGACCTTGTTACGGTAGGCATAGGGGCAGGCCAGACATCAAGGGTTGACTCTGCAATAATAGCTACAAGGAAATCAGTTGGAAAATCAAAGGGAGCAGTAATGGCCTCGGATGCATTCTTTCCTTTTAGAGATGCTGTCGATGAGGCTGCAAAAGCAGGCATTACCGCAATAATCCAGCCAGGTGGCTCCATAAGGGACAATGAAGTGATTGATGCGGCAAACGAGTATGGCATAGCAATGGTTTTTACAGGAATAAGGCTTTTTCTTCATTAGATTGTATCGATAAATTATTAAGCTAATTTCTAAGCTTAATTGCATGCAAGAAAAAAAAGATAGGAGATATGATGGCTTTTTCATACTTATCCTATTGGTCGGAATAGCCGTACGCCTATACCTTGATACATCATATTTTTTCTGGGATGAGACTAACTACATAATGAATGCCCAGCAACTGGCGACGGGAAGCTCGCCACATGCACAGTTTTATGAGAGGCCAATCCTTCTGCCGCTTATTCTTGTCCCTATTTTCAATAGCGAGCTGATTATGGTACTTGTTATGGTTCTTTTAAATTCTCTTTCCATTGTCATGATTTACAATCTGGGATTATTCTATGGGAAAAAGACTGCAAGAATCTCAATGGTTATTCTTGCACTATTTCCGTTCCATATCCTCACTAGCAGATGGGTCATGACAGACTCATTGGCAATGCTTCTTGCAATGATTGCTGTATGGAGCTATTGGAAAGGCATTGAGAGAAAAAGCCTTTTGCTTTACCTTCTTGGAGGTTTTTTTGTTTCTCTTTCATTCCTGATGAAATTCACATACATGATGATTGTTGTTTTACTTTTTACCTTATTCCTCCTCAAGAGGCCAAAACTATCTTTCTTGCTCTATTCTGCTGGTGCAGCAATTGCTACTTTGTTGCCATTCTTTATCTTTAACATTACAATGTTCAAAGACCCTTTCTATCCCATCTTGAGGGCAACACATGTAATTGCCACTCCTTGGGATGTATCACTTTTTTTCATAATACTGCAAATTGTGCTTTTCCTCGGATTGCTTGTAATTCCAATAGTATACAGCATAATTAAGGGAAAGGATGCATTCCTTATTTTCTGGTTACTCTTTACTTTGGCATTTTTTGTTAGTATAGTCAAGGGCGTTGCTATGCCGGAAACAATGGAGTGGGAAGTCCAGAGATTCCTTTTCCCGGTGCTTGCGCCAGCAATATTGCTTGCAGCCATCAGCCTAAGGGAATTAAGCATGAAAAGGCTTGCTGCATTTTTTTTAGTGTTTATTCTTGTTTTTGCGCCGTCATACATTACTGCATATACTCCAAAAATTGCTTTGCAGGAAGGCCTAAGGGAAGTATCCAAGGATATGGGGATCTACCTAAAAAACAACATAGAGAACGATTCATGTGTTTACAACGTATTAAACTGGCCAGTGCTTGGGTATTATTCCCAGAGAAAGGTCATTAACGATGTGAGCATGAGTGAAGGCTGCAAGACATATTATGTTGAGATAACAAAAGAGCCGCTTAACGATTCCATAAAAACTGTCAAAAGCGGGAAGTATTTTGCTTCTGTGAAAATTTTGCCTGATGTTTCCTAAGTTTCAAATAAATTACTGCATTATTTTTTATTTTATTTATCGCTACCTTTCTTCAACTTTTTGCTCACGTTTTACCAACTTCATTACTCTTTCCATAATTCCTGATTCTTTTTTTACAAGCTTTATGGCTTTCTCCAATATCTCAATGTCCTGCCATATAAGCTCCAGTTTCTGTGAGGCATCATCCAATCCAGTCCTGAATGTTTTCACTTCTTGTCCAAGCGCACGATCTTGCATTTTCGCAACTTCACCTTTCATAAATATCATATTGCCAAAAATTCCATCAATTTGATTCAACTTTGTCGAAATTGCCCTTGCGTTGTCCACTAGAAATTTTATATGCTCAAATTCCTTCCTTAATAGTTCCCGCTTTTCTGAAACTAGAGCATGGAACAAGTTAATATTATCATGGTTCGGCATTCTTTCTATTCTTGACAAAGCCTTCTTTAACTCTTTAAGATGTCGATGAAGCAAGCCCATAATAAATTCACTTCAGTATTCCCATGCCCGGATAGAGCGGAAATTTCTTCGTCAGTTCTGCAATTGCGCTCTTTGCCCTGCTGATTACTGATTCATCTTCAGGAGCCTTCGCTATTTTTGCAATTGACTCGCCTATGACTTTCATCTCAGATTCTTTCATCCCCCTTGTTGTGACAGCGGGTGTGCCAAGCCTTATGCCTGAAGGATTAAAAGGAGTTGAAGGCTCATATGGGACTGTATTTTTATTCGCTGTTATGCCCGCCTTGTCCAAGGCATCCTGGACAAGCTTGCCCTTTCCTGTAAGCCCTATCGGTCTTAAGTCTATGAGTATAAGGTGGTTATCTGTGCCGTTTGTCACGAGCTTTATGCCGTTTTTCATAAGCTCATCAGCCATGGCCCTGGAATTCCTCACTATCTGCGATGCATATTCTTTGAAATCAGGCTTTAAAGCCTCGCCTAATGCAACTGCCATTGCTGCTGTTGTGTGGTCATGCGGGCCTCCCTGCAAGCCAGGAAATATAGCAGAGTCTATCAGCTGGGCAAGGTTCTTCTTTGATTCTGAATGATACTTGTCATGAAGCCTGTCTTTTTCCTTACACATTATCATTGCCCCTCTTGGGCCTCTCAGCGACTTGTGGGTTGTTGTTGTGACAACATCTGCATAAGGGACAGGGCTTTCATGCGCTTTTCCAGCAACAAGGCCCGATATATGGGATATATCTGAAAAATGATAAGCGCCAACTTCATCGCAAATGTCCTGGAATTCCTTAAAATCTATCTTTCTTGGATAGGCTGTAAAGCCTGAAACAATCATCTTTGGCTTTTCCCTGACAGCAAGCTTTCTTATCTCGTCCATGTCAAGGAGCTCTGTTTCCTTGTCAACTTCATATGGAATACACTGGTACTCTCTCCCAGAGAAATTCACTGGTGAACCATGAGTGAGATGGCCGCCGCTTGTGAGGCTAAAGCCAAGGAACTTGTCCTTATGCTCAAGCAGGGCAAAAAAGACCGCATGGTTTGCAGGGCTTCCCGAATATGGTTGTACATTGACGTGCTGTGCACCAAATAGATTCTTTGCACGCGCGATTGCTATCCCTTCTATAACATCGACAAATTCCTGCCCGCCGTAATACCTCTTGCCCGGGTAGCCTTCGGAATACTTGTTGGTGAATATGCTCCCCATTGCCTGCAGGACTGCCTTAGAAACATTATTTTCAGATGGGATAAGCTCAACACCCTGCTCCTGCCTGCTCAACTCATTTCTTATGGCTTGGGCAATTTCAGGGTCAGAATCAGAGATTTCATTTATAAGATTCATAATTTAGGTAAATGATGGGCATTTAAAAAATTTTTGAAAACATATTTAAACCTGTTTTTCCTAGATTTTTGCAATGAAAGCCATACTGATATTCGGGCCTCCTGGTGCAGGAAAAGGCACTCAAGGCATCCTGATAGGCAAAAAGAAGGGATATTTCCATATTTCTACCGGTGATATATTCAGATATGTTGAGCATCATGGCGAGATTGGAAAGAAAGTGAAAAAATACCTTGAGAAGAGGGAACTCGTCCCTGATTCACTTGCCATGAAACTCTTTGATGCAGAGCTAAAGAGGTTAGTTGAGAACAAGGCTTTTGATTCTTTGAAAGACATAATAATACTAGATGGGATGCCAAGGGACAGAAAGCAGGTTAGGGAAGTAAACAAGAGATTTGATGTTGTGCAGATAATCCTTCTCCACTTTGAAAAAGAGGGTGCATTAATCAACAGGATTCTTAAGAGGGCAAAGAAGGAGAAAAGGGAGGATGACCAGGACATGGCTGTGATAAAGCATGGCATTGATGTATATCATAAAAAAACAGAAGAAATCCTCAGGGAATATCCCAAAAGCATAATATTGAGGGTAGATGGCTCAGGGAGCATAGCACAGATACACAAGGAGATAATGAAGGGAATATTTAGAGCATCTTCTTGACCATTTTCCTTATGGATGCTATATCCAAGCCTTGGTTAAGCAATTGCTCTGACAAGCCGCCTTTGCCGTGCTTTGATGAACCCATTATGGAATATTTGCCACGATAACCTTTTTCAAGGAGCTTTGCCCCGAGCCTTATGCCAAGGCCCGAATTTATGCTCTGGCTTTCAACAACAAGCACAAAAGGATATGAACATAGATTATCCAGCATGGAATTGTCAAATTGGTTCAGTAAGGGTTTGTTCAGAAGCGCTATCTCGCCTTTAAACTCCTCAGCAACATGAAGGCACCTATGGAGCATCTCGCCATAGCTCACAATGCAGCCTTTTTTCCCCTCTCTAATGATTTCATCCTTGCCCGTGAATGCATAATTGCCTGCAAATAATGCGTTTCTATTTTCGTCAAGTATGTCCGGGACAGATGACCTTGATGAAAATATGAATCTCAGGCCTTTATTGTCAAATACCTTTTCAAGTATGGCTTTCATCTGGTGCCTGTCAGCAGGGAAATAGAGCATGTTAGAGTTTTCAAAGCCGCCCATGGCAAAGAAATTGTTTATGCCGAAATGGCAGGTATTATCAGCCATGTCATCAATGCCTGCATGTGAAAAGTGTGCAAGGACATTGGCCTTGTTGAGGCCTGACATGGCTATTTCAGATATTATCATCTCCATGAAGACAGAGAAAGTGCCATATATGCCCTGATAGCCATCCTTTGAGCCAAAGCCGGCACCAACGAGGAAGTTGTTTCTTTCCATCACACCTGATTTCCTATAAATGCTGGGATATTTCTGCCCTATTATGCTGAGGCCGCAGGAGCCGCCCAAATCATTACTTATAACCAGGACTTTTTTCCTTTCTGCATCTTTTTTCCTGGAAAGTATTTCGCATATTATATTTCCGAATTCTGATCTTGGCTTGTATGTTTCCTTTGATGAGCCGAGACTTTGAGCACTTTTTGTTTCATCTTTCAATGAGGACAGATAATCAGCTGCACTCCCATATCCTTTTTTTCTCAGGTGTTCAGCAGCTTCCTCGGTTGCGATAACATCATGCGCCTTTGTTGAGCCTTCAACCCCCATTATGCCTACTGCCATGGGCCTTTTGTTCACAAGAGCAATTGGCCTATCAGCAGATAATGCCTTTACTACCCTCTCATATAGTTTTTCTGTGTCTTCTCCATTGCCTATGTCAACAGCCATGCCGTGGCCTTCAAGAGTCCTTGCTATGGAAAACCCCTTCATGTATTCCTGCGGATGCCCTTCTATAGTTACATTATTATCATCAACCAACAATATCATCTTAAGGTTGTTTGCCACTGCATATCTTGCTGCCTCTGCATCATTGCCTTCTTCCTGAGAACCATCGCTGCAAAAAAGAGCGATTTTTATGTCATGATTTTGCTCGGCAACACCATTTGCATGCCCCCACATATGCCCAAGCCTTCCTGAACTGAACTGTATACCTTTCTTCGCATCTATTTCAGGATGGCCTGGAAGGCCGGAATCATATTCCCTGTAATGGAGCAGATCAGATATGCTCATCCCGCTTTTTTTGTCAAGCGCTGCCATGAGATAATGAATAGCAACCCTGTGGCCTGCCTCGTCAAAATTTATAGGATGGATTCTTGCACCGCCTCTTCTAAGCCCATCTATAATAAGCATTTCCGGCACTATATCATACGCCCCGCCGGTATGCCCTCCTAGGCCTTTTGCACCTGCGCATGCAGTAAAGAAAACTATCGCGTCCCTCAAAAGTGAAATATTATTCTCAAGAATCTCCTTAGATGCCTTGCCAAGTGTCTTTTCTGCTGGGTCAAGCTTGAGCGGCTTATAGGCTTCCAATGGAACAGGAAATTTCATCACGGAAAACAAACATTGATTATATATAAAAATTTATCCTATGTTGCCAGAAAGGATTAAATATCAATTGTTCGAATGGGCAACTATGTGAAGGATAAACCCAAAATACCTCTTTATTTTGGCTTCTCTCATGCTTGTGACTCTTGGTGTTTCTCTTTTTGCAAATGACCTTTCGCAGACAGGAAAAGCAGGAGAACTTTCCTATGGAACCGAGGAAGGAGGTTCAATAAGCGTAAATGTTGTTGATGCTGATTCAGGAAGGCCCATCAAGTATGCTGAAGTTACACTGTATGATGACAGCCTTACAGAGATTGAAACACAGGAAGCATCAAGAAAAGGGTTGGCAGTATTTAAAAATGAGCCTATTCAGTTTACTGATGAAATATTGAGTCTTTATGAGGAAAATGGAAAGGATGTACCTGCCATCAACATGCTCGACAGCCGTATATATTATATTGATGTTGCTGCTGAAGATTATGGGCCGCAGATAGTTGAATATGAATTTGTTGAAGGAAATAAAGAATCTTTAACAGTATACCTTTCAAAAGGTGATTCTGGTTTCTCTGGCTCCATAACAGGGGATGCCGTGAGAATCGGTGTGGCTAAGAAGGAGCCAGAGGTATTCCATTTCCCTAAACCTGGCGGTGTGCTTCTCAAGCTCGGTCCGCACGAGCAGCTTACAGACAGTCCGAGATGCAGGCTACTTGTTGATGCCTTTAGTGCTTCCTCTGTGCCTGAAGATGGAAAACCATTTGAGTTTCAGGGATTTTTGAGGGATTCAAAGTATTGCTCTGGGACTTATAAGGTATCTATGTCCCTAGACTCTGAGAAACATATTATAGTTAAAGGCAAAGGAAGAATGCCCTTTACTATTGGCCCATTTTCACAGAGCTTTGGAAATGCTGCAGGTGGCTTGGCTTGCCCTTTTATCGAAGTGGTTGAACTTCTTGATGAATCCCAAACTTCTGGGGATTCTATCAGCGTTGGATTCAGGTTGCCTGTTTTGGCCTGCAATGACCCTGAAATATGTCTGGGTACAGCTCGTTGCATGGCTGCAAATGAAGGGATCTTGGATGGAGAATCAACAAGGCCTGTAAAATTAGAGGAAAACCCGGAAGGAACTTGTGATACCCTTGACCCCTCTACTGGAGAAGCAGTGAAGGGGACAATGTATTCAGGCATAACAGCATGCAGTCGCTATTTCAATGGTGATTGCCTTGCATCATCTCGAGGTGGCCTATGCGAATTTGAGCAGGATGCCTTAGATCCATGGTGCAGTAATACGCCTAAGAGGGGGGGTTCTCCTGGCGGAGGAGGACGAGAACTGATTGAACAAAGTATCCTTCAGGATATTGGGAAACAGTGCTGTTTTTGCCTATATGACTCAAAGGGGAAAGACAGTGAAGAGCTAAAGAAATCATGCGGTTATTTTTTCGATGGTACTATTAAGCCGCTCCCCGCAGGCACGACCCTTAATTGTGAGGTGAAGGAGGAAATACCTATACAGAACATTAAAACAGGAATTAACGAAGTGGCAAAGAAATATTTGTGTAAAAGACCTCCAACAGTTTTTATCAGTGCACACGGATATAGCTCCTCATTGAGTGTCTTCAAATATGACTCAAGTTCTCAGCTAGCTGCCAATTCAGGATTTACTGCAACCTGCCAGAATTTCCGTGAAGTGACGACTATCTGCGCTAGTACGTTTCGGGTCTGTCCTATTAAGCGAACGTTAACTTAGCATGAAGAAAGTTACCCCACGTCCAGATTTTTGCTGCCTGTCTTTCAATCATTGCTGGCGTCACTTTTTTGTCAATTTCATGCATGAAATTCCAGTAAAACTGGAACAAAAATAAAGCATTGTTTAGCTGAAATTTTGTTTTTGAATGATCTTTAGATTTTCGTACCAGTCTTGAAAGCCTCTCCCTCAAAATACTGTTGAAGCTCTCATTTGTGTTTGTGTCAATGTCATCGTGAGATGGATTCCCAAAAACTTTTCTTCTTATAGCCGGGATAATTTTCACCCCGTTTTTCGATTTGACTTTCTGTCCATAGCAAAGGCTGTCCTTATGAAAATATTCTTGCAAGACAGAGACATAGTCATCATTGCCGTCGGAGTAAATCCCCAGTTTATGCTTATGCGTTGGGTGGCTTACGTAATCTTCAAATTTGTTGAACATCAGCCGCAGAGTATTCTTATCCCATTTTCCTACGCCAAACGCAGCAAAAAATAAGGAAGTTCTCTTTATGCACGTCGAGATAATGGTTTCATTGCGCTTAGGGAATTCATCGTTGTCTCGCTCAGATTTTTCTTGTTTTTTTTAACAAATGTCCAGAGTTCGTCAACTTCATAAGCGCTTAATTTTAAATCGTGAACCATATAATTTGTCATGGATAAAGCATGCTCTGCCAAGTCCTTGAGAAGATTTCCGACGGTATCACGATGTACGTTTAGAGTTCTTTCAACAGCGCGTATTCCTTTCTTTTCGACAAGCTCCTTGCAAATCGCTTTTATTTTTCTTTCGCTTAATTTTTTTTGGTATAATGGAGTTCCTTTAGTTTCTACGAAAACAACGCTGCAATGTTTACACAAGAACCTCTGATGACCTGCATAATTTTTGCCTTGTTTTGTTATATCCTTCCCGTTTTCCTTCCTAAAAAAAGAACATTCTGGGTTTTGGCAAACTGCTTTGTTATGTGTTTTTGGTCTAGCCATTCTATGCACCTCTTATAGCTAAACCTATAAAAGAACTACTATATTAACGTTTCTATTTTAGGACAGACCCT
>JAGVYS010000018.1 GCA_018303125.1 Candidatus Woesearchaeota archaeon | reverse complement strand
TGTTCATCCAACGCATGCTGCATATGATGGCACTTCATTAAGCGAGCATTGTCCTGATGGCAATTCTTTTGATGCCTGCCGCGGTTTGGAGAATGGAGAAGAATACTCATACAAGTTTGAGAAAACCGGAACTTGGAAATACCATGACCATCTTAGGCCGGGCCAGGCAGGAACAATTGTTGTTCAATAAAGATTAACCTTTGCATTGTTAATTAAAAAAGTGATAGCACTTTGTGCTGAGAATTTAGCTTTGTGTATAGGCTCTAAAGCGCCGATATACGTTTTTTTATGTTTTACTTTTTTCCCTTCTCTATAATTTTCAACAGCATACTTGTATTTTCTTCCTTT
Source organism: Candidatus Woesearchaeota archaeon (assembly GCA_018303125.1). Classification (GTDB taxonomy): domain Archaea; phylum Nanobdellota; class Nanobdellia; order Woesearchaeales; family WJIZ01; genus JAGVYS01. The sequence goes on along the minus strand of JAGVYS010000018.1, from coordinate 17,589 downwards.
GATTGTGTAGATTTCGTAGTGCATTAACATCACCTAAACTAGTTAAGGGCTACATATACATAAATCTTTCGAGAGAAATGTAAGAAAGTAGCCAGTAGTTTAATAGAACCTATAATCAACTAGACAGTGTATTTAAGAATCAAGAATAGTTAAAAAATTAATGTGGCTATTTCAGCCTTCCTTCTACCAGTATATCCTTCCCAACTCTCTTTACATTAGTCTCTTTCACGTTGATGACTTTGTCAAGCTCCTTAATCCCTATCTTCCCAACAACTCCTATGCCATCATCGCCAAGTATCTTTGGAGAAGAGAAAAGCATGACCTTGTCTACAAGCCTGTTCTTTAGCATCTCAGCATTAAGCTCAGAGCCGCCCTCAAGCAGTATGCTCTGGTGGCCCATTTTTGCCATCTCCATCATTACCTTCCTTAAGTTTACAAGATTGCTTTTCGTTTCTGTCTGGATAAACCTAACCCCTATCTCGCCTAGCCTTTTCTTTTTTAGGGCATTTGCCCTGCTTGAGCATGCTATTATCAGCCTTTTTGGGCTTCTGAGTACATTAGCATGTATCGGTATCCTCAAGTTTGTATCAATTACCAGCTTCACAGGCTCAATTCCCTTGATGAATCTCGTGTCAAGCCTCGGGTCATCTTTTATGATGGTATTTATTCCGACCATCACAGCTCCAGTATCGCTCCTTAGCTTGTGGACCATTCTCAATGATTCCTTTCCTGTTATGTACTTTGACATGCCTGTTGATGTGGCTATTTTACCGTCAAGTGTCATACCGGCTTTCAAAATAACAAGTGGAAGCCCTTTCTTTGAGTGCTTCTCATATGGTTCATTCAGTTTCTTGCATTCCTCTTCAAGCATGCCTATCCTTGTCTTCAGTCCCCTAAGCTTCAAAACCTCAAACCCATTCACTTCATGATTCGGGTCTTTCATGCCTATGACCACTTCCCTCACTCCAGCATCAACTATCTGTTCAGTGCATGGAGGTGTTTTACCCCAGTGAGAGCATGGCTCAAGCGTTACATACAATATAGAATCCCTTGCCTTGTGCCTTGCCTGCTCAAGCGCTACTACTTCAGCATGCGGTCCACCATATTCCTTGTGATAGCCCCTGCCTACAATCTGGCCCCTCTTGACAATAACACATCCCACAAGAGGATTGGGAGCTACCTTGCCTTCTCCTTTCTTGGCAAGCTTTATGGCCTCCGCCATGTACTTTTTATGCGGAATCACCTAATATTATACCCCCTTTTATGAAAACTGGGATAACTGATATATAAATCCTCCCTTTATCAGCGAGTGATGAAGAATTACATTTCTATATTGAAAATAATACTATGCTTGCCATACTTCTTTCCGCATGATGTGCAGTGCATGTCACTTGCTCACATGGTTGAGCCGCATATGCATTTCTTTGTTATTCCTCCCCCGCATTCAGAGAAATAAGCTGACTCTTTCCTGTTCTCTGCACCGTAGCTGCATATAATGCCACCCACCTTACGTTACTCTAAACCCACATGTTGTATCTCTTGACATCTTCACTAATGCTGAAAATTATGAACAAGTAGGCTATGGCATTAACGAAAGGGACAAATAAAAGTAGGAAGAGGAGAATGAACTTCTTCCACTTTCCCACATAAAGGTTAGCTGAACAGGCTTGTAAGTAGAGCCAACAGCAGGCCAAATTCCCTGCTCTTGTATTTTGGCATGCTACGAAATTGCCTTCTTTGCTTATATGCCATGTCTAAATGCTGGGCATGTCCAGTATGTTTTCAACTCAGAATCGCGCTTTTATAGTTTGCACACCTTTTGTTATTGGTGTTTTGATGCAGCAAAGCTATCAGCGGAAATTTGCAGGCATCGGCAGGCTCTTTCTTGCCTATGCTCCCTACTATGTTCCTGCCTCTGCCGTAGTCCATGCAGTTATAGGGGCAGGAACAACATTTGGGATTTTCCTTGCCGGAACATTTTGATGATTCTTACATGCCTCGCTGTATTGTCCAAGAGTTTGGCTGAGCCGCACATCAATTCACTTTATTGAAAACGAGGTGCTAAAATAAAAAAAGAATTAGTGGTGGCATTGCAAATCCTTGCAGTGCCGATGGTACATGTGGTGGATTTTAACTAGCAGTTGAACGATTCTGACAAAGCCACTTTTGACTCAATCCTTGAGCAGGTGATGAAGATATATAATCTTGTCAAGTATTCTGCAACTGCCATAGCTGGTGTAATCCTTCTTCTGGCAGGCATAAGCTACATGGCATTAGGAAGTGACCCAAGAAAGCGCGAAAATGCGAAGAATATGGCTATGTATGCCATAATTGGCCTTGTAATAATCTGGGCAACCCAGGTCATGGTTAATTTCATCGTAGGATAAGTTTTTAAGCAATAGCATAGATGTAAGTGATATGAGACAAGCGACATTTGCTATTGCTTTACTGATTATTCTTGCTGTATCAGTTTCAGCCGAGCCTGATAAGGTAACCGTAACTGGCAAAGTTGTAAGTGTTTACTCAGGAAATCCTGTTCCAAATATGGAGATATCTGTCTGGGATGGCTTTTCGCTTGTTGAGGACTTAGGAAATACAAACGATAATGGTGATTTCTCGGTAACATTTGATATGGCTAAAGCAAAGCAGTCTGATAAAGGAGATGGGCAGTCAAATTACTATTTTAGGCTCACCAAAGATTGCTATGTAGGGCCTGATATCCTAATCTACAACATGGGAACTTATTGGGCAGTCTCTGTTCCATATATTCATAAGAACATTGCAAACGCTGTGCGTATTGAATCATCATCAATTAATGTCGGCAATGTCCCTATAAACTCTATGGCCGATTTTGAATTGAACTCTGATTTAGAAGTAAAATCATCATACTCATGGAAATTCCTTAACGAAAAGGATACAAAAGATTTTGGAAGCGCATGGGCAGCAGGAGGCTATGACTCTGTTTTCAGGAAAGAAATCAAAAATGCGCAGCGTCTATCTCTTGACAGCTATGTAAGGTTCAGGCTTCTTGATAAAAAAGGCAATGTCCATACTTCTCCTATCTATTATGTTCCTATAGAAGAGTGCCAGAATGTGAAAGTGGATTTCATGAAGGGCAAGTTTTTATCAAATCTTGAAGAAGCGGAAAGTGTTATTGAGTGGCCGTTTAGTGATAATGGAGTAAACATTCCGGTAAGCAAAGGCTGGAATCTTCTTCCATCTTCAGCATTGAGGCCATTAGGAAGGAGCCAAGTGCAATTAGAGAGCTTCAGGGCAGCATTTTTCTATTTGACTCCTTTAAAGGAATATATCAGGATTCTCCAGAATGAAATGCAGTCCCATGATATATTCATTTCAAAACTCATGGAAAAGGGGAAAGACGAGAATTGGGTCAGGGGTAATATTATGTCATTTTATAATCTGGGTGGTTGGTTTTATTCTGATAAAGAAGGGGAGATTACTATACGCATGGGTGAGGAGTTTATTCCTTTTGACAGGCTTACCCTAAGTGAAGGGTGGAATTTCAAAGTAATAACTCCTGATTTAGAGGGCAAGAGCTATAAGGACGTAAAAGGAAACTGCAATATAGAGAGAGTTGCAGCATGGAATGCAGAAAAACAGGGCTGGTCAATAATTCCTTTTGATGATAATGAAAAATTTGACGACTCTTTATATAGTGTTAAATCCATAAAAGTGGATTCTGACTGTACTCTTGGAGTAGGTAGTATTGTAGAGCCGCCTCAATTGCCTGGTTAATTTATTTTTCTGTATCAGATGCCGCGGCCAGAAAATGAAGGCTTTGAAGGCCTGAATGCACTTTCCATTGCTTCCTTTGTGAAGCTGGCAGGCACTTTTCCTGTTTCAGCATAGACATAAAGTGCAGTATTGAAAACAGTATTGGCTATTGCAAAGACAAGGCTGACAAGAATTACATATATTGCTCCTGCAGAGATGATGCCTATAGTCCAGTAAGTGCCAAGGGGCAAAGTGAAGTATACACCAGCTATAGTCAAAATTATTCCCACAACTATCAATATCAGCCTTGCAAGACCAAGCCCTATCCCTCTTATAAGGTTCTCGCCCCATGTCTTGCTAAGCGTAACAGCCGATTTCTTAATTGCGTCTATCGGCCCAAGATTGTTGTATACCATAGCAGGAACAACAAATATGATCAGGATGCTCCATGCCGCACCAAGCAATCCGGTTATTATCTTTACTATTGTCTGGCCTACCTGTCCCATCTTCTCCGCTGCCCTGTCAATGAGTTGAAGCAAAATGCCGACAGTTGCCGATACTAGGCTCCAGGCAAATACACTTGGCAATCTGGAGAAGCCGAAGCGTATGCTTTCCATGAACGTTGCATTGCCGCCCTCAAACCTTATTTTCGAGGTATAGACAGTGCATACATTGAAGAACGTTGCTATGAATGCAAGGCCGAAGTAAACTGCAAAAAGAACAGCATATATTGTCAGTTCCGGAATATTCTTGCCGCCCATTGCTGCAAGGACAATAGTAGGGAATATCATTGCAATGATGAATGCAACTGAAAATATTCCTGACATGATTGGGAAAAGCAGCAATTCCTTGTCATGCTTTATGACGCTGAAGCTAAGTTTCGTAATTTCCCAGCTCCTTGAAAAGACACTCATATGGAAAAGAAGCTCAACAGGGGCTTAAAAACTTTTCTCTATGATGGGCTTCGGTGAAAAAGTCGGCAGATTAATGCCTTTAAGTTGTGCCAGATTATTCTTGCGGCGATTTCGGAGTGCTGTGCGCAGAAGTTTATACTCCGTACGAAGTCTCCGAATCGGCGTTTCAAACTAGAGTTGTTGTATTCTGCACAATTTCTTTCCCAGTATTGGTTGTAATCCATGTAGTCACGCATTTCTTTTCGATACTGGCCTCTACGGCAATTCTTTTTCACTGCAATGACGCTGTACACGCCTTGATTACGGAAGTGTGCATGGATTGGGTTGGAATCGTAGCCTTTGTTCATGCAGTTGATTTCTGCGAGAATTGGGCTATTTCTTGTTAAATACCTGACATCTAGTGCATCTCCACGCCAGCGCTGGCGGAGGCAAAATGCCAAAATCCTCCGCTTAGTAGTATAGGGACTCAACTTCAACGGTCTTTTGACCTTAATTCCTCAAATACGTTTGATGTAATGTTCACTTGCACTATTGCGGCTCAAGCCGGTTGAATCAATTGCTGCGTATTTCCCAGGCTCTGAGCCTGCCGCGCAAGCGGCAAGTTTATTCTTGAGCCAGAATGGAATTCGCTTCACAAATTTGATGAGCGTAGAACGGTCAGGAACTTTGTCAAGATATTCAGCTGCATAATCGTCGATAAAATCCTGCCAAGAACACCTTAATTTCTCCTTAAGCAGCCATGCCTTAAGGTGCTGCCAACTTGTGTATGTCTTCGGCCCAAAATGATGCAAAAAAACCGGTGCTCTGGCACAACGAATTAAACCATCTATTTTTTGTAGTAAGCTCTTTTTCTTGTTCATGGTAGGGTCAACTCCTACCCCCAATGCAGCCTCAAAGCTGCCTTGGGTTATTAAATTTTCTCAGAGACTTTCACCGGAGCCATCTGGATAGAAGTATTTAAATAAGAAATCATCATCATTCTATGCATGAAATCAAGGAAGCTTATGCTGGCAGAAGCACTAATAGTATTAGTTCTTATCACATTGGCATGTACAGGTATAATTCTATACTATAACAGCAGAATTGCTTCTCTTGAGTCAAATATACTGTCAGTGCAGGAGCAGGCGCAAAAAAACATTGATTCAATGGAGCAGAATGTGCTTTCAGGAATTGAAAGCCTTAATGCCTCACTAAGCAATAATCTTGGATTGCTTGAGCGCAAATTTTCGGAATTCCAGAGAAAGAATGAGATTGAGATAATGGCAATAAGCTCCCTTATTGATGAGATAGAGACGCAGAGCGACATACAGCTCAATCAGCTGAAGAATGAGCTGAAAAGCGTAAAAGTGCAGGGCAATGATTTTTCTGCAATAACTGATGAGGTCATAAGGTCAGTTGTCAGGATAACCTCAGGCAATAGCCAAGGGAGCGGTGTAATAATAGGCAATGGGAGTCTCATTGTTACAAACATGCATGTAATAGGCTCTGCAAGCAGCATAAAAATATCAACGTATGAAAAAGACACATATAGTGCTGACTTGCTAGCATATGACTCCAATCTTGACCTTAGCCTATTGAAAATAGATTCTATGCTTGAGCCACTTGAGTTTGGGGACTCAGATAGCCTAAAGCAGGGCGAAAGAGTTATTGCCATAGGGAATCCAGCAGGCCTGTCATTCACCGTTACAGAAGGCATAGTAAGCTCTCTCCATAGGACAGGGCCGAATGGCCTCCCCATCTATATACAGACAGATGTTCCAATAAACCCGGGCAACTCTGGCGGGCCATTGATAAACATCCATGGTGAAATTGTCGGGCTGAACAATTTCAAGGTTGCCGGGCTTGAGAGCCTTGGCTTTGCAATAGAGTCAAATTCAGTAGAGGAATTTGTGGATAAGGCAATGAGCGAATAGCTACCACATTTCTTTGATAAACTTCTCCCTTCCTGAGCCTAAGCGGTACATCTTGTACCTTAATGGGTTCTTCCTATAATAATCCCGGTGATAATCCTCGGCCCTGTAAAATTGAGAGGCAGGCTTTATCATTGTCACTATGGGTTTTTCAAATCTCCCTGATTTGTCAAGCTTTTCCTTTGACGCCTTAGCTTTTCTTTTCTGCTCATCATCATGGTAGAATATAACGGCCCTGTACTGCAGTCCCCTGTCTGCAAATTGCCCGTCAGGATCAGTAGGGTCTATATGCCTCCAGTATATCTCAAGAAGCTCATCATAGCTTACAAGCAAAGGGTCATAAGTAACCTCTATGGCCTCAACATGGCCTGTTGTTTCTGAGCAAACCTCATCATAAGTTGGATTTTTCTTCTTTCCTCCTGTAAATCCTGAAAAAACATCAATGACTCCTTTTTTGTCTTTGAAATCAGCCTCAGAACACCAGAAGCACCCTCCTGCAAAAGTCGCTTTCTTCATTCTTAGATGATTGCTTTAAACAAGCCTCATGAGAACTTTGTAGAAAGGTATAACAAGTGCGCCAATTAATGGGATGGTGAGAATAATCTCAATTGGTGCAGAAGTAAGCGGTATAAGTATCCCACTCATTGTCTGTGTAAGAACGCTGCTATATTCCCTAATTCCAGCAGACAATAGTATGACCTCTATGGGAGTTGTGATTATAGTCAGGGCAGCCAAGTAAAGCCAGAATTTTTTGCCTTCGCTCAGCTTAGGCCACTTCTTGTCAACCAGATAAAACGATATGAAAAATATTATTACCCAGCCAAGCGTTATAACCCAAGAGACATCGCGGTAAATGTAAGCCCAGCCATCAAGGAGGTTGTTTTTCCACATTGGCTCGCTCACTATCTCAAAGAGCAATACTGAGATGAACAGTACAGCAAAACTAATAGTCGGCTTCTTGTATTTCTGCTTCTTCAGCAAGTACCATACACCAATAGCAATTGCTATGATCCCTATCTCCAGTAGGATTATCCAGCTCATCTTGATTTCCTCGCTGCCGCCGCAGGCATCCAATAAATGACAAATGCAATAACTAGGGCCATGAAGGTAGGGATGTAGTAAAGGGCCTCAATTGGCACAATGCCCATCTTTGTTCCGGACAGGACTTCAAGGACAGCTGAAGAATATTCCCGGATTCCAAGCCCTAGGACAACCTGTTCAGCGATGATTCCGACAATGCTGACAGAGATTATATAATACAGTAATTTAGCAAGGTTTCCTGCATTATTTGCATACGCATTAACAAGTGTCATGCACACAATTATGATTGTTGACCATCCCAAAGTTATTATCCAGTTCACATCAAGATAAAGGTATGACCATGCTTCAAGCCCCTTGTTTATCCAGAGAGCCTGCGTGAAATACTCAAAAAGAAGGACGCCGCAGAATATAATGCCATATTTTTTCCATATAGATTTGTAGAGCTTGTGGGTTAGCAGCAGAAAAGCGATTGAAATTACGATGACGCTTAATTCAAATACTGCCATTATGAAATTTACCCTGAACTGTTAAATATTTAAATGTTTCTTTAAATCACATGCAAATGGCCAAGATTCCGGCTTCTGAAGGCAACCAAGTATGGGACAGCTCGAATATAGCAGAAAGCTATTCCGGGATTGTCCTTCCGATGACCTGCTCCTTTGCCGTGCAGATATATAGCATAGCTTACAAAAATGTGGCCCTTGCATCAGGAGTTAGCCAGAGAAAGGTCAAGGAGTATGAGCCCATTTTTCAGAATCTCTTGGGTTTCTTTTATGGGAGGGTATACTATAACATGCTAAACTGGTACAGGATGCTTACCTTGTTTCCTGGATTCAGGAGGAACAAGGAAAACCTCGACCTTATGATTTCTGCAATGAGCAAGGCAGAGCTGGATGAAGCACACAGTAAGAACGTCTCTATGCTGTTCAGGATCAAATACTATTCTCATCTTTTTGTGCGTGTCCTTTTCTTTGGGCATACGCTGCGCAGGTTCAAAAGCGACGTAAGGGCAATACTTGGGCAATATAGGAAAAAGCAACTCCATAATATGCCTGCTCATGAGCTTATGGCAGCTTATGATAAATTTACATCAGAGCTTTTATCCAGGTGGAGTACCACAATTGACAATGATTTCCTTGTGATGAATTATTATGGAGCCATGCGCGGACTCTGCAGAAGGGAGAATATTCCTGACCATAAGGTCCTTGACATGGTTTCCAACATAACTGATATTATAAGTGCTAAGCAGGTGCAGTGCCTTGCAGCGATTAGCAAGAGCATGGCGGAAAATCCTGAAATTCTTTCTATTGCCTCCAGCGGGAAATATGCAGAAGCCCTCGGCATTATAATGGCCAAGGAAAAGTATACTTCCATCAGGGCGGAAATAGATGATTACCTTGGCAAATACGGCGGCAGGTTCGCCAATGAATTGAGGCTTGAAGCCCCTGACCTTGACTCTGACCCTGAGTACCTTATCAGGCTTCTCGTGCTCTATTCCGGAAAAGCATGGGAGAAGAAAGCAAATGCCGATTCAGGAATCCCAAGGATTACTTTTCCGAAGAGCATCTTGCTGAGGTATCTGCTCAAGAATACTAGGAAGCATATCCGCCACAGGGAGGAACTGCGCCTGCTTAGGTCGCAGGCATTCAGCCATGTAAGAAAAATGCTTGTTGAATTAGGGAAGAGGCTGTCAGAAGCGCAGGTTATAGGCGAATGGCATGATATATTCTATCTGGAGATTGATGAAGTAAGGAGGTTCATCGCAGGCTCATCAATCAGCATGGATCTCACAGGCATCATAGCCCATAGAAAGGAGGATTATTCAAAATTCGAAAACATCAATCCAGAATCTCATTTCCAGACAACAGGCATACCTGGAGTTTTTCTTTCCAATTTAAATCAGAATACAAAGTATGAAAAAATAGGGAAACTCAATGGGCAAGGATGCTCTCCAGGAATAATCACAGGAAAAGTGAAAATAATGGAGAAATTCGAGCTACCTGAAAACAATTCCATTGACATAATCGTGGCAAAGCATACCGACCCGGGATGGACACCTCTTCTTGGCATATGCCGCGGACTCATAGTTGAAAATGGCGGAATTCTTTCCCATGCAGCTATAGTCTCAAGGGAGCTCAACCTGCCCTGTGTGATAGGGGTTAAGGGCGCAACAAAGCTTCTTGCAGAGGGCCAGACAGTGACAATGAACGGTTCAACAGGGGAGATTGATGTCTCTTAGTATTCAGCAATCAGGCAATGATGAAAATAGTCTCAGCCTTTATATTGATTTAATTGATGTTCTCCACAAAAAAAATCCGTTAAGGGAGGAATACAAGTTAGATATAGCTTATCTCATGGATGCAGGAAATCCATTCTTCCGGCATGGCATGGCAAGGCATTTTTTTCTCCTTGAAGATGGCGTGCCAGCAGGGCACGTTCTTGCCATAATTGATTCTCGCCTGGCAGGCATAGGTTTTCTTGGTTTCTTTGACTGCATTAATGACAGGGATGCATGCAGTGTTCTCCTGGAAACCGCGTCAGGGTTCCTCTCAGCAAAGGGGTGCAGCATAATAAGGGGGCCAGTTAACCTCTCAATCTGGCACGGCTATCGCTTTACAGAACAGCATAAAAGGCCAATAACCATATTTGACCCAGTTAACCATGATTATTATCCCAGTCTTTGGACTGAGTCAGGTTTTTTCAGGGTGGAAGAATATGTTTCTGCAGTAAGGAAAGATTATAACTATGTGCTTCCATTTACAAAGAATGATTACGAGAAAAATATTAGCATGGGGTTTAGTATCAGGAAGTTCAATGAGAATAAAATTCCGGAAGAGCTTAGAATAATTCACGAGCTGTCCTCAAAAATTTTTGCAGGCAGCTGGTCATTTTTTCCAATAACCTATGAGGAATTCGCATATATTTACAAAGGGCACTTGGCAAAGATAGACAAAAGGTGCATAAACGTCATTGAAGACAAGAATGGGCTGGCAGTAGGCTTTTGTTTTGCATTTCCCAATCCACAGATAAAAGGGCAGTTCATATTCAAGACAATAGGCGTTCTTCCGGAATTCCAAAGGATGAAGCTTGCTGCATCCATGCTTTATGCAACGCATCTCAGGGCAAAGGAAGATGGTTTTAATGAGCTCTATTACCCACTGATAAGGTCTGGCAACAGCGTGACAAAATTTCCCTACGAGGGATATGACATCATCACTCATTACTCTTCATTTGAGAAGGTCTTGAAAAAGCATGCAGTTTAGGCTCGGGTAAGTGCTATTAGGATATGCACGGATAGGAAAAACAAAACTCCACCCGCCTGCACAATCTTGGATGACCTGCCGTCATTCCAGTTAAGATACACGAATAAGCATGACAAGAGTATAATAAATGCTATTCCTCCGTATGCGATGAGTTGTATGCTTCCACCCAATGCATTTGAAATATAGGTAAATACAACAAGTATTCCAGCTGAGATAAATCCGAGGACTAAAGCAGCTTTTTTCATTCCCCACCTGGATGAATATGTATCCAATCCTTTTGATTCATTTTCCCCGGCCTTAAGCTTTCTTGCCATGTCCAGCATCCCTGAATTGAGCAGGACAAAGATAAAATGGGCATAAAGTAGAGGCTCACTCCAAACAATTACAGGGCTAATAAGGGCGTATAGGTAAATCTGAAGGAAGAAGAGCTGCATGAGATTGAGCAGATTGTAAATATGGAAATGTTTCTTAATCCAGTTCTTAATGAAGAATTCATTCCTTGCCAACAGGGAGTAGGCCATGGCAAGGCACCACCATAAAAATGCGGAAATAGAATATATTAAGTTTACTGTTATCTGTACTGTAATCCCTGCTATATTGAGCACATTCAGCTCTTTCAATGATATGACACTTTTTTGGACAGGCCTTTCGCCATGGAACTTGTCATCGAATTCCTTATCCTTGAAATCATCAAATACGCGCATAAGAAAAGTGAATAGCAAGCCAGTTACAGTTCCCACAATTATGGCAGGCCAATTGGAAAAGATAGACTGGCTTCTTGGGAGCACAATGGCAGATGAGCTAAGCACAACAGAAAGCGTTGTGAAAACTAAAACAGCAAGAGGAAACCGTTCAAGCTGGTACTTATTGAACCTTGATAATATGCCTTGTGTCATAGCATGTACCAATATACCCCGTCAAGTGTTCTGTAAACTCAATGCTTGTCAGGCCACAACTGAAAATCTTTTCACCTTCCCATTTGCATGATGTTCCGGACATGTATGGGTGGAAGACAGATATCTTTCTGTTTAAATTTTTTTCAGCAATGGAAAAATCATCCTGAGGCAATGCAATAGCATTTATTCTTCTTCCTGTCAATTCCTCAACTGCACTGAGTATGTCTCCTACTGACACATTAACCTGCGAAGTCAGGTTGTAAATACTGTTTATTTTACCTGTTTTTCTTATTGCAAGCGCAGCATCAATTATTTTTTCTGCCCACACTATGTTTAGGATAGGGATGTCTTTCCCGACAAGGCGCAGATTCCCGGAATCATGCCCCCTTATGCTGTCAAGCAGGATTGATGTAAACCTATAGAATGTTTGGCCTGATAAATCAGAAAATTGCTTTGTATCAAACGCCAATATGCCGGGCCTAAAAATAACATAAGGTATTCTATACCTATCGGTATATTTCCTCACAATATTCTCGCCTTCCCATTTTGATTCCTCATAGCTGTTGCGAAAGGCATATGGCCTCGGAATCCAATCTTGTGCGATTGGCCCTTCCTGCTTTCCGGCAGCGTATGCAGTGCTCATATGGTAATATTTTTTCAGGTTCTTGCATCCTCTGGCGAATTCTAGGATATTTTTTGTCCCATGCACATTTGTCAAAAATATTTCATCGCGCTCAGATGGCATCCCGGAAAGGTTAGTATTTGCTGCCAGATGCCAAATCTCGATTATTTCCTCCTTTTTTATTTTGGCAATGCCGAGCCCATCATGCAGTATGTCTCCCTGTATGGCCTCTTTGCTTACCAGCTCAGGAAATTTTTCAAGGCATTTTGGCTCACGCACCAAAAGCACGGCATTTTCCCTTCCCAATGCAGAAACAAGCATTCTTCCAAGAAGCCCTGTGGCGCCTGTAATGAGAATTTTACCCATGGTGCCCTTATGAGAGCCGTCTATAAAAAGTTTTTTATAAATCAGTTTGGCAAGTAAATTATGGAAATAATGTATAGCATGTGCTGGGAGGATTATTCCCTCCTGAATAAGGCGCTTGGCGTTGGAAAAAGCAGCAGCGTTCTCTCAATTGCCTCAGGCGGGGAAAATGCGCTTGCCCTTGCCCTCCATCATCCGAAAAGAATAGTTGCTGTTGATTCAAACCCTGCGCAAATTTACTTGCTGGAGCTTAAAATAGCAGCAATAAATAACCTCGAATTTGGGGATTTTATCGGCTTTTTAGGGCTGGCAGATGCAGATAGGCGCTCTATTTATCAAGGACTTGAGTTGTATTTGGGCGAAAAAGCAAGGATATTCTGGAAGGGAAATAGCAATCTCATATCAACGGGGATAATTCATTGCGGGAAATTCGAAAAATATCTCTCCTATTTCAGGAAGCTCGTCCTGCACAGGATTATTTCAGCCGATAAGGTAGGCAAATTCCTTAAGCTGGATAGCCTAAAAGAGCAAAGGGCATTTTACGGCAGGCATATTGATGGCGTGCTTTGGAAAGCCATGTTCAGGATTTTCTTCTCAAAGACGGTTATGTCCTCATTAGGCAGGAAGCGCTCATATTTTGAGCACAGCAGGAAAAAGGGCATATCATCCCATTATCTGGAAAAGACAGCATACGGTCTGACATCTATTCCTGCAAAGAGCAATCCATTCACTCATTTTATACTCTCAGGCATGATTCCTTATCCGCTGCATGGGCACCCCTATCTCGACAGGGATAATTTTCTACTGTTGAAAAAGGAAGCAGGCAGGATAGAGTTGGTGCACAGCAGCATTCAGGATTATTTAAGTCATGCACAGGAATTTGACAGGTTTAATCTTTCGGACGTATTTGAGGCAATGCCACAGGAGGAATATGAGCGTATCCTGTCTGCTATTGCCGCAGCTTCTCACAATGGTACAAGGATATGCTACTGGAACAACCTTGTACAGAGGAATAGCCATGCCTCTGTTCCCTCATTTGTTCGGAAACCAGTTGATGCTCCAGATATGGTTTTTTTCTATTCAGATTTTATATGCGAGCATCGAAAGTGATTTCTTATGCACTTTAAACCTGAAAATCTTTGATGTGCAAAGCAATTCGCCGTCAGCCATGAATGTTTTTGGCGAATTGAAAGATATGCAATATCCTTTTTTCCTGATGTGCCTTGCACGGTGATTCCCGGCCATTATTTTTGCAACAGTTTTCATGTCGCCAAAAAAGCCGGATTTCCTGACAAGGCATATGTCCATAAGCCCGTCATCGTTAGAGGCTTCCGGCGAAATTCTGAAATGCTTTCCTATAAATGGCTGGTTTGAAACAGATATGAGCATATGCTCATCAATCCCTTTGTATCCGAAGATGAGCTTCTGCAGCACTATCCAGGCATAAATGCCATCTGATGCCATTATCCCGCGATACCATGCACACTTCGCTTTCTCGGCAACCTCACATGGTAGTCCAAATCCGCCGCCTGTAACAAAAAACCTGCCATTTACCTCAATTATATCGATTAGCCCTGGGCGGCCTGCCATATGCCTCCATAGGTCGTTGGCTCTCCCACAAGGTATTATGCCAAGGCGTATCTTGTTTTTTCTCCTTTTTGGCAGTTGCATATATATGTTGACAAATGCATTTATTGTCCCATCACCCCCTCCTATAACCAACTCATTGCCAGAAGACAAAATTATCCTTTTAAATTCCTGCAGGCTTTTGCTGGCAACATATGTGCGGCCTTTTTTGTCAAGAACCCTCCTAATCTTCCTGAATTTTCCGGAGTTGGCATTCAGGATTATTTTTCCCATACAATTGAGTTTTTTGAAGCATATTTAACAATTTCTTTATCTTTCAGATTTCGCTAACTTTACAGCTCAAATAATAAATAATTTTAAAAAGGGCTAAAATTATAGCACCAATATGAAAATGCCATTTGATTTTAAAAAGTTCTTCTCAGGAATGGGCAAACTTAACCAAAATAAAAAGCCCAGTCAAAATGAAAAGCCTGAAGCAGGTGTTACTGAATCAGGGGGAGAGAATGAGCTTATAAAAATAGAGAAAGGCAAGCTGCAGTTGGAAAAAGAGGAGCTCAAGCTATTGGCCAAGGCAATTGAAGAGTCTAATGTCCTTGTCAAGCACGCGCAGGAATACTGGAGCAAAAACCAATACGCTAATGCATCCAAGGCAGCCCAGGGGATTAGGAATACCCTCTACCAGATTAAGAAGCATTCTGAATCCATGGCAAAGCTTGCCCTGGAATTTGAAAAAAGGCTAATACACCTTAGGAATATCCAGGCACATCTTCCAAAAAACGAGGTCATTTTTCCTCAATTTTCCAACCAAAGGTATGCATACGAAGAATACAAGGATACTATTGATGCATGCAGGAATTTTGGAAAGGAGCTCGAGTATATGTTGAGCATCTTGGATGATTACCTGCTTGCTGTAAAGAAGGATGACAAATCAGATGAGAAGAAGCAGATAGCCTTCCAGCGCCACATCTCAGAGCTAAATGCGCTAGTAAGGATTCTGGAGGAGATAAAAAGCCATTATACGAGCCTGCTCCTTGAAACAAAAAGAGACGATGAAGAGCTAAAGGGAAGCTCTACAAGAAAGTATTAGCTATTTTTATCGATGCTTCTACCTGAAGGATTCTCGCACGATTAGTTTATTCCGCAGGCCTTCTTCAGTTCCTCTGTCTTGTCTGTCCTTTCCCACGTGAAATCAGGGTCATCCCTTCCGAAATGCCCGTATGCGGCAGCCTTCCTGTAGATTGGCCGCCTTAAGTTGAGGACATCAATTATTGCCTTTGGCCTGAGGTCAAAAATCTTCATGACGGCCTCTGCTATCCTGTCATCCCCTACCCTTCCTGTTCCGAAAGTGTCTATGTTAACTGATGTCGGCTTTGCAACTCCTATTGAATAGCTTACCTGGAGCTCGCACCTTTTTGCAAGCCCTGCAGCAACAACATTCTTGGCTATGTACCTTGCCATGTAGGCGCCTGACCTGTCAACCTTGCTCGGGTCCTTGCCTGAGAATGCTCCCCCACCATGCCTTCCCATTCCGCCATAAGTGTCAACTATTATCTTCCTTCCTGTCACGCCAGTATCTCCTTCCGGCCCGCCTATGACGAATTTTCCTGTCGCATTAATATGGATGCTTGTTGAATTATCAATCCAGTTGCCGCAGATATGCTTGATTACTTTCTCATATATATCTTCCTTAAGCTTGGACTCGCTTACATCCTCAGTATGCTGCTGGGCTATCACAACCGCAGTTATCTTTTTTGGCTTGTCATCCTCGTACATTACAGATACTTGGCTCTTCCCGTCAGGCCCAAGCCCCTTTATTATCCCATTTTTCCTTACTTCTGAAAGCCTCTTGGTAAGCTTATGAGCCATTATTATTGGGAATGGCATCAGCTCCTCAGTCTCATCGCATGCATACCCGAACATCATGCCCTGGTCGCCTGCGCCCTGCTCATGGCTGCCTGCTTCCGTTACTCCTTGTGCTATGTCTGGCGATTGCCCATGTATTGAAATCCATACACCTGCGTCATTGCAGTCTATGCCGAATTCAGGGTCAACATAGCCTATATCTTTCAATGTCCTTCTTACGACTTCCTGGATTTCAGCATACCCTCTTGTTGTTACTTCGCCCGCAACATGTACTGAGCCTGTTGTTGTCAAAGTCTCAACAGCTACCCTTGAATTAGGATCCTGCCTCAGCAATTCGTCAAGGATGGCATCAGAAATCTGGTCGCAAATCTTGTCCGGATGCCCTTCTGTTACTGATTCAGATGTAAAATATCTTATTTTTCCCATTTTATTCCCCCCTAAATATTCTAACCGATTGGCTGCACAGATATTTATATTTATTGCTGCATTTCATAAACTGAAATTTTCTGGCCTGCTGCCCATCCTCTAGGTCCATCACGGCTCCATTCAGCGGGTTCATCAATGCTCCTTTGCAGGTGAGGTTCCGTGAATCTTGCATTCCCTCTTATAATCTGTATGGCATTTCCTATATGATGCCCTTTCCTGTTGTCAATTTCTATAATGTTTATTACTCCTTTGTCTCCTATAACCACAGATTCCAGATCTATTTCAAATTCATTAGATTGATTCCTTTTATGGCCGGTTCTCGCCCCCCTAAGCTGGTCCCTATGGTATTTTGTCACTATAGCTTCTCCAGGAAGGTAGCCTTGTAAATCATGCCTGAGATTTGAGTATACCTCTCTTAATGCCGCTAATTTTTCATCCAGGTATGGAAATAAGAAATAGGCTATTGCAACATCTATTGTTGGCAAAGTTCCATCGGCCAGCTTTCTTATGTCAGTTCTGTGAAAATGGACTCTCTCATCATTAGTGGTATTCTGTGGCTCAACATATAATTCTACTCCATGAAAATGAACATTGTCCAGAATATTGACCGAAAGCCTTTTCCTTTTTACAGCTCTTTCCAAAACCTCAAAGAAATCAGTGCTTGCATTTCCATATCCACATCCAATATCAAAAAAATTCACTTCAGGCTGATTCAGCGCTCTGTGTATTATAGGGCTGACTACGTCTATGTGGTAAGGCCTTAAATCATTTACGTACTCTCCAAAAGTCCTGTCTTTTTTCATATAAGGCAGGAATCCTTTTATGCTGCGAGTATCTGCGTATACCATCCCAATCTAATTTTAATCGCATCTTAAATACCCTCCTGACATAATTATTCTTATGTGAATTTTTCTTTGTGGCATATAGCAGCTTTGCCTCGCTTATTCCGAAAGTAATAAAAACCGCTTG
>JAGVYS010000054.1 GCA_018303125.1 Candidatus Woesearchaeota archaeon | reverse complement strand
TTACATTTTTTTTCATGTTTGTTCACAAACTCATGAGAAGATGTAACCTTTATTATTCTTTATGTGGCAAAGTCAAGTTTCTAAACGTGGTTCTGTTGCGTCTCTGCGTGTTTTTTGCCTCTTTCCATAATTTTTTGTGAATATGATTCTCATGCTCCCTCACATACCAGTTCTTTCGCCCTATTGTCACCTTTCTGTTCGATTTTATCTCTGTAGTATAAGTATGAGTTCGCATTAGTTACCTTCTCAAGTACCTGTTCATTGTAATACCAGCCGTCTACTACTTAAAGCAGTAGTTTTCTGAATTTCGCGTTCTCTCAATCATCTCGCATGCGATATCATTCTGGCTCTTCCATCTTTCTTATACAAGTAGATGTCAAAGGGCACACAGCCGAGTTAAGGATAAATTTTATAAACTATAAAAGCAGGTAAAGAGATGTGAAAATAAAAATCATGTTTATTGTATTTGTCATTCTTTTAGCAGCTTGCCAAAGCGTTTCAGATGATGTAAAGACAGGTGAGGCATTTTCTCAAGAGAGTGATTTAGTGTGGCAGTGCGAGGAAAGCATGAACGGGAGGACCAAAATCGCAACCCTTTATCAATATGATAGGGTCACAGGAAAAAAGGGAAGCCCCTACACCACCATTTCTAATAGGTGCGGAGAATTTAATATTTTTGGTGGACCAAGCACTCAGGACATTCTGATAAAAAAGAGGGATCATGGACAAGAGATAGTTAGATCAGGCTCAGGCAAATCTTTTTTAAGATACGAGCAGCTACTTAAAGGGGATGTAGTTGTTTCATATCATTCCTATATACTAGAAGCAAATTGTGTTGATAATTTTCCTCAACAGGTGATAAAGAATTGTGGCGACGGTATGGTATGTAAGCAAATACTTAATATAAATGATGAAACTCATTATTCTTCAGATGAAAGCTATTGCGTAAGCTTAACCTGCGAGGAAACAGGTGGCAAAGCAGTAATAAAAGATAATGAAGGTGTTATTGTATACGAGTCTATGGAAAACAGTGAACCAGGATCTTGTTCTGTTGATTGGCAGTATAAGAGAGTTGCAAGTTGCGATACAGCCAGTGGCACACCAATTAGGCATAGATTCGAGGAATATAATCCGGTAGATATACAGGTACAGGGTAGAATTTACAACTATCCAGCAGAAATAGACGATTTTCCAATAAGCTATTCATAT
This sequence comes from Candidatus Woesearchaeota archaeon, assembly GCA_018303125.1. GTDB lineage: Archaea > Nanobdellota > Nanobdellia > Woesearchaeales > WJIZ01 > JAGVYS01. The sequence continues at coordinate 4,800 of JAGVYS010000054.1, read as the reverse complement.
GAAAAATGTCCTGATGAAACACCAAGCTGCATTGTAGGATCTTGTTTCAAGAAGTGCGAAAAACATTCAGATTGTGCCTCTCTAAGCAGAAATGATAGGCATACTTCTTATTATTGTGCAAAAATTGATTCCAAAATAACAAATGCCAAGGTTTGCCAGCCTAGGCAAAATCTTTTTAGAAGTATATTCGGTAGAGGGACTACTTCTTAAAAAGTGTCGAAATTTTTGTTTAGGTATTTCAAAAGAGCAAAACACTGTTCATTTTCATATCTCTATAATCTTTCCAGCTTTCATATCTCTATAATCTTTCCAGCTCTGCCAACATTTATCACTTTTGTCTTTCCGACTATCTCCTCAATGCCCTCTGCTTCATGGACATGGGAGCAAAGCAATATGTCTGGCTTGAATGAGTCTATGGCTTTCTTTACTCCGCTTGAGCCAGGAAATATGCTGGTGAATTTCTCCATCTTTGAGCCGGTTGGGTGCACATGCGTGACCATTATTTTTTTCTTCAGGCCTTTTATGCTGTCAAATCCTTTTTTCAGGAGGCCGTATATCTCTTCTTCAGGAATCCGGAACAATCCTATGTTTGCTCCCCCTGCCCCGAATATTCCGACATCCTTGTATTTTACAGAGTAGCCGTGTATGTTCTTCACTTTGTAGAATTCGGCAAGGAAATCAGCTGTAGCCAATGTTTCATGATTTCCCGGAATCAGCAGCACTTTCTCCTTTCTCTTGACAAAAGGCCCTATTATGCCTTCAACGCTCTCCTCTGCATATGTAAGGTCACCGCATAGTATCACTAAATCCACCTTTTCCTTCTCAGCCTTTTCTGCCAGTTTGTTTGCTAATCCCGTATCTCCATGTATGTCCCCTGCAGCGAGTATTCTCAGTTTTTTCATGTAAACAGAAAACGCATGCCAAAAATTAAAAATCTATCGCTTTGTTATGACAGCATCATCTCCAGTCAGGTCAACAAGCGTCGATGGCCTTCCTGTCTTTTCTCCCTCATACAGGATAAAGCTTACTTCTTCTTCTATCTCGCTTTCTAGGTTTTCCAGACAGGTCATGAAGTTTGTCCCGGATTTGTTGGCAATTGTGCTCAAAATAGGTTTCCCGATTTTGGTAACTGCTTCGCTAAACCAGTTATCAGGTATCCTTACAGCCAGGCTGTCAAGGCCGAAGTTCACGTTCTTTGCTATGCATGATTTGTTTTTAAGCCTTAGAATAAGTGTGTAAGGCCCAGGAAGCTTGCCAAGCCATTTAAGTGAATTCTCTCCTATAATGCAGTTATCTAATATCCATTTCTTTGATGGTGCTATAACAGGAAAAGGCCCTATATGCTTGCTCTTTATGTCCCTTATTTTCATGACTGTATGCTTATTTGTCGCATCGCAGCCGATTCCGTAAGTAGTGTCTGTGGGGTGTATGAATATCGCTCCATCTTCTATTTCTATCTTCATCTCATCAAAAAGCATAAAGAACTCTTCTTTTGTTAGGCTCCTCATTAATGCAAATAATCAGCAAGGATATAAAAATATTAGCAAGCAAGTAAGAATTTAATTGCTCTTGCTTGCTTTTTAGCTTCTAGTGGGAGGAGGAATAAATCACGGCATCATACACTAGCCATGTAGCCAATCATGAATCCCTCCTCCTCCTCGCTTATCTCATCGTTCTCAGCCAGTTCCAGTATGGCTTCCTCATCATAAAATTCTTCTTCCATCCCTTCCACCCCCGATGCTTAGCTCCATTATCCTTTCAAGGAAAATCCTCTCAATTGTTTCATTGCTTAAGTCTATCATCAAAATCACCTCTTCTGATATTTAGACAACCTTGTTTATATACCTCACACGCGCATAATTTCATGTCCAGTAATTTATAAGCAGGTGTCAATTCCTCTTAATTGTTGAAATTAAAGCTCTTATTCAAGCAAGAGAAATGTCCAGTGAAATGTCCAGTAACGGCTCTTAAAATATTTAAACTTGGCAGAATTGCAGTTATGCATGCCTCAGGAAACATATTGCGCTGAAATCCTTGTAAAGGGGCATGTCCATGGCGTTGGCTTTAGGTATTTTGTCAGGAGGTATGCAGCAATACTTGGAATCAAGGGATATGTAAAAAATGTTGTTGATGGTGTCCTTATTATGGCAGAGGGCAAAAAGGATAGCATCTCCTCACTCATCGGGATTTGCAGAAAAGGACCACAATCTGCAATGGTTACGGATGTGGAAGAAAAAGATTCAAGCCCTCAGGGCTTCAGAGAATTTTCTATTCTCCTTTAGAAAAATCAGCAAGGCTCTTGACCCTTTCCTTGTACTCAACTATTGTTGTATTCCCCTTCCCTTCCTTGCTCTTGCTTAGTTTCAGGAAGCCCTTCTCATCAAGCGATTTTATTCTCCTCTGGAAAGTCTTATAGCCACCTTCCCCTCCTTTTTTACTATATATATCAAAAAAATCGCCTATTTTCATGCCGCTGTTTGCCCTTATTATATCAAGAATTATTCTCTCCTCATTTTCTATGCTGTCCTTGTTTTGCGTTGGCGATCTTTCAGCCCTTGAAATAGAGTCTTGCACATCTCTCATTGCAATCTTTTTGCTCGACCTGCTTTCAGCAGCATCGCATGCACCCTTGAGAAAATGTATTCCAATCCTTATGTCCCTCAATTCATATGCTTTCTCCACAACAGCTTCAAATGCATCAGTCTCCCATACACCAGGGTAAAAGGCATCCTCTATCCTCTGCTTTAGTATCCCTCTTGTTTCCTCAAGTCCATATGGCCTGAACTCTGCAAAATTAGGTATCAGCCTTGACTTTATCCTATCATCAAGCTCCTCAAAGAAGGTATCTGAATTTGTAATGAGTAATACGCTTTTTTTGTATACTTCTTCAATCAATGTATAAAGGAAGTCGGTTTCCTCTGCCTTGTCAGCCTCATCAAAAACAAATACGACCATTTTTTTGTTGAAATATTTTATGGCTTCCTTTAGCAATTCCTCTGTCCTCTTGTTCTGCGTGAATGTATACCCTATTTCCTCGCAGAGGCCTATGGCAATCTTATAACTTGTATTTTTTTTCCAGCAATTTACATATATTGGCATGATATTCTCGCTCTTCTCCTCAAGCTCTCTTAATACATGCCTGCATGCAACCGTCTTCCCTACTCCAGGGGAGCCAACTATTATAAGGTTGCCTCCTGTCTTGTTTGAAAACATCGGCTGTATCGCATTTGCAATTTTTCTCTGCTCTTCCTCCCTGTAAGGAACTATCTTGGGTATGAAATCAAAATCAAGGGCATCGGGATTCTTAAGAAGAGTCTGGTCAGAATGCAGAATATTATCAAATACCCCCATAGTATAATTATAGTAAGCTTGTAAATATTTAACTCTTTCGCCATTTATGGATTTTATTCAGGTAGTACAGCCTTAAAGCAGCAAAAGTGTATATTTGTAGCTAAATCAGTTATTTTCCGAAAATATTATATACTAATTATATCCAGTAAGAGTGAAAATGAAAAATTTGAGCAGCAGGGAGGTAATAGTCTCTCTGATTCTTGTCTTTGCCATTCTGGGCATTTTCCTCTTTACGGATATACTTTCTAAGACAGGGAAAGGAACAGAATTTCCACCTGACCCGGGCGCGCCAAGTGCAGAGGCAGCAGATATAAAAGTCAGTATAGGCACTTTAACGGGTCTTCCGCGGGTTGGAGAGGAGTACCTAATACCAGTTATAGTTGCAAATGATGGGTCAATGGATTCCGAGAATCCATTGACTCTCAAGCTTCTAGTATATAATGAGGCAAAAAGCAACTTTGAGGAAAGGAAAGTAGTTTCAAATGTCGGGCCAATCAAAGAAGGAAGTAGAATTAGCTTAAACATACCCTACATCCGCTCAACTGATGATCTCTCGCTAACAACAAAGAGAATTTTGATTAAGGTGGTGGCAGAGTCAGCAGAGATTGACCTTAACCTGCAGAATAATGAGAAGGAATTTGCTTTTGAACAGCAAAGGGCGGAGCTTAAGCTTGAAGTTGGCGCAGTCAGAAAAGGAAAATCCACGCCCGTAATACCTGTAAGAGTTTCCAATATAGGCAATTTGGATTATACATCAAATATTGTTACAAAGTTCATCCTTAACCTAAATAATTTTGGGGAAATGATATTAGCTGAGACAACCATACCTTCACTCTCTGCAGGAAGTTTCAAGGATTTCGAGCTTGAGTTCAGTCCAGTGAATGAGGATTTCTTGCAACCAGGCAAATATTCAGGGCTCTATGTAATCTCTAACGGAATTAGGTCCCCTATTTCAGCTGATTCTGTTTTAGCAGCTCAAGCAACTCAGCCAGCTACTCAAACCGCCTTAACAGGCCCTGACTTGAAGTTAGAGCTTGGCACAATAGGCAAGGCAACAGTCAATACAGCCTATGAGATACCCGTAACAATCAGGAATATAGGCGGCACCAGTACTTCCAAGTCCATAAGTGTTCAATATGATTTATATGATACTGCAACAAGTACATGGAAGCCGCATGGCCAGGCAGTCACTATTACTAATCCGATTGCCCCAGGCGCATCCACAACTGCAAAGTTGATATTCCCTGCAAAATCCGCAACAGGAAAATACTCCTTATGGGCAATATTGACCTCGGCAGAAGATGTCAATGGTGCCAATAATGATGCAATGTTCGATCTTGAAGTTGCTCTAGGAAGCATAGACGTAAAGGCAGAGGTCACTACCTTGCCTCAGACTTTTGTTATAGGCCAAAGGATGGCCATACCAATAAAGCTTACAAATATCGGCAC
>JAGVYS010000003.1 GCA_018303125.1 Candidatus Woesearchaeota archaeon | reverse complement strand
AGCTGAAAAGGCGCTGGAAAAGGAAGAGTATGAGAAGGCTGCCGGTTATGTCGATGGAGCCATTAATGCCTGCAGGGATACGATAACGTCATTGAAAGGGGAATTAAGGTCACCGATAAAAATTGACTATGTCAAGATTATCATGGGGATACTGCTGGCATGTTCTTTAATCTGGCTTTCCATGGAATTATGGCATGGAAGGATTAGAAAATCAGGGAGGAGAGAAGACAAGCAGACTAAGGAGATAGGTAAAAGCAGTAAGTCCAACAGATAAATAAAGTTTTTAATGGGTCAACAAAAATGTTTTTGAATAATGCAGGCAACTTTAATGGGGCCGACCGGACTCGAACCGGCGACCTCTGCCATGTCAAGGCAGCATTCTAGCCACTGAACTACGACCCCATATGGAACTCATGGTTGCTTACAATGCCAAGGTGGCATCATAACTGCCAGACCAATGACCCGCAGAGAAAGTTTCATTGCTATTTTTAAAAATCTATCCTCTTCTTAGCTTTGAAACAAGCTTCTCAAGTGTATCAATTCTTCTCATCAGCTCAAGCTTCTCCTTGTCCGCTGAGTCTATCCTTGATGCATATTTAGTAAGCTCAAAATCCTTTTCCTTTATCTTTTCTGATAATGAAACCAACTTAGCTATTTCCTGCCTTACAGCTGAAACCTCTTTCAGGAATTCATCTGCTCCGCTTGAGAGAATTTCAAAATCCTTCACGCACTTTCCAAGCCTTTCAAATTCCCTTGAAAGCCATGCCATTACAGCGCTTTCGAAGCTTTCAAGCATTTTCTTCTCCATCCTTGACTTCATGAGCTTGAAATCGGAAATCTGCTCCATGAGCTCCTCCCTGCATGTTCCTATGCTTACGGAGTCAGCGAGGAAAGTAACTTTCAGCTTATTTTGTGCTTCCTTAAAAGAATTAAGCTCTTCCTTCACGCCATAAACAGATGAGTTAAGGGCTTCAATGGCTTTTTTTGTTTCTTCCAACTTAGCATTTATGGCAGCCACTTCCCCGCTTACCGCCATGATTCCCTTTATTTTTTCAAGCATGCCAGAGCAGCATCTGCCAGATTTAAATAGTTGATGCAATTATCTGGATGCATATTTCTGCTTCAAAAAGTATAGTGCAAATTATGCGATTTATTTAGATGGCAATTTAGTTGCCACTTATAAGTGGTTATAAATAGAAAGGCTTAAATACCAGTATTTGATTCCGACATCTATGGCAGAACCTGAAAAATTGAAGGCCCTTTTTGGGATTCATGATGATAATTTACGAGAAAATTTGGCTTGCATATTTCCTGCGCTGTTCGCAAATATGGATTCGGTATTTGTTCCGACTCTAGATGATATGATAAGGAGAATGCTTGAGGGATCAACTATAACCACTGATAATCCAACCGGCTCTCTTTACCACAATCCATTCGGGCTTTATGTCTTGGATGCAAATCTTGGTAGGGAAGGTAAAGTTGATATTGACCCTTTTAAGAGATTCTATCGTTTTGTATGGGTTGACTATCATTCAGAAAAGGTAGGCATCATACCTATATCCAACAATCCTAATCTTCAGGAAAGTATAATCACGGAGTTCGGAATTCAATGCCTCTTCAAGAATCAGGTACAGGCAGCTATTAGTGACTATCTCAATAAACCATCACAATAAATTTGGGCTGAATCAGAGATATTTAATTTAATGATTACTTCTAAGTAGTTACAATTTAGAAAGGCTTAAATATCACAATAATACTCTAATAGTCATGGCAGAACAAGAACAAGGTCAAAAGAGAGCACTTTTAGGATTGCATAATGCAGCCATAGCTCAATTTATGCCTGGTTTACTGCCTACCTGTTATTCTCCAACCAGTGTGGCCAGTGTTGAAGAGATGGTAGCAGAAATGACCAGTGGAACAGGCATAACTGCTCCTACAGGAACATTAGCCCACAGGCCATTTGACGTATATGTTATTGATGCCAATTTAGGACGCCCTGGTGAGGTAGATTGTTCCCCCCTTAAAACTGTTTTGGAGTATATAGCAGATGATGTAAAAGCGGGAAGCAATCTTCCTGATGGGAGAGTTGTTGTCATCCCTATATCAGGAAACCCTGATTTGGTTGCGCTTGCGACAGGGCAATTCGAGAAATACGGGATTAAATGTTACCTGAACACAGAGTTAAGGGATGCATTAAGTGAAAATGGGATTAGATGATAGCTGCAAGCAAAAGTGTTTTAATTACTTGCCTGATTTCTTAGATTTATGATAATGCAAGAAGTAAAAGCTGACATTATTGTCAAGCAGGAATCTTCAACAAACCCTAGCGCAGGTATTGACCCGAACAAAAGGGGTGTTGAGGAGCTAATCGGCTTTGGAGTCATAAACATAAACAAGCCTAAGGGACCGACGTCACATCAGGTTTCTGATTATGTGCAGAGGATATTAGGAATAAAAAAATCTGGTCATTCCGGTACTTTAGACCCGGCTGTCACAGGAGTATTGCCTGTTGCGCTTGGAAGGGCAACGAGGATAGTGCAGACCCTTCTTCCTGCTGGCAAAGAGTATGTATGCGTAATGCACTTGCATAAGGAAACGAGCGAGAGCGATATTAAAAATACGTGCAAGCAATTCATAGGGAAGATAAAGCAAATCCCACCAATAAAGTCAGCTGTGAAAAGGCAGGAAAGGGAGAGGAGCATATACTATCTTGATATACTTGAAATTCAAGAAAAGGATGTGCTTTTTGTTGTCGGGTGCGAGGCAGGTACGTACATAAGGAAGCTATGCCACCAGATAGGGGAAAAACTGGGCGGAGCCCACATGGCTGAGCTCGTAAGGACAAAGGCTGGCTGCTTTTCCATTGATGAGTCTTTCTCATTGCAGGAGCTTGCGGATGCATACCATTACTGGAAAGAAGAGAAGAATGAGGCATTCATAAGGAAAATCATAATGCCTATAGAATATGCCATAAGGCACCTCCAGAAAGTCTATGTCCTTGACTCTTCCATAGAATCATTATGTCATGGAAGGAATTTAGGCATACCAGGCATTGCAAAGATGCATAAAGGAATAAACCAAGGCGATATAGTAGGAATCATGAGCCTTAAGGAAGAGCTTGTGGCAATAGGGCCAGCGCAAATGACCTCTGCAGGAATTCTTGAAAAAAGCAATGGAATAGCGGTAATCACAGAAAAAGTATTCATGAAAGAAGGCACATACTCTTAATCAGGATTATTGATTATATCTTGCTGTATTCTTTTTGCCTCATTGAAAATGCTCAGGAAAATCTCTTCAACAAATTTCTCGTCCAAATCCTGCTCCTTGGCGGCTTCCTTCAGCCTTGCCATTATCTGCTGCTCCCTTTTTTCCTGAAATATAGGTATGTTGTGCTCCTTCTTGAATTGGCCTATGTCAGGCATCAGGGACATCCTCTCGGCAAGTGCAGTTATTATCACCTTGTCTATCCTGTCAATCTGCGCCCTTATCTTCTCAATTTTGTTAGACATAATGAAAATATGAATCAAGTGATTATATAAATTTTTTGATGCCTCATAAGATATGATGAAACAAAAACTAAAGATTTATAAAAAGGAGTCTTATCCTTTGCTATCTATTTTGGTGGGGTTTATGGAACAGGCAAGACCGCTTGATGCCCTCAACAGGGCGAGAGACAAAAGGGTAATAGTAGAGCTAAAGAATAAGAAGCAATATTTAGGAAACCTTGAAGCTTTTGACATGCACATAAATGTAGTGCTAAGGAACGCTGAGGAGTGGGAAGATGGGCAGGTCAAGAGAAAATTGGGAGTAGTCTTCATAAGAGGGGACACAATAACAATTATTTCTCCGGAGTAAAATGAAAGGAACAGCTTCCCATGGAAAGAAATCAGGAAAGAAGAATTTCGTATTCTGCAGAAGGTGCGGCAAAAGGACTTTCCACGTCAGGAAGAAGAAATGCTCGAGCTGCGGATACGGCGCAAGCCCGAGAATGAGAAAATACAGCTGGCAAGTAAATTAAGCTGGCAAGTAATTTCTAAAGAATTTACGCTTTAATGCCTTTTATGCATTCTTCTCTAACTGAAGGGATAGTTATGCTGTCGCATATTTTTGCCTTTCCTGCTGCAACAGCAATCTTGTTGTAGCACTTTGACTTGACCATTATATCCTGTATGTTGTAACATTCGTTTGAGTCAAGATTTTGGATAGCCACGCTGCCAATGCAAACATCCCTGACCAATGGAGCGGTAATGAAAAAGCAGGAAGATGTTTGGCTGGTATTTTGTGCAAGCTCCATGTGGCAGCCATCCCTATTATCCGTGCTAATTATGCTTCTGCAGAGCGATGCGTTTGCAGTCATAGATGCCAAGTTCTTGTAGCAAGTGTCGCCCCAATGGCTGTCAGATATTGTCCTGCACAAACCCGCATCTTGCCTATTCTCGGCAACTGACACAATGCAATAACTGCTGTTTATCTCAAGGCAAAGCTGCATGTTGTCAGAGTCTATTGCCCTTTCAGCATAGCATGACTTCCTAAGTGTTTCTGATTTTATTTTGGAACAGTAGAAATCATTTTTTTCTGAGAGTGCCTTGTCAAAATAGCAATTCCCCTCGCCCTTGCATTCATCCTGTGCGCATCCTGCTAGGACTATTGCAAGTATTATCGCCATGATGGCTGCCAAAAAAAGAATATATCTCATACGCAAGATGAGGTAAGATGAGATTTATATAGATTTTGCTGAATACATTGGCTTCAGTCTAGATATGAATAGGAGCGAAGCCAAGTAGAGAAAAAGCTGACAGGTAACTTTTTAAATATCCTGAGGATTCATAAACGCATGCGGGGATGCCGGAGCGGTCAAACGGGACAGTAATTAATGTCTAAGCTTAGGTCGTTTCGGAGAAAGGTGTTAGGAGCTTTTTGCTGTGACTGGAAGACACCTGTTGGCTTAGTGCCTACGTGGGTTCAAATCCTACTCCCCGCATCTTTTCATATAACAGCCAAAGAAAAAAATGAAAACAATTCTAATAACTGGATGTTCTTCCGGAATAGGGCTTCATTGTGCAATTGGCCTGAAAAAGAGAGGTTACAGGGTCCTTGCAACTGCGAGGAAGAAGAAAGATGTTAAGATGCTTAAGGGCATGGGATTTGATTCATTCCTGCTTGACGTTGCCAGCTCTGAGTTAATAGACAAAGCCCTTGGAGAGATTCTTATGAAAGTGGGAAGGATAGACTTCCTGTTCAACAATGCCGGCTATGTCCAGCCTGGCGCTGTGGAGGACCTGACAAGAAAATCTATCTCTGGGCAGTTCGAAACAAACCTCTTTGGCGCTGTGGAGCTTGCTGCAAAAACAGTCAGGATTATGAGAAAGCAAGGCGGCGGAAGGATAGTATGGAACAGCTCTGTTGTCGGGCTCTTGTCAATGCCTTACAGGAGCGCATACTGCGCAACAAAGTTTGCCATGGAGGCTTTCTCAGATGCACTCAGGATAGAGCTAATGGGAACGAGAATAAAGTCCATACTGATTGAGCCTGGCCCGATATTAACAAAGCTGAGGCATAATGCCTATATTGCTTTCAAGAAAAATATTGATGAAAAAAATAGCGTGCACAGGGAAACATATGAGAGGATGAAGAAAGGGCTTGAAAAGAAAGGAGCGCTTAATGCGTTCACCTTGCCACCTGAAGCCGTGCTAAGGAAACTGATAAAGGCAATTGAGAGCAGGAAGCCGAGGAGAAGGTACTATGTGACCTTCCCTACTTATGCTGTAGCAGTACTGAAAAGGATTCTTCCTTCAGGATTAATCGACAGGCTTACGTGGAGAATATGAAAAGGATTTTAAACTTAAGAAAAACAAAGAAGCTATGCTAATAATAGTGCTGGCAATCATCTGCATTGTCCTGTTTTTCCTCTGGATTGGGTTTTCTTTCTACAACATATTTGTTGCTGCATTAGTCAATGGAGCATTTTTCTGGGTTATAACGCTAAGGAGCTTCCATGACTTGAGGGAGCCAAGGAATGTTGCTATTTACTTAGTGTGTCTGGCTGCTGCAACCATCCCATTGATTTCAGGATTCAAGTACAATATGCTTGCCAGGTTTGCTGTCCTGGAAGTAACAATGTATGCCACAATTGTTTTCCTGCTGGCGCAGGTAGCTATTCTTATACTTGGGCGCAATAGGCATTGAAAATACCCTAGTATAGGGTTTAGATACACGCAAATAAAAAATTTTAAATAATAAGATAACAGAAAAGATAGCATGGGCGGATTGCTTAGAAGGGAGTGGGTATCTCTTCAGTTTCTTAATGCACTATGACAAGGAAGTGTACATTATGCGGTGAGGATGCGGAGTTCCGCATTAAGGGCGGGTCAGAGCACTATTGCCTCGAGTGTGCGTCAATGCAGTTCGGGGATGTTTCATTGCTTGTCAAGATAGACAATGACATGAAAAATCTGAAGAAGCGCCTTGATGATGAGAATTTCCGGCTGAATATTGATGATTAATCCCCTAAAGATTTATTAATCTCAATTCTTTGGTTTGGCTTTATGGCATGCATAGGCTTCATAGGCACGGGGAACATGGGAAGGGCCATGATAGGCTCGCTCAAGTCAAAAGGGTATAAGGAAATCATTTCCTTTGACAGGGACATTGGCAAGCTTGATGGGCTCTGTATAAGAGCAGCAAAAAGCAACAGCGATGTCGTAAGCAAATCAGAAATGGTTTTCATATGCGTGAAGCCTTCTGATATTGAGGCTGTCCTTAAAGAGATAAAGCCTGAAATTGGCAACAGGATACTAGTCTCTATAGCAGCAGGCATAAAAATATCGCGAATGGAATCGATAATCGGTAAAAAGAAGATTGTAAGGGTCATGCCAAACACGCCATGTCTGGTTGGAGAGATGGCTGCCGGCTATTCTGGAAATAAGCAGGTTTCAGAAAAAGAGCTGAATGATGTCGCAAAGATTCTCTCATCCATGGGAGAGGCGCACAGGATGCCTGAAAATCTCCTTGATGCAGTAACTGGCCTATCAGGCTCAGGACCTGCATTCATTGCCTACTTGATAGAATGCTTTGCTTCAGCTGGAAGGGAAAACGGATTGGATGAAAAAGTGGCTTACAGGCTTGCCCTGAAAAGTTTCCTTGGCACGGCTAAGCTGCTGGAAGAGCAAGGAATTAGGCCTGATGAACTTATAGCAAGGGTATCAAGCAAGGGCGGGACAACAGAAGCAGGAAGAAAAATCCTTGAAAAATCAGAGATAAAAAAAATTATATCAGAAACAGTAAAAAAGGCGACAGAAAGGAGCATAGAACTCGGAAAATGACACAAACTGAGGAAAAGGCAAGAAATGCTAGAAAAGCTTCTTACCTAATGGCAACACTAAATGGAGATGCCAGGAATCATGCACTGAAAAGCATAGAAAAAGCGCTGCTTTCTGAAGTAAATAGGATATCAGAGGAAAACAGGAAGGATATATCAGACAGCAAAGGAATGCAGGATGCAATGAGGAAGAGGCTTGGCCTGGGAAAAGAGAAGATTGAGGAGCTTGTCAGGGGATTAAGTGATATATCAAAGATGCCTGACCCTGTCGGAAGAACGCTCAGTGCCATGGAGCTTAGCAACGGGCTTGAACTTTACAAGGTCAGTTGCCCTATAGGCGTGATAGGAGTGATATTTGAGTCAAGGCCAGATGCATTAGTGCAGATAGCTGCGCTCTGCCTGAAATCAGGAAACTCTGTCTTGCTTAAGGGCGGCAGAGAAGCCATAAGGACGAACAGCATACTTTTCAGGATAATAAAAGATGCGTGTGGAAAAATCCTGCCTGTTGGGTGGATAAGCCTGCTGGAAAAAAGGGAAGAGGCAAATGAGATGCTTGCTCTTGATAATTACATAGACCTTATCGTACCGAGGGGCTCAAATGAGCTTGTAAGGCATGTTATGGAGAACACAAGCATCCCTGTGCTGGGCCACAGCAGCGGGATATGCCATGCCTATGTTGATGAGGACGCTGATGTAAGCATGGCCTTGAAGATATGCCATGACTCAAAATGCCAGTATCCTGCAGCATGCAATGCTGTTGAAACGATACTTGTGCACAGCAAAATTGCAGAAAAATTCCTGCCTGCCCTGAAGGCAGACCTTGAAGGAGCTGGAGTGAAGATTCTCGGAGATGAGGGAACAAGAAAATTCATAGATGTGGAGAATGCAAAAAATGCTGATTGGGATACAGAGTACAACAATCTTGTTGTGTCTATAAAGACTGTGCAGGATATGGAAGAGGCAATAGAACACATAAATATCCACGGAAGCAGGCACACTGACTCTATAATAACGAATAGCAGTGAAAAGGCAGAGAAATTCATGAGCAAGGTCGATTCCGCAAATGTCTTCTGGAACTGCTCAACCAGGTTTTCCGACGGCTACCGATATGGGCTCGGTGCTGAGCTTGGTATTTCTACATCCAAGGTGCATGCAAGGGGGCCTGTGGGAGTTGATGGACTGATGACATACAAATGGAAGCTTATCGGAAAAGGGCACACTGTTGCTGAGTTCAGCAATGGAAAGAGTTACAGCCACAAGATGCTAAGGAGGGAATTTCCGCTACAATGAGAGTAGTTGTTAAGATAGGCACAAGCACCCTGACAAAATCAGGCAAGATAGATACAGAGTACATAAAAGGGATATCAGAAGAAGTCGCTGGATTAGTAAGGAATGGAAAAGAGATAGTCATTGTAAGTTCCGGGGCGATAGGATTCGGTGCAATGAAGAGCGGAATAAAGGACACAAGGGGCATAGTAAAAAGGCAATCCCTTGCCGCAATCGGGCAGATAATACTCATGAAGGAATATGAGAAAGCCTTCAGCGTGCAGGGCATTGACATTGCGCAGATACTCCTTACTTATGACGTACTTTCCAACAGGAAGTCCTACCTTAACCTGAAGAACTGCATGGAGATGCTCCTGAAAAATAAGGTAGTGCCAATAATAAATGAGAATGATGTTGTAAGCATAGATGAAATCGGTACTGCTTTCGGCGACAATGATGTAATGTCTGCGCTGGTAAGCACAAAGATTGACGCGGATTTGCTGATAATACTAAGCGACATAGACGGCCTTTACGATGACAACCCAAAGAAGAACTCGGATGCTAGAAAGATAAAGGTTGTCAGCAAGATTGACAATGAGATAGAGAGCTATGCAGGTAAGGCCGGCTCATTTTTCTCCGTTGGCGGGATGAAGTCAAAGATAAGAGCTGCATCAATAGTCATGAAATCAGGCAGCACTATGGCGATAGCTGAAGGAAGGGAAAAGAAGGTAATAAGCAGGATTATAGAAGGGGAAAACCCAGGAACAATATTTCTCCCGTCTGAAAAGCTTAACGCTAGAAAAAGGTGGATACTAGCGGCCAAGCCAAAGGGAAAAATATCCATAAATGAATGCGCAATTGAGATAATGAAGGACGGCAAGTCAAGCCTTCTGCCTGTCGGCGTAGTAAATGTTGAGGGAAATTTTTCTCAGGGCGATGTTGTAAAGATAGGAAGCTTCGCGAAGGGCATATCGCTGCTAAGCGCTTCCGAGATGAGAAAGGTAAAAGGGCTGAAGAGCAAGGAAGCTTCTGCTGCCCTTGGCAGGAAGGTAAGCGAGATTGTAAGAAGGGATGATATAGTGCCATGCTAGCATGGCGCAATATTTTTAAATATGCCTGTGAATTTGTGGTTGAATGTCAAAGAAGAAAAGCGGCAAGGATTTCGAGAGCGAGCTGAAAGACGTACAGATGCCCAGCTTTCCTGCAAACCTGCCTAAAGAGGCTGAGGAAAAGCTCAAGGAGATAAAGTCGAAGCTTGAGAAGTTCAAGGAAAAAGTTCTTGAGAAATTTGACAAGTATGTAATGGGAATAACGCTTCTACCTCCCCCAAAGCCAAAGGAGGGCGAGGAGCAGAACAAGGATGCCATATCTATCCTCGTGCTTGTTGATGATTCTGACTCAAAGAAGATGACCAAGTATGAGCTCGGAACAAAGCTGCATACAATAATGGGCAGCATAGCCAAGGAGATAGACAAAAACCTGGTAGCGGATACTATAATCCTGTCTGAGTTGTGGCAGAACTGCTATGACGCAAAGTATGACCTGCTCCAGCTTATTTCTGTAAGCGCGCCTGTCCATGACAACGGAATGCTGCAGGCCATAAAGATAGCTGAAGTGCACAAAACAATGGTGCTCAAGAAGTTCGAGAAGTATATAGTGAGCTATGTCCTTGCCGGCTCCCTTGTCCAGGGAAGGGCAACAAAGTCATCTGACATAGATGTATGGATTGTAATAGATGATACTGACGTAAAGAAAATGTCCCGAGCAGAGCTGAAGGACAAGCTAAGGGCAATCATAATAGGAATGGGCATAGAGGCAGGAGAGGCCACAGGAATAAAAAACAAGCTCAACATCCAAGTCTACATACTGACTGATTTCTGGGACAGCCTGAAAGAGGCAAACCCGATAATATTCACCCTGCTAAGAGACGGAGTACCGTTCTATGACAGGGGAATGTTCATGCCCTGGAAGCAGCTGCTAAGGATGGGCAAGATAAAGCCAAGCACAGAGGCAATAGACATGTTCATGAACTCCGGAGAGCAGATGCTCCAGCGCGTAAGGTATTCACTCAAGAACATAGGGATGGAGGACATATATTATGCCATCCTGACGCCATCGCAGGCTGCCCTTATGATGTATGGTGTGCCACCTCCTGCGCCGCGTGAAACAGCGGAGCTTATGAGGGATATATTCGTAAAGAAGGAGAAGCTCCTTGAAAGCAAATATGTAGAGATACTTGATAGGAACATAAATGTAAGAAAAGACATAGAGCATGGCACTAAGAAGGAGTTATCTGGCAAGGAAGTCGACCAGCTGCTTGAGGATGCTGACAAGTACCTCAAGAGGATTAAGAGATTATTCTCGGAAATCGAGAAGATTAAGGAGAAGGAAGATGTTGTGCAGGTATATGAAAATTCCATAACTGCCATAAGGGATGTGCTAAGGATAGAAGGCATATCAAAAGCTGCTGACTCAGAAATAGTTACTGTTTTCGAAGACGAGCTTATATCCAAGGGACTTGTGCCTGCCAAATACCTAAGGATTCTCAACTGCATAATAAAAGCAAGAAAGGATTATGAGGCTAACAAGCTGACAAAGCAGGAAGTTGAGAATGCCAAGAAGGACTCGCATAACCTCGTGAAATTCCTTGTCGAATATATACAGAGGAAAAGGGGAAGGGAGATAGAGAAGGCTAAGATAAGGTTCAAATACGGGAACAAGTATGGAGAGGTGCTCCTTGCAGGCAAGAACGCATTCATAATCCATGACATAGATGGCCAAGAGAAGGACATCTCAAAGGGAAGGCTCAATGATAATGGAGGCCTGGAGAGCATAGAGAAGAGCTCGCTTGAGGAATATGAGAAGGCGCTTTCCAAGGTAAGCATACCTGAAAACGTCCTTATAAAGGAAGCCATATTCGAGAATTTAAGGGAATTGTTCGGGAAGAACGTGGAGATACTTCTTAGATACTGATTTGCTAATTCCCTTTTTTGTATACTAATATATAAAAAAGAAAGTTTTATATAGAAAGATAACGCATTTGAAGCCATGGCTAGATACAAGGATATACCCCAGAAAGGAATGCCTCTGCCAGGAGACTTGCACATAAGGTTCAAGGGCGTGTGGGATATGCAGGAGTTGTATGATGCAGCAATAAACTACCTAAGGGACAGAAAGTACAAATTCCATGAAAAGATATACAAGCACAAGGCACCATCGCCATTCGGCGTTGAGAGGCAGTACATATGGGAGGCCGAGCAACTGATTGATGATTGGATGGAGGTAACATTCAACATATACATACACACATATGACGCGCATGACATAGATGTGCATGACAATAATGGAGAGAAAAAGACCCTTACCAAGGGAAAGATCTGGGTTGTCATAAGGCTCACGAGCTCCTGGGACCCAAAGAAGGATTTTGACAGGAACTCTTTCTTCGGGCAGCTGAAGGCATTTTACATGAACTACATTTACAGGAGGAGACTTCTAGAGGGGGGATTTCACAGGAGATTCAGGACAGAGCAGTCAGGGCTTTACCAGGTTATGCTTAGAACGCTAAAATCCGAGAGAAGGGATTTCGAGGATGCATACCAGCAGGGAGTGCATATTAGAGCATGAGAAAGCTTGAATACTGGGAATCTACACAAAATATGGCTCACCCTAAGCCTCATATAAGGTTTAAGGGTGTGTGGGACATGCAGGACCTGTATGAGTTCCTCATAAGCTATTTCAGGGACAGAAAGTACAAATTCCATGAGAAGATATACAAGCACAAGGCACCATCGCCATTCGGCGTTGAGAGGCAATACATATGGCATGCTGAAAGAATGATAGACGAGATGCACCATTTCCATATAGATATATACATACACACATATGACGCGCATGACATTGAAGTGAGGCTGCCGAACGGAAACATGAAAATTTACACCAAAGGGAGGATATGGATAGAGTTCGGGAGCTACATTGACATGTACTTTGATGACGAACACAGCCATGAAGGCAGCAGCAGGAGATGGTCCTCAAACAGGACACTTGCAAGCATGAGGATGTTCCTGAACAATTTCGTCGTGAGGAAAAAACATGGATGGCACACATGGGATGTTATGATGTATAGGGAAGTGCAGAAAGCAGTATGGCTGACAAGAAGAAGGCTCAAGATGGAGTATGACGAATACGAAATGAAGAACTGGATGGGGGTCCACAACTAATGGGAGAGGTAAGGCTTGTTGTGGACCACATGAAGCTTGAGTACAAGGGAATATTCAGCACAAGGGAGATGTTCAGGATGTTCACCAGGTGGTTCAAGGAGAACCCTTTCGAAAAAGGTGCGGATTACATATCCGAGCAGCACACAAGCCACGGCAAATGCATAGAGTATGTATATTGGCCATGGTACAAGCTATCTGACTTCATGAGGAAATACATGAAGATAAGGATACTCATTTATGACCTGAAGAAGGTCGATATTGTTGTCGATGGCAGGAAGAAAACAATGGACCATGCAAAGATAATAATATACATCGACGGATTCATGGAAACTGACTATGAGCATAGGTGGGGCAATGCTCCCATGCTTATATTCATAAGGACGCTGTATGCGAAGTTCATATACAAAAGGTACACAAAATTCTTCGAGAAAGTCATAGTGGATGATTGCAATGGGCTGTATACCCACTTCGAGACATTTTTCAACATGTACAAGAGCTATGTGCCTGTAAAGGAGGCGCCTTACTTCTAAGATGGTAGAGAAAAAATTAGTCATCGATGCCCTTAGATTCAATTACACTGGCATGTTTGACATTGAAGAGTTCTTCAAGGAGATTGCAGACTGGACAAAAGAAAACGGCTATGAAAGGGATACGAAAAAAAAGCTCCAGCATGTAGAGCAGGATGGAAAGAAGATTGACTACATATTCGAGCTATGGAAGGACATAACAGAAGACTCCAGGTCAGTCATCAGGATAAGGGCGCTGATGAAGGACGTGATCGATTTCACGCTTGAGAGGGGCGATTCAAGAAGAAACATGCAGAAGGGACACATCCTCGTCATAATTGATGGCTTCCTTGAAACCGACCTTGAGCACAGGTGGGAGCAGAAGGCATGGTACATATTTGTCAGGACATTGTGGGACAAGCTCGTCTGGAGATACTGGATGAGCAGATACGATGGCATAGTTTCTGCGGCATCTTACAAATTGTATAACAAGCTCTACAGCTATTGCAAAAGATACAAGGTATGATTTTATTTCATTCTGCCGAGTGTATCATTATCGGTGTGGGCAACAAAATTAAAAGGATTTCAGCTCAGTGAAAATTCTCGTTGATAATGAAGAGCATTTCTGTTAAAATTCATTTTATGCCATGTAAATGCCGGGAATCTTCTCATTATTTCTTCAGTATCTCTACCCTTCAATAGACTGGCAAGTCCATCAAAATCTATAAATTCCACTACCTTATCAATATCTGCGTTTCTTTTTGGAATATCTGCGTGAAAAACACATGAGTCACCTTCATCTGGCACAAAGCTATATCTTGCCACAACAAGGTTTGGGCTAACCTCTTCCATATTTTTGGCCAGCTTTGTCCCATCACTTACCCAATAAGGATCATCATGGTTTAAGCGTGAAAAAACCTGCCCGACAACAGCAACATCTACTTCCCTATCCCTAACATAGCCTAAAGCCGCTAGCGGGCTGCGAGTATAAAAAACATTTGGGTTTGTTGCCGCCTGCACGATTGGGTTAATATCTGCTATGTTCATCTGAGCAACAACTATTCTTGCGTAATCCATCTTTCTTGCCCCGTATTGGTTTATCCGAATGAAATGCCCTCTATTTTATAAAGTTTTTTTGTCTAAATCTGGTATTATGAGCACAACCTCCATTGCATATTTTGCATATTCACGCAAAACCTGCCTAAGAAAATATATAAACTGCCTATGGCTTTTTTGCCTTTGCGCGAGGGTAGCGAAGCCTGGCCAAACGCGCAGGACTTAAGTAAATCAGGAAATCCTGTCCCTTAGTGGGTCCGTGGGTTCAAATCCCTCCCCTCGCATTCCCTTCATAGTTTAATGTGGAAATGAAAAAAGCGCAACGCAGGGTTAAGGAAGCGGTCAAACCTGCAAGGTTCAGGGCCTTGTCGCTTAGTGCGTTCAGCGGTTCGAATCCGCTACCCTGCATTATTTTCAAGCAAGATGATTAACAAGGAATGGCGCCTGAAAAACAGAATGCCGAAAAACCCAGACTTTCGAGCGATGTTTCAGCTGTACAGAGAACACAAATAGCTATTGTTTAATCTTTCTCAGAACCTCATTTTTAATCTTTTCAAAAAGACTTTTGGCTATGGCCTTTACTTCCTTTACTTCCTCAAGAGAAGGCTTGTAACCATAATAGTTGATATTATGCCTTAACCTGCGCAGATTATCAACGAGATTGATAGGCCTATCTGTGGCTATCTTCAATTTCATCAGCTCTTTAATCGGCGCTATGTGGTCTTCAGACTCTATCCCTTCAGAAACCAGCAAGGAATCGCCCAGCATCCTGAAACATTCATATGTATTCCTAACAATTGTGGAACCAGAGTCTTCAGATACCTCAAGTGACTCAGTATACTTCATCTCCCTCTGCGATGCCTCAAGAATGCTTATGGCGCTTTTCTTATCAGGGCACTTGTATCTCATGCTTTTACCTCCAGAAAACCTTCCAATACAATCCCATTGGCAATATTCGAAAACATGTTTATGTCAACCTTATTCCTGGAAAAGACGTGTAGGTTGATTGGCACATCTTTCCTGTAGCCGAATTGCTGCATTATTCCGAGCTGGATTATTTTCAAATCTGCGTTGCCAACTACCTCAACTGCAATGTCAATGTCGCTCTTCTCGGTGTCATCTCCTTTCCTGTAGGAGCCAAAAAGGATTACTGCTTGGGCATTGCCGACAAAGTCATTGATGCGGCCTTTCAAGCCCGACCGGTAGGCCCCAAAAACCATGGCTAAATTGAAAGCCACTTTTTTTGTGAAATTGAAATTATGGCTGACATCGCACGAGATTACCCAGGTTTTTCCATAAACCTTCCTTTTCAGAAAACCTTCCTTTTCAAGATCTACAACAACCTTTTTTGCAGTTGTTTTAGAAATCCGCAAAGCTGATGACAATTCATTGAGGCCTATATTCCTGCCAGGAAATGAAAAGAACCAATACAATACCTTTTGATATGCTTCATTCAAGTCAATTAGACACACTTTTAAGGGTATTTTATTCTCTTTGATCATATGAGACGTGGTAACAAATAGAACTATATAAATTTTTTGGTAACCGTCTGGTAACTAATAGGACTAAATGAATTTTTTAAGAACTTAAAATGATTACCAGGCAAAAAAATGTATCATGATAATCTATTTAAAGAACTCTTGGAGTTTCCCATGCGTATCGCCCCTGTAGCTCAGCTGGTAGAGCGTTACCTTGGTAAGGTAAAGGTCGAGGATTCAAGTTCCTCCAGGGGCTCTTTTATTCTCAGCAACAAAATAGACTTTGCATATAATCGATATATTGGCAAACTATGATTATTGAGATGTCATAACACATGCTGGCTACTAGTGATTATTGTTTTGGAAAAACAAAGAAAGTTATTTATACAAATAAAGGGAGGTACTGTTAATGGATAATAAGTATGTAATAATTGGCTTTGCTGTTTTGGTCCTTACCTTGTTAGGGATAGCAACTTTTCTGATAATCCAGAGGAATAATGATATTAAGGAATTAAAATATGATTTAAACTCTTTCTCAGAAGAGAATTTTAAATTATCAACTAAGGTAGCTTCTTTAACAGAGGAAAAATCAAAATTGGCTGAAGAGATTGGCATATTTAAGGAGTTTTCAAAGGGAAAAGAATTTGCAAGCCTAGTAAGAGAACGTTTAGCACTTAATTATTTAAAATCAAAAGGGTTGGGAAGGAAAGGAGATTCTGCATTTAAAGGAGGCCCGCAACTGCCATCACTAGATAAGCTATACAGTAACACGAGTGAAGAAGTCATGGATGTAATAAGAAATAACTGCCCTAAAGAGTTTTATTTGGCAGGAGCCATATCTGAAGAAGATATGCAAGCAATAGAGGATATGAAGGGTGATTATTGCGCAACTGAAGAAATTAAAAGCTGCCCAGATAGAGTTAAAGACAGTATCCAGAAAATTCAATCAAAACAGGAAGAATCATATGCAATTAGCTTCTATACCATATATGCCCCAGACATAACCTCAGGCGATTATAAGCAAGAAGCGATTGTTTATTTTGACGATGAGTTCAATATAATCTGCTCATGGAAATTTGAGAAGGAAGACTTTTATTCTTTTATTGGGGAACCAACTTCCATAGATTAAGCCTTCCATATTTGAAAAATATTTTAAACTTCTATTTTTTAGATGCATAAATGAAAGCGATTGTCATAAGGCCGATAATTCTGCCTCTCATTCTTATTGTAGTATCCATAATAATCATAATGCTCGGCATTATACTGAGCATAAGCATAATATTGATTTTCATAGGCCTGCCATTGATTATAATAGGGCTGCTCATGCTTCTTACCGGGATTTTTGCCTTCTTGAGAATGCTCCTGTCTGGATTGTTCCATGGCATAGGAAATAGCTTCAGGAAAAAGGAGAAGCCGAGCAAAAAGAAAATAATTAAGGGTAAGATAGTGGATGTGGACGAAAAAGAGGGAGTATACAGCACAGGGAAGGATTAACATTCTCGCAGGATTTATAAACCAATGCCATAAATCAATTTCATGATTGAGATAGCAACAAAGTTCTTGGACATAATACTTAATCTTGATGAATATCTTATTGTACTCATAAGAGATTACGGGCTTTGGGTATATCTTTTGCTTTTCCTCATAATCTTCTGCGAGACTGGTTTAGTAATAACCCCATTCCTGCCGGGCGACTCACTCTTATTTGTAACAGGCACTCTTGCAGCTGCAGGCCAGCTCAATATTTTTATCCTGTTCGTGCTGCTTTTTGCTGCTGCTATTCTCGGAGACACTTTAAATTACTGGATAGGCAATTACTTCGGAGAAAGAGTGTTTGCGAAGAGCAAGCTGTTCAAGGCAGAGTACCTTGAAAAGACAAAGAAGTTTTATGACAAGCACGGAGGGAAGACAATAATATTCGCGAGATTCATACCGATAATAAGGACTTTTGCACCCTTCGTGGCAGGCATAGGCAGGATGAAATATCCGAAATTCCTTACTTTCAACGTAGCAGGAGGCTTCCTCTGGATATTTATATTCCTCCTCGGAGGATACTTTTTTGGGAACTTCCACTGGGTTAAGGAAAACCTGACACTTGTAATCATGATTATAATCGTTATCTCTTTCATTCCGCCTGTAATTGAATATTTGAAACATAAACATGCAGCAAAGAGCAGCTGATTTTGCCTTATCAATGGCAAAAAACATGCATTTAAGCACGCCAAAAGGAAAAACAGAAAGCTTTAAAAATGAGGTCAAAATACCTGATAAGATGGCCTTTCATGCTTCTATTAGCTATATTAATACACAAAACGAGTATGACTAATAGTTGTAGGAATGCCCTGGTAGTGTAGTGGCCTATCATGGAGCCCTGTCGTGACTGAGCGTCGCAAAAAGGCTCCGACCCGGGTTCAATACCCTAACGGATTCCCGTTGGGATGAAAGTCCCGGCCGGGGCGTTTGGGCCGTTAGCTCAGCCTGGCTAGAGCACCTGACTTTTAAGGCAGAAGCAATCAGGGGGTCGCGAGTTCGAATCTCGTACGGCCCGTAAAGGAATAAGAATGACCAAAAGCGGATTTGACATAAAAAAGCACTTCCTTGTGCCGAAGCATACCAAGGTAAGTGAAAAGGAGAAAAGTGAAGTGTTGGAGAAATACCACATTTCAGTATATGACCTCCCTTTGATAGTAAAGAATGACCCGGCGATAAAAGAGCTGGATGTCAAGCCAGGGGATGTTGTCAAGATACTAAGGAAAAGCCCAACTGCAGGAGAGGCTGTGTTTTACAGGTGCGTAATAAATGTATAAGGAATCAGAAGTTCTCATAAAGAGCTATTTCAAGGAACATAGTTTTGTAGGTTCTGATATAGAGTCCTTCAACAATCTCATAGAGAAGGAGCTCAATGATATAATCCTCGAGAACAGGATAATAGAGCCGACAATAATACCGCAGAACATAGACAGCTTCAAGATAAGGTTTGACAAGATATGGGTGACAAAGCCTGAGATAACAGAGGCTGATGGATCAAAGAGGAACATTTATCCATTCGAGGCAAGGCTCAGGAAAATAACTTATTCTGCCCCCATATTCGTGGACGTTTCTGCATACATCAACGATGTGCAGAGGGAATCATTGACAACCCAAATAGGAAATCTTCCGATAATGCTCAAGAGCAAGAACTGCCACTTGGATAAAATGGGAAGGCAGGAGCTTATCGAGAAAGGAGAGGACCCTGATGACCCGGGAGGATATTTCATAATCAACGGAACTGAAAAGGTACTGGTCCACATAGAAGACCTTGCACCCAACCATATCCTGATAGAAAAAGGCGCAGTAGGGCCAAGCAAATATGTTGGAAAAATATTCTCTGAAAGAGGCTCATTCAAGATCCCGCATACATTGGAGAGGCTCAGCGATGGAATATTTTACCTGACTTTCACGAGGGTAAAAAGGATACCTATTGTTGTCCTGATAAAGGCGCTTGGACTCCTCAAAGATGAGGAGATAATGAAGTTCATAAGCGCTGAAAAATCATATGATGAGATGCTCATAAACCTCTATGAGTTCGTATCAATAAAAACCGAGGAAGAGGCCATAGATTACATAGCAAGAAAAATAGGGATAACCCAGACAAAGGAAGTAAGGGTGGAGAGGATGAAAGAGATTCTTGACAAGTACCTGCTGCCACATCTAGGCATAGAGGAAAAGGACAGGGTATACAAGGCTTACAATCTCTGCAAATTCCTGAAAAGATACCTGATTGTATCCAATGGCGTTGTGCCTGTTAATGACAAGGACCATTACATGAACAAGAAGCTTAAGCTAAGCGGCGACCTTCTCTCCGACTTATTGAGGGTCAATTTCAAGGTTCTTGTTGGCGATTTGCTTTATAATTTCCAGAGGATAGTAAAGAGAGGCAAATTCCCATCAATAAGGGCGATAATAAGGGAAAAGCTGCTCACACAGAGAATAGATTCAGCAATGGCAACAGGAAACTGGGTTGGAGGAAGGAAAGGAGTATGCCAGAGAATTCAAAGGCTTAATTTCCTTGAAACAATATCCCATCTCCAGAGAGTTGTCAGCCCTCTTAGTGCATCCCAGGAGAATTTCGAGGCAAGGGCATTGCATGCAACTCATCTGGGGAGGCTATGCCCTATAGAGACACCTGAAGGAACAAACATAGGGCTGAGGAAAAATCTCTCCCTTTTGGCATCGGTATCAAAGGCAGGCTCAGAAGAGGATGCCATAAAAATAATGAAGGATTGTGGAATGAGGACATTGTGGTAAAATGGTAGAAGTATTCATAAACAGTAAGCTTATAGGGGAGGTTGATGATTCTTCCTCTTTTGTCAGCAGGCTAAAGGAAGAGAGAAGAAGTGGCGCATTACATAACAATGTGAATGTCTACCGTGAGAGCATAACTGGAGATGTCTTCATAGAAACAGATGCAGGAAGGACAAGAAGGCCGCTCATAGTAGCAAAGGAAGGCAAGCCCTCAATCACGCAGCAGCATTATGACCGGCTAAACAGGGGAGAAATGGCATGGCATGACCTGATTAAGGAAGGCATCATAGAGTACGTTGATGCTGCCGAAGAGGAAAACTGCCTCATAGCTTTCAGGGCTAATGAGCTTACCAGCACGCATACCCATCTTGAGATTTCCCCTTTGACAATGCTTGGCTTATGCTCAGCTCTTGTACCTTATGGCAATTTCAACCAGTCAACGAGGCTGAATGCAGGCTCAAAGAACCAGAAGCAAGCCGTTGGCATTTATGCATCAAATTATCCTGTAAGGCTTGACATGGATGTCAATATATTGCATTCACCTCAAAAGCCGATAGTCCAGACCCTAATGAATGATGTATGGAATTATGACTCCCACCCTAACGGGCAGAACATAGTAATCGCGATAATGAGCTACAAGGGTTATAACATGGAAGACGCCATAGTCATAAACAGGGGATCCATAGACAGGGGCTTCGGAAGGAGCACTTATTTCAGGCCAAGCGTGGCTGAAGAGCTAAGGTATGCAGGTGGCCTAATTGACGAGATATCCATTCCTGATAAGGATGTAAAAGGATACAAGACAGAGAAGGATTACAGGTTCCTCGAGGAAGACGGCATAATTTACCCTGAGGCAGGGGTAGATGAAGGAGATGTCATTATAGGCAAGACTTCCCCGCCAAGGTTCCTGAGCTCACTTGATGAGTACAATATAGCTTCGGCGACAAGAAGGGAAAGCTCTCTAAGCCTCAAGCACGGTGAAAAAGGAACCGTTGACATTGTTCTTATTACAGAGAACGAAGAAGGCAACAGGCTGATACAGGTAAGAGTCAGGGATTCAAGGATTCCTGAAATAGGCGATAAATTTACCTCCAGGCACGGGCAAAAAGGAATAGTCGGGATAATAGTGCCGCCTGCTGACATGCCATTTTCATCATCAGGAATTGTGCCAGACATAATATTCTCACCTCACGGAATACCTTCAAGAATGACAATAGCACACCTCATAGAAATGGTAGGAGGAAAAGTGGGAGCACTCAGCGGGAGATATATAGATGGAACCACATTTGATGCTGAGCCGGAAGAGCAGCTGAGGAAAGAGCTGCTGCAGAGAGGTTTCAGGGAAAATGGAACTGAAACATTCTATAATGGAGAGACTGGAAATAGGATGCAGGCAAAGATATTCGTGGGAGACATGTATTACCTTAAGCTCAAGCACATGGTTGCCAACAAGCTCCACGCAAGGGCAAGAGGGCCTATACAGCTCCTGACAAGGCAACCAACCGAAGGAAGGGCAAAGGAAGGGGGCCTGAGGCTGGGAGAAATGGAAAAGGACACTTTCATAGCACATGGTGCATCGCTGCTCCTCAAAGAAAGGTTCAGCTCTGACAACACAATAGTTCCTGTATGCGAAGAATGCGGGCTTATAGCAGTAAATGATGAGTACAGGAACAGGAGATACTGCCCAATATGCGGAGATAATGTAAATATAAGCGACATAGAGATAAGCTATGCTTTCAAGCTGATACTTGATGAGTTTAAGAGCCTGGGAATATATCCAAGGCTGAATCTGGAGTCAAAGTACTAAAATGCCTGAAGAAAGAATTGAGGAACCGGAACCTTCGGTAAGCAAGAGGATAGGTAGCATACAGTTTTCTGTTTTCTCCCCGAAGATGATAAAGAAGATGTCCGCTGCTAAAGTTGTCACGCCTGAGCTTTATGATAAGGAAGGGTATCCTGTGGATGGCGGCCTGATGGACATTAGGCTTGGCGTAATTGACCCAGGATTGAAATGCAAGACATGCGGCTCAAAGCTGAAGGAATGCGTAGGGCATTTTGGATACATAGAGCTGGCAAGGCCTGTCATACACATAAAGTTTGTAAACCTGATATACAATATGCTGATGTCTACATGCAGGGAATGTGGAAGGGTCCTTATACCCCAAGCCAAGATTGCGAAGGCAAAGGCTGATCTCGACAAGATAGAAGAGGAATCTGGGATAGAGTCGAGAAGGCTGGAGATAAGGAAAGTAATATCGAGCATGAAGACTGTAAACAAATGCCCGCACTGCAAGGCCAAGCAGCATAAGATTTCCCTTGAGAAGCCAACAACATTCCTTGAAGAGGAGAAGAGGCTTAGCCCGATAGAGATTAGGGTAAGGCTTGAAAAAATACCTGATGACGATGTATTCCTTTTTGGCATGAATCCTATTCACATAAGGCCAGAATGGATGGTCCTCACAATAATGGCCATACCGCCTGTAACAATGAGGCCGTCAATAACGCTTGAATCAGGCGAGAGGAGCGAGGATGACCTTACGCACAAGCTAGGCGACATAGTAAGGATAAACCAGAGGCTGTTTGAAAACATAAACGCTGGTGCGCCTGAGATAATCATAGAGGACTTATGGGATTTACTGCAATATCATATCACTACTTTCTTTGACAATTCTGTTGCACAACTGCCTCCCGCAAGGCACCGCTCAGGCCAAGCATTAAGGACAATATCAGAGAGGATAAAGAGCAAGGAAGGAAGAATAAGGCATAATCTGGCAGGAAAGAGGACCAACTTTTCAGCGAGGACAGTAATCTCTCCTGACCCGATGATCGGCCTCAATGAAGTCGGAGTGCCTTTGGTTATTGCAATGAAGCTCACTGTTCCTGAAAGAGTGAACGACTGGAATGTTTCATACTTAAAGAAATTCGTGGAAAAGGGGCCTGAAAAGTACCCTGGTGCAAATTACATAGTAAGGCCTGATGGCAAGAAAAAGAAAATAACTGACGAGACTAAAGAAGCGTCACTTGAAGAGTTGCAGCCTGGCTATACAGTAGAGAGGCACCTTCTTGATGGCGACATTGCCATTTTCAACAGGCAGCCTTCATTGCACAGGATGTCAATGATGTGCCACAGGGTAAGGGTGCTGCCAGGAAGGACCCTAAGGCTGAACCCAAGCGTATGCAATCCATATAACGCTGACTTTGACGGGGATGAGATGAACCTGCACATACCCCAGACAGAGGAAGCAAGGGCTGAAGCAGAGATACTGATGGAAGTACAGACGCAGCTCATATCACCAAGGTATGGATTGAGCGTCATAGGCTGCATACAGGATGCCATATCAGGGAATTACATACTGACCAAAGGGCTGACATTTCCCAAGGAAGAGGCATTTGACGTGCTTTATTCCGCAGGAATAAAGGATTTTTCCCTTCCAAACAAGGAAAAGATAACTGGCAAGGAGATATTTTCCGCAATCCTGCCAAAGGACTTCAATTTTACAGGGCATTCAAGGAGCAAGGATGAGAAGGGAAGCGACAAGGTTGTAATATCCAATGGCAAGCTTACAGAGGGTGTCATGGACAAGAACAACCTTGGAGAAGGCTCTGGTTTACTGCTAAGAAATATTCACAAGAAGTACGGAAAAGAATACGCAATCAAGCTTATAGGGGATATATTCAAGCTAGGAATACAGGTGCTTATAAGGTATGGATTCTCAACTGCGATATCAGACACTGACCTGCCTTCAGATGCAAAGGCAAAGATAAACGAGGTCATGGAAAACGTAAGGAAAGAAGTAGACGAGCTTATAGTCACCTACAGGCAGGGCAACTTTGATGCCTTCCCTGGAAAGAGCATTGAGGAAAGCCTTGAGCTGAAGATACTGGAATTGCTTAACAGCGCAAGAAACAAGGCAGGTGAGCTTGTTGCGAATTATGCCGACAAGGAAAGCCATACCATGATAATGGCAGTGTCAGGAGCAAGAGGCAACCTGATAAACCTCGCCCAGATGGCTACTTGCGTCGGGCAGCAGGCACTGCGCGGAAAAAGAATAGACAAAGGTTATAACAAAAGGACACTTTCATGCTTCAGAGAGCAAGATTTGACGCCGATTGCACGAGGATTCATAACAAACGGGTTCAAGACAGGCCTCACTCCTGCAGAATTTTTCTTCGGCTCAATGACAGGAAGAGACTCCTTGATGGATACCGCCCTGAGAACACCAAAATCAGGATACCTATACAGGAGGCTTGCCAATGCGATGCAAGACTTGAAAATAGAATATGATTACACAGTAAGGAACGCATCCGGAAGGATAGTCCAGTTTGAGTATGGTGAGGACGGCATAGATGTTTCAAAGTCCGAAAAAGGAATAGTAAACGTGAAGAGAATAATAAAGTCAAACCTTTAAAATGACAGACGCAATAAAAGAATATGAGGACAAGCTGCCAAAGAGCATAATTGACAGCCTTAGGGAAAACATACCTGCAAGCATAAGCCAGGCAAAGCTAAAACAGATACTTGAGCAGACCGTAGCAGAGTATAACGAATCCAAGGCTGACCCAGGAGAATGCATCGGCAACATATCTGCTGAATCAATAGGAGAGCCAAGCACCCAAATGACCCTAAATACTTTCCACTTTGCGGGTGTGGCAGAGATGAACGTTACTGTTGGGCTGCCAAGAATTATAGAGATACTTGACGGAAGAAAAGAGCTTAGCACGCCAAGCATGGAGATTTATCTGAATAAGCCATATTCAGAGGGCAAGGACATAAAAAAGCTGGCATTGTCAATAAAGGAAACAACGCTTGATGACATCTCCTTAGGATTTGAGATAAACATAGTTGACCTATCCATACTGATAAAGCTTGATAGGGAGCTAATGAGAAATGCAAGCTTCACTGTTGCTACTGTTGTAAACAGCCTCAAGGCGCAAACTAAAGGTTTCAACATAAAGGTCGATGATGACAGCATGGAGCTCAAGAGCAGGTCAAAGGACATCAACCTCAATGACCTGTACAAGGTAAAGGAGAAAATCAAGGCCACGCACATGAAGGGCGTAAAGGGAATAAGCCATGTGCTTCCTGTAAAGAGAGGAGATGAATATATCATAATAACAGCAGGTTCCAACCTCAAAGATGTGCTAAAGCTTGAATTTGTTGAGCCCGAAAGGACAAAAACAAACAACATATTCGAGATAGCATCTGTTCTGGGAATAGAGGCTGCTAGACAAGCTGTCATAAATGAAGTGTATGGCGTAATAGAGAGCCAGGGCCTCAACGTGGACATAAGGCACATAATGCTTGTTGCGGATGTTATGTGCAACTCAGGGTATGTAAGGGGGATAACGAGGTATGGGGTAGTATCAGAAAAGTCATCTGTTCTTGCAAGGGCGTCTTTCGAGACCCCGCTTAAGCACATAATAAACGCAGCACTCGTGGGAGAGATAGACTATCTTGAATCTGTTGTAGAAAATGTCATGATAAACCAGCCAGTGCCAATAGGAACAGGCTTGCCAAGTCTGGTAACAAAGGTAAAGAAGTGAAATGAGCGACGATACTGAGATAAAAAAGCTGGCAAAGCAGAAAAAGCTAGTTGTTGGAGTGAACAGCGTACTGAATGGATTATCAGGCAGGAGCATAGAAGCAATATGGCTTTCCTCCACTGTTTCACAGAAGGCAAAGGCAGACATACTTAGATATGCTGCCATATCAAACGTGCCTGTGACTGAGCTTGCCGTAGACGGGAATGAGTTCGGGATACTGTGCAAGAGGCAATTTTCCATATCTGCAATAGGAAAGGTGAGGGGCTGATTGAGGAAGGTGTATGATTTATCCACCCTCGGGCTCATCACATTCTTCGAATCAATGACCGGGGCAAGAGTAAAGGATTGTATTCCTGATTTGGCCATGTTCATAGTCGAGAAGGGCGACATGGGCCTTGCCATGGGCAGAAACATGAGAAACCTGAAAAGCGTTGAGTCTGCACTCAGGAAGCATGTCAAGGTGCTTGAATTCGATGAAAATGTTGAAAAATTCGTCTCAAACATCATACACCCTCTCGTGGCTGAGGCCAAGCTTGAGGGAAAGAATCTGATAATAAAAGGAGGAGACAGGGAGACAAGGGCAAGATTGATAGGAAGGGACAGGTCAAACTTAGGCAGGATAAGCTCAATAGTAAAGAGGCACTTTAATGTGGAGGATGTGAGCGTAGCCTGAGAAAAGGTTTAAATATGCTCGCTGTACACGAAATAAAATGGGACACAAATCAAGGGGAATAAATTCGGCAAAGAAGCTGATGAAGAGAAGGGCGGTATCCAAATGGAAGGATAAGTGGTTCGTAAGAAAGACACTTGACCTGAAGTCAAAGTCCGACCCGCTAGAGGGTTCTTCACAGGCAAAGGCACTTGTCCTTGAGAAGATACAGGTAGAGGCTAAGCAACCAAATTCAGGCATGAGGAAGGCCGTAAGGGTCCAGCTCATAAAGAATGGCAGGCAGATAAGCGCATTTCTTCCAGGAGACGGCGCAACGAAGCTCGTTGACGAGCACGATGAAGTGCTTGTTGAGTGCATAGGCGGCTCCATGGGAAAAGCCAAGGGAGATTTGCCAGGCATAAGATGGCAAGTTATACAAGTAAATGACCAGAGCCTTGATGCGCTCAGGAAGGGCAAGCTGGAGAAGGCTAGAAAATGATACTTGCATTCAACAGGTGGGATGTTTCTGATGTTAAGGTCAGTGATCCGGGACTTACCAGATATATCACGCTTGAGCCAAAAGTAGTGCCCAAGACCGGTTCCAGATATGCGGGCAACAGATTCCACAAGAGCAAGATATTTATCGTCGAGAGATTGATAAACAAGGTGATGGTGCCAGGCCATAAGGGCAAAGAGCATTTCAAATCATCAGGCCATGTCACAGGCAAGGCAGACAATGCTTACAGGATAATAGAGAAGGCATTTGAAATAATAGAGAGCAAGCTGAAGCAGAATCCTATCAAAGTTTACGTGCAGGCGCTTGAGAATGCCGCGCAGAGGGAAGAGATAATAACCATAGAATACGGAGGAGCAAGATACCCCAAGGCCGTGGAATGCTCTCCACAAAGAAGAATTGATCTTGCCTTGCGGCATTTCGTACAGGGAAGTTTCTGGAAAAGCTTCAACTCAAAGAAGAGCATAGAGAACTGCATAGCAGAAGAGATAATAAATGCATACGGCATGAGCAATACCTCGCATGCAATCTCCAAGAAATTGGAAGTAGAAAGACAGGCTGATGCCTCAAGGTAAAATTTTTAAGCAAATATTGATATCTATATCTGCATGGACAATTATTTTATAAGTTTTTATCATATACCGGGAAAACTAATTGGATACAGTGGCAGATTGCCCAATGAAATTGGTGGCTCAGTTTTAGGTACAATTAATGGCCTCGGACAATTGAAGGAAGCGTTCTCTGAATACTTTAACCGGACCTTGGACATAAAAATAAGCGTCAGGATAGAACCTAATCCTTTGCATGAGGCAAGGAGAATGGATGGAAAAGAACTTGAAGGCATTTTAGCAAGTCTGAAATCTTCTTTTCCTGGTATAAATGCCGCTATGGAGTATGGCGTTTGATTTAGGCTGATTATTTGTTTCAGAGACAATTCTAAGCCATGATTATGCCTTTAAAACCCGATAAGAAGAAATATATATAAATAAGCACCACTCTGGAGTAGAGGGGTAGAAATAATGCCAGAAGGTCTTTCCGAAACTGTCTTGCATGAATGGCACAAGGCCAGAGCCACTATGTCTCCTTTTGGCGGCTTTGAAATGCCTATTTCTTACAATGAACAAAGGGGCGGCACAGGAACTTTATTCGAGCACCGCTCAACAAGAAAAAATGCGGGATTGTTTGACATCTCGCACATGGGAAGGTTTTTTGTTTCCGGAGAAGGTGCTGTTCCTTTTCTTAATCATGTTCTTACAAACAATGCACTAGCTCTCCGCAAGGGAGAAGCCCAATACACTGTAATACCTGATGAGAAGGGCAATGCTATTGATGATGCATATCTTTACAGGCTTGACAAAAAGCAATTTCTTCTTGTAGTCAATGCATCCAATAGGGCAAAAGACCTCGGCTGGCTAAGAGAGAATGCAAAAAAATTTGATGTTGGCCTAGTTGACAGGAGTGAGGAAGTGCAGATGTTTGCACTCCAGGGGCCGAATTCCCAGCGAGTCCTTGAGCAGATTGTATCCTCAGGAGAGTTGCCTGAAAACAAAAGGAACATGGTATCAACTGCAAGTTTTGAAGGAACTGAGCTAGTAATCGCAAGGACAGGCTATACAGGAGAGCCTGTATGCTTCGAGCTTTTTATGGACAGGGCAAAGGCAGCAAGTCTCTGGGATATGATTTATGAAATAGGAGAACAACATGGCTTTGTTGCTGTAGGGCTTGGCGCAAGAGACACATTAAGGCTTGAATCAGCGTTGCCGTTATATGGGCATGAATTCGGAAAAGGCCCTGACGGAAAAGATATTCCTGTTTTTTCTGTCCCTATAGGCAGGATGGCAACCAGGTTCGAGAACAGCAAAGGCGATTTTATCGGGAGGGAAGCACTCTGGGAACAGTATCTCGAGGTGCAGGGCTGGAAGAGGGGTGTTTTTAAGGGCATGGAAGAGAGAGCAGTGCCTTATGCGCTAATGCCTATTGCTATCTTAAACCAAAACAAAGATGGCCCTGGAAGAAATCCGCCCAGGAATGGATACAAAGTATGGAATGGCAGTAGCCATATAGGATACGTTACAAGCGGTACATGTGTGCCTTTCTGGGAAATAACTACAAGAGGGATGATTTCTGAAATTACCGAAAATAATAATACGCGTGCAATAGGGCTTGCCCTTGTTGACCCTGCAATAGACCCAAGGGATTATGGTGTAAATGTGGATATTGAGATAAGGAACAATAAAGTGCCTGCTGTTGTGGGTGTGCCTAACATGAGAGTGGCTGCACCTTATGTAAGGCCTGTAATACATCCTGAGGTACATAGAAATTATCATATGTTATCCTCTTCTGATAGGCTAGAAGCCGTGAAAACGGTCATCACACAAGCAGCCAATGAGAGAAATAGAAGGCACACTGAGACATTCAATCTCATAGCTTCCGAGAGCATGCTTTCACCTCATGCTGCGCTACTTTCAATTGCCGACCCTGGAAGATATGCAGAGAATTCAAGGATTCTGGCATTTGACCGCAACCAGCCAGTAGCATACTATCAGGGTACTGATTTTATACTTGAAGTCCAAGCTAAATTTGAAGCATCAATGAGGGAATATCTTGGATGCAGAAATGTGGAGGCAAGGCCAATTTCAGGGCAGCAAGCCAACCTTGTGCTTTACAAAGCTCTTACTGAATATGTCAACCGAGGAGAGAAAGGCGAGGCAAGAAGGCTTAGGGCACTTGCTCACGACCTGATGATGGGGGGGCATCTCAGCGCACAGCTCAGAGGCGAGCTTAAGAATTTCATTGCAAGAGATCCTGCATCAGGAAGATACTGCATTGATGCGTTCCCTGTTAGAAAAGACAATCCTTTCGAGATTGACCTCGATAAAACCTCTGACCTGATACATGAACTAGCTTCCATATCATGGCTGGACCTGATAATACTTGGAAAAAGCATGACTCTTGGCCCTGAGCCTGTGAGACAGATAATAGAGATAGTTTCAGGGCTTAAGCACAGGCCTGTTGTGATGTATGACGGCTCACATGTGATGGGGCTTTTTGGCTCGAATTTCCAGGAGCCATTTAATGAAGGAATAGATTTTGTAACCGGCTCAATACACAAAACTTTCTTTGGTACACAAAGGGGAATTGTCGCAAGCAATATAGTTGAAGGAGACTACCTAAGCCCATTATGGAGCGCTGTTGAGAAGGGCGCTTTCCCAGGAAGCAGCAGCAACCACCACCCCGGAACTCTTTTGGGGGCCTATGTTGCAGCACAGGAGATGCTTGCTTTCCGTGCAGGATACCAGCCACTGGTACTAAGCAATGCGAAAGCTTATGCCAGGGGATTAATTGAAGAGGGTGTAAAAGTAGAAGGCAACCCAAGTGTTGGCTATACACAATCACATCAGGTGATTATCAATGTGGGAAAAAATCGGGGGCCTTATTTTGCAAGAGTGCTTGAAGATAATAACATCATCACAAGTTCCCAAGGCATTGACAGGGATGCTGGCTTTTCAGATGGCTCGTGCATAAGGACGGGCACACAGGAGATGACAAGATGGGGAATGAACAATGGAGACTTTGAAACACTTGCCGGCTATACTGCCGAAGCATTGAAAGGAAAAAATGTTGCTGGTGAAATTACCAAATTCCGCAGACAGTTCACAGAACTTAGATTCTGCTTTCCTAGTGAGATACTTGAGCCTCTTGCAGAACAGCTATTTGCTTTTTATAACTTGACTTTGCCATCCCAGTGAGCAAAATTCTACAATAAACTATTTAGTTCTTCCAAAGATCCAATCCTTTCGTCGCCTTTAATCCTGTAGCCGATGAACTTTACCTTTGCTTTTCCTGCAGCCATCCTGTCCCAGATAGTGTCTCCTACGAAGACAGCCTCATTGCTTTTCAGGCCAAGCTTTTCCAGCGCCAGCAATACAATATCAGGCTCTGGCTTGCCTTTCATGTCCTTGCCTATGCCTATGACTTTGCTGAAAAAACCAATTATTTCAAGCTTGGAAAGCACCTTTTCTGCCAAAGATGTCTGCGTATTTGTAACAACAGCAAGCACATATTTTTCCTTCAATAACTTCAGTGCACTGCATACCTTTTCATCTCTTTCCATCATATCCAGAAGCTTTGGCTGGAGAGAATAGAAGTAAGAATCAACTAGGGATTTATCAGCAGAAAAATATTTTGTCCTTGTTATGTTGAAATCCTGTGCCCATACATCGCTTTCGAACTCTTTAAGGGTTATCTCTTTCCCCTCGAATTTCTTCAGGGTCATGTTGAACGTTGTAAACCATGCCTTGATTGAGTCAACAAGAACGCCATCCATGTCGAAGAGTATTGCCCTTATCATGGCTGATGGCTCATTGCTTCAGGTTAAAAAGTTTGCCAAAGAATGATTTATTCCCCTCTCAAGAAGTTAAGTATCTGCGACAAATGGGATCAAAATTTGCCCAAAGCATTAAAAACCATTGAATTTTCCAAAAAATGGTGATATAATGGCATTTGACAAGAACCTTGACAAGAAGCTTTTCTCGGAAACAAAGGAATTTGAGACAACAAAAATAACTGTGGGAGTTTACTCCTACAACGACGGGGAGAAGAAACTGCAGATAAGCAGGGAAAACAGGAACCCTAATACTGCAGAATGGACATTTGCAAAGCTAGGCAGGATGATAAGGGAAGAGGCTGAAGCTGTAATGCCCATGATGGAGAAATCCCTGAAAGAAATGAAAAAGGACTAAGGAAAAATACCAAGAATCCTGTCTATGATGTTCGGCTTCTTAAGATCGTCCTCACTGTAGCCCAAGGATTTTATTACTTCAAGGTATGATGCCCTGCATTTCAATGGGTCCCTAAGAGAGAAGTGGTCGCACTCAACTATCCTATTGTCAGCGCCATCAAGCGCAGCGCTTTCCATTGTTACAACACCATCACCCTTGCCATCTACATTTCCTGCAATTGTATAGTATTCTACAATGCCTGGAGTTTCATCATGCTCAAGTATGGGATTAGAAATTGTGTTTGCCTGCTGCATCTGCTGGCACTCTCCTGTAACATCCCTGCCATCCATCAGTGAAAGCACAACCGAAGGAAGCCCTGCACTTGCACACTTGCTTAGCAAATCCTTCCTGTCGCCAAGCTCTGCCTCGAGCCCCTTGACCAGCTCATATTTCTGGTTGCCGTACACTCCCCCTTTATTTGGTGAGGCAAGCAAAACAAGCTTATGTACCTTTCCTGCGTTATTGCCTTCAAGAATGTATGATCTTGCTATAATGCCTCCCATGCTGTGTGCTATTATGGTTACCTTATCTGAGTTAGAGCACTGCCTTGCCTTCTCTATTATCCTTGAGAAGGTATCACGGAAAGTAAGGCTTGCGTCTGTTGATTTAAGATTGGAATAAGTCTGGTAATAGCTTGCTCCCACAAGTATCTCCAGCGGCCTCTTATTCTCATCACCTATATAGTAGGAAGCGGTGTAAACAGTGTTCCTATCAGTTTTCTTGCACCCCTTTTCAAGTGTTAGCTCTCCACCATCAGCATAGTGCAAATCAATCGACAGCCTCCTCTGAAGGTTTTTCATCTTATCAGGAGAACTCGTGAATCCGTGGAAAAGAATTATTGGCCCTTCTATCTTTTTAGGGACAGGAATTGAGCCGCATGTGCAGTCTGGGGAGGAGCATGGCTCTGACGGAAGCTCGCACAATGCATCTCCGATTGAAAATGTACTGTTAATGCACATTCCAAAATGGCATGATAGTGATTTGCAATCAGAGTCAGAAATGCACTGAAGCGTGTGCTTTTTCCTAGGGCTCGTGCAATTGTCAGATAAAAGGCTGAGCTTTTCACCGCAATTGCTCATTATCCATTCCTCACCTGCTACACACCTGTCCTCCATATAAAGCTTGCAGCCGGCATTGCAGTCCTCTGTGCAAATGTTGAATTCAGGGTCAAAATACCTCATGAAATCTATAAACATGTTTTCCTTGCATTTCTTCACGCACTCAAAATGTCCAATATTGGAGAAAGTGAAAGATACGCTGAAATCTGACTTTGACTGGCCTGAATAGCCTATGACCTCAAAATTGGCAAACGTGACATTTCTCTTCTGTGAGGGGAGCACATCAAGGAGCATGCCATCAATTCTGAAGGAGAGCCTCTCTGTAAGAGGATTAAAGTCGAGAAGGGATATGGTAAAATTCTTTTCCGGAATTATGTATGACTTCTCCTCCCCTAGCATGATAAAGCCGGAGATGTCAGAAAAAACTGCTGGAAGGCATAAAGCGAGCATTGCCAAGATAAGTAAAATTTTCATGCTATTTCTTCCTCGTTATCAAATGGTATGCAACTGCTACAATGCCACCTATAAGGTTATTCGCCATATCCTTCTGCGTGTCCCACTGGTCAAGGTCGCCTGCACCTATGAAAAGCACTCCCTCCCCCTCACCCAGAACCAAGGCTCCTGCAAACTCATAAAGCTCATGCACCGCAGAAAGGCCAAGGACAAGCAGTATCGTTGTTAAATACACATTTGGATATGCATTGAGTGAGTAGAACCTGAAGATTATTAGGGATGATATGTATCCGAAAATGAAGTGGATTATATAATCATATTCTATGCCAAGTATAAATAGCTCATAAAGCCTGAACATCCCTATGTCATGCAGCAGTAGGAAAAATGCAAATGAAAGGTAATGCAGCCAGTGAAGATGCAGCTTTTCCCTTCCAAGGTATAGGGACCACAATAGTGCCATCACAAAGATGAAGTCGAACTTATAATGGCTGTCAATGCCAAGGGCAACAAACTCAAGTGCAACGAATATGACTGAGAACAACCACAGTATATATTTTATGAGTGTCTCGTTTTTCACTTGCTCATCATTGGCATTTTTCTATTTAAACCTTCCTTTTGTTCCTGCCCCTTGAGCTTACTACATCCAGCCTGCTGAGAAATTCCTTAGAATCATTTTTCCCGAGATAGCCTTTAATGAACGAGCTAAAGCAGTCCTCCCATATTGAAGGATGCCTTGCTTCCAACGCTTGCCTGAAAAGGTTGACATCAACTACCTTGTCTTCAATCCTGCGCGAAAAGAAGCTGAGCCCGAAATCAATGAGAAATAATTCCTTGCCCGAAACAATAATGTTGCTGGTTGTCAAATCGCCATGGATAATGTTGTTGCTGTGCAGCTTAGATATTATGCTGCCGAGCCTGAATGCGACATCAGCATAATTTATTTTCTCTATAACATCACTAAGCTTGCCCCCTTCTATGAAATCTTCTTTCAGGATTGATATGCCATCAGAATGCCTGAGCGCAGGCACAGGTATGCCAAGCTTTGATGCCTTTTCCAAAACCAAAGCTTCCCTCCTTGTCCTGGATTTTCTCAAATAAGAATCTATGCTGCTGTGCCTGTAATTCTTCCTTATCCTGTCTTTTATTAGCAGAGTGCCTTCCTTATAGAGCCTTGCCTCTGCCCCCTGGGATATTAGCATGGAATGCAAAATCTCTTTAATTGTTTAATAAACTTATCTCTCAGAATTCTTCTGTGCCCTCAAGTGCCTTGAGGTAACTCTTGCCCTTCAGATAATTGACCTGTGCATTTGTGTACTTGTAAACGACATCCCCTTTCTCATCGCCGCCTAATTCCCATGGCTGTATAACAACAAGATTGCCTTCCTTCACCCAAAGCGTTCTCTTTAGCCTGCCAGGAATCCTGCATATCCTTGTCTTGCCATCCAGGCATCTTACGCGCATCCTTGAGCCGCCAAGCCTCTGGTCAACAATGCCGAAACTCTGGTCCTTCCACGGAAGCTTAATCCTGGATATCTCTGACTGCGCCTGCTCCTCTGCGGTAAGCTCCTTCCCTCTTCCATTGGATTTATGGCCCGGCTTCATCCCTCGTCAAGAACAATAGAGCGTATATAAAGGTATCTGAACAGCACAAAACAATTTTGGCGCTTTTAAAATTGCCAGAATTAAAGCATATCACCCAAATTAATGCCCTGGCAACACCAAAGGCAGAGCTAGTCACACCTTTCAAGCCAGCCAAAGAATTTCTTAAGGAAAGCAATCCTTTCCTTTGCCATTTCCCTTGCTGTTTTGGTGAACAGCGCCTTGCATGCATCATTAACCAATGTATTGCCTGTCTTTTTGAACCCTTCAACGAAGCCAAAATTGTATGTTGTGTAATTCATGTAAAGGCTCTTTGTTATGCCATAGGGGCTTAATTGCTGCAGCATGTCAGAGTCGAATAGGACCTTGGCTTCGATAGTCTTTGGCTCAGGCAGGAATGACTTTGGCAAATTAAGCTTCCTTGCCTTTTCTTTAAAATATTCCAATGGCGTTGAGTGAGATATTACACAATGGCAGACTTTTCCTATGGTAGCATTGCCAACACCGATTTCGCTTAAGAATTTCTCTGCTACCTTGCTGCCCTCTATATGGTGGTAAATCTCACGCTTAAAATCTTTTTTTGCTATGTCATGGAAAAGCACGGCAAGGTCGACTATTGAAGAATCTGCATTCTCCTTTTCTGAAATTATTTTCGCTATCTTCCTTATGCCGCAGACATGCATCCAGTTCAAGTCAGAATATTCCTTCTCTGCAAATTCCTCGACTTTTTTCAGCTGGCTTTTAGTTATCATTATCATGCTTAAGCTGAGATGTATAATAAATTTTTGGTGCTGGTTTCGTCACTGACATGTCGCTAATTTATGGTAGTTATTTTGAAAAAGTATTTATACACGCTCGGATGCGTTTTCTGGAAAATGACATATCAGCCAGAACCTGTAGTGAAGATAGTTGCTTTTGGTGATGAGTATTCTCTGCATGCAAAAGAGCACTTTGAATTTCTTGCTAAACATGGCCTTGAGCTTTCTGCGAGATTTTTCAGCTTTGTTGATAGGGCAAAATTAGAGCATTTTGATAATTTACCGACAGAAGAGTATAGAAAAAAGCTCGGTGAGCTTAGTGATTCTCAAGTTGTGTATAATGTTTCTAATGCACCCAAAAAAAGTCTTCAAAGGTATGCAGACATGGCAAAGGATTATGGCGTGAAAGCTAATGATGTTGGTTCCCCATTAGGAAAACAATGGATTGGAGCGGCATCAGTTTCAGATATTGCTAAAGTTACGAACGGAGTTGTGAGGGCAGCAAATGCACTGGATACAAGAATAATAAGAATGTTCTCGTTTTATCCAGGAACGAGAGAAAATCCTATGGCTGCCAATAGAAATGAACAGTACAGGGATGCTATTGCTCTCTTAAGGTATGTCGGGCGAGACTTAAAAAGAGCCGGCTTGGTCGGATTTCTTGAGAATGAAACAGGATTGTTCGGGAATACTGGATATACCTTGAGGCAGATTATAGAGGATATTACTGGTAATCCTGATGGCTTAAAGTTTTTTGCGTATCATGATGGTGCAAATGATGTCAGGCAGAATAAACGTGAAAATGCTGCATTGCAAAGTTTTCGTGAACTAAAACAATTTTTAGCTGGGCTTCACATAAAGGATGCACCATCTGATTATGCTATTAAAAATGGAGAAAGTATCGAGACTGCAGAGTGGCCGCATTCTCCTGCAGGACAAGGAGATAGCAACTACCAGGTCATTCTTGCAGAGTTCACGCAGATAATCCCTAGGATAAGAAGAAAGTTAAAAGGATTAGGATTGGATGGCCTTGTACCTTTAGTACTTGAGCCGCATAGACAGCACCAGGGAAAATATGGTGGCTTCACAGGCTCACTGTATATGGAATCAATAATGGCATTGAGAGGATTGCTGGATGGCATAAATAGAGGTGTAAATGTGCATAACTCAGAAGTTTTTAATATGTATCAAGGAGAGGGTGATAAAATTGTTAGTACTAGACAATCTCGCTTGAAAAAGGGCATACCTTATAGGCCACTCTTAGATATACCGGACAGACCACTATTAACCCGAGCAGTTTAATCTATACAGAAATATCCTTAATCTTCTCTTCCCATTCCTCGCATATGGAAACAGTTTTTTTCTCGGCAATGCCAGTATATTTTTCAGGACTCTTCAATATTTCCAGCTGTTCTTTTGTTAGCTTTTTCATGTAAGGCTCAAGCTCCTTGTCCTTCATTGCAAGAGAATAGATGCTTTCCTTGATTTCCCTTGATTTCAAGGATAATTTTCTTGCGTGCTCATGCGCATCAGGATGGCCCTTTGAGGAAAGAAGCACATAGAGAGGCTCTGCGGTAATCATGTCCTTTCCTGAATCAAAGTTTTTCTTCAAGGCAGAGGAATTTACTTCGATTTTTGACAAAGTCTTGTCAAGCCTTGCTGCGGAAAGGTAAAGGGCAGCAAGAATCTCAGGCACAAATCTTGAAGATGCTGAATTTGTTAAATCTCTTTGGTGCTCGGATATCTGGTCAAGGTAGAGCGTAGACATCCTTGGCATGAACTCCTTCCACATTGATTTGACGTTCTCAAAATTTATGGGGTTCATCTTGTGTGGCATTGTGGAACTGCCAACCTGGTCATTCCCGAACTGCTCCCTTATTTCTGAGATTTCCGACCTTTGCAGGTGGCGCATGTCATCTGAAATGTTTGCAAGAACTCCAAAGCAGCTTATCACCGCATGTACAAAATCAGCCATGTACTCGGCTTCAACAACCTGCGTTGATATGGGGGATGGCTTTATTCCAAGCTCAGCCAAAACTTCTTCCTCAAATGCCTCAGAGTCCTTGATAATCAGGGAAGGCGCATTATAGGCGCCGACCGCACCAGCAAGCTTGCCCCTAAGGTCATTTGCTGTTTTTTGTATCAGCAATATCCTTTTTCCAAGCCTTGAGACATACTGCGCAACAGCAAAGCCGAATGTTATAGGCTCTGCATGCTGGCCATGGGTCCTGCCTATCTGCAATGTAGCTTTTTCCTGCATCGCTATCTTTATCAGAGTTGATTCAAGGGAAAGAAGGACCTTTATTAGTGACTTATTTGCAAAATCCCTGAACCTTGCAGCATCGGCAGAGCATATTGCGTCATGGCTCGTTGCAGAAAGATGAACATATGGCTTTGCTTCATCGCTTACCTTCTTTCTTATTGTGTTAGCCAAGGCCCTTATGTTATGCCTTATCCTTTCTTCTTCCTCATACACTTCCTCTGCAGATACTGCTCTGGATGCCTTTTCTATCTCTGCGGCAACAGAATCAGGGCAGAGCTTCCTTCTTGCCAGGCATTTTGCAAGCGAGGCCTCAAATTTTCCAAGGTATACAATAAAAGAGGATTCTGAAAGGTAATCCTTTATTTCAGGTATGCTGCCATAGTACCTGTAATCAAGCGGTGATATGAAGTCAAAAATCGCGGGTTTTGCCATAAAAAACATGTAGAAATGAAGGTTTTAAATCTTTCCCAATTAGCGACGAAAGCTTTATAAATCTAAATAATTTCTACTACTTATTAGTAAAAAATTTGGGGTAGAAAGATTGGAAGAGTCAAAACTATTCAAAAATATGCTGGATGAGCTTGAGAATAAAGGCAATTCCGCAGAAATGCTCCTTGACAGCATATCTGAAACAAAGATGGCTTCCTTAAGGGAAGCTGTTGATGAGATAAGTGAGCAGATAA
This sequence comes from Candidatus Woesearchaeota archaeon, assembly GCA_018303125.1. Taxonomy (GTDB): domain Archaea; phylum Nanobdellota; class Nanobdellia; order Woesearchaeales; family WJIZ01; genus JAGVYS01. The sequence continues at coordinate 26,553 of JAGVYS010000003.1, read as the reverse complement.
AGGTAAGGGAAAAGCTTCATTCTGAGATGCTTTCTGACATTGAGAAGATGAAAAACGCCATAAGCAACATGATGCCGCCTGATAATTATGCATCAGCGGAATTGCAGAGGGCGATTGTTGAGTTCAGGAAGAAGCTCATAGACGCAGAGGAGATCAAGGTACAGGAAAAACTGAATTGCTTCAGGGACATAGCACTGCTTAAAAAAGAGATGAGAGAGATTATCCAGGAAATGAGGGAGAAGGAAAGCAGGGCTTCATTGCTGGGCGACATACTTTCTAAGTGAATATGAGAGAACTTACCGCTGAAGAGATATGCAGAAGGCTGCGTCCTGTATTGGGCGAGAAAATAGACAGGATTTACCTAAAGTTTGCCCTTTCCCAGAGCAATGATGAAAGGCTGGAGATGGAACATGCCCTCAAGATTCTTTATGAAAAACATCTCAATACTCACCTTCTTTCTGAAAAAGTCCTGCTTGAGCCACCTGAGAAAAGCGCTGTTGCTGGAGAATACAGACTTGGAACTGTTACTTATGCAGACAAGGAGTTCTACCCATTCGGGCTCAGGGAGAAAGAATGGATAAGGCACGTATGCATTTCAGGCATGTCAGGCTCAGGAAAAACCAATCTTGGCTTCGTAATAGCGAGGCAGTTCATGGAGAAGGGGAAGAATTTCTGGATTTTTGACTGGAAGAAGAGCTTCAGGCCGCTTTTGCTTGAGGATGAGGAAATGCTGTGCTTTACCGTCGGAAACTCAAAAATTGCGAATCTTTTCAGGATAAACATAAACAGGCCTCCGAAAGGGATTGACCCAAAAGAATGGCTTAACATGCTTTGTGACTTGATAACCGAAAGCTTCTTTGCGAGCTATGGTGTGCATAAGCTGCTTTCTGATGTCCTTAACGAGGCCTTCCGTGACTTTGGAGTGTATAAGGGCTCTGATAATTACCCGACATGGTATAACATAATGGACAGGCTTGAGGGCAGGGCAGAGGGGCAGAGGCTTAAGCATGGAAGGGAGGCAGAATGGGTGACATCTGCCATAAGGATAGCGCATGTTCTTACTTTCGGACATTTCGGTGAAACGATAAATTACCGTGGCCAGTATGAGGTAAGCATAGATGAGTTGCTTTCCAAAAGAGTGCTGTTCGAGCTTCACAGCCTGAACAATCCTGAAAAGAAGTTTTTCTGCGAATTCCTGCTTGCTTACATATACAAGATGAAAAAATCCTCTCCATCTTCCTCTGGTTTCAGCAGCGCGATAATGGTGGATGAGGCGCATAACATATTCCTAAGGAACAGGACAAATTTTCTCAATGAGTCTGTAACGGACATGATTTACCGTGAAATAAGGGAATATGGCATAGGCATGATATGCCTTGACCAGCATATCTCCAAATTATCAGAAACTGTTATCGGAAATTCCGCAACAACAATTGCTTTCCAGCAGATTTTGCCGAATGATGTAGAGACCATATCAAGGCTGATGCAGATAAGGGAAAACAGCAAGTATTTCTCCATGATACCTGTCGGGCAGGCAATAGTAAGGCTTTCAGAAAGGCATTACCTGCCTTTCCTTGTGAAGGTGCCGCTTGCTCGTTCGGATGTCCATGTAGAAGATGAGGCCATAAAGGCAAGAATGGAGTCAAAGCTGAAGGATGGCAAGAGGCTGAAGATATTCAATGATTCTGTAAAGGTAAGAAAATTGAGCATAGAGGTTGCAAAGCTGAAAGCAACTGTAAATGCATCAGGAGTGCATACTTTGGAGGATTACTCCGACCTGCCCTATGATGAGAGGATGAAAAAGGAGATTGAGGATGCCCGCAAGACAGAAAACATAAAGAATTACATAGAATACAATGACGGAAGCCTTGATTTCCTGAAGAAGCTGAAAAAAGGAAAGATGGCAACAACAGAGCTTTATTCAAAGCTTCGCGATATTTCCATAAGGAAATGCAACCAATATAGAAATGACTTCATCGTAATGGAGCTAATAGGGGTTGAGACTGAGAAGAGCAGCAACGGAATAAGAAAGGTAATTTTCCTAACAGAGAAAGGAAAGAAGCTGCTTGACTTGATATCATGTTCATAAATTTATTTTTTGATTTGGCTATCGCCTTGATGGTTTGATAACCTACCCTTCGGGATTTTCATCCTGTGATTCCACTTAATATAGGGAATTTTATGGAATGGGAATTCTGATACGCTAGCTCAAAAACAAAAGGTTGTTTTCGAAAAGAAACGTGTTTCCACGCAACCTTGATTTTTAGAGCATAGAAGCGGAAAAGGGCGAAAAATGGCAAGTTGCTGTTTTTCAGGAAGCAAAAACTATCAATTTGTGTAGCTGTAGCTTTCTTTCAGAACAAATGAATTTCCTACTTCTCCAAAATTTCTCATGGAAGGAGCTGGAGGTTCATGGCTGTGCTTTTTTAACGGGTGGGAGGCATAGCTTCAAGAATCAACCCTTGGAGAAGAAATTGTGACCATAATAATCGTCATATGGGTACTGCTTTCAGCAGTGCATATCACAAACAGAAAGGGTGTAAAGGAGACAACTAGGAACACCCTAGATTCTGTTGTGGCAGTAGGGGGCGGGTATTAATAGTCTCAGAACTCTTAAGGAGGTTCTAGAATTCGGCAGCACTGCCCTTGCAAGGGAAGTTCTCTGCGCGGGCGCTAGTGGTGTTGCTTCCACGTAGCCTAAATGGTAGGGTGATATGCTGCTTTTTGGAAAGGAGGCAGGATCATTTAGGCTACAATTTGAATTTATGGCAGCCGGCCATTTCTCCAAATAGGAGGATATCATGGGCGATGCAAAAGGGAGACATGGCTTGGCTACCTACAGTCTGCATGAGGCTCAGGAAGAGGGCTCAGCAAACTCATGCAGACTGTCAATTTGCAGCCTGTGCCGGCTCTTAAAAATCGAGGTAAAGCCATATCCTTGGTTTGGTGTAAGGGCTGGCCAGGCTGCCATCAATCCACAACCCGCATGACAGGTGCTAGGGGCAACCAAGGAGAGGGAAAAAGTCATGCGGGTTTTACTTTTGCAGCCGTCTCCGAGATCGGCGTAACTGGGGGATATTGGCTAGCTGTTTTCTAGTAGCCCACTGTCCGACGAGGATATCTTTAACATGGGGATAAGAAACGTGGACAGGTGGGCTACCTTCATTTTGTCGGTCGCAGAAGTGGATACTTTCATGGTTCCACACCATAAAAATCCACGCTTATTTTGGAAAATAAGCTGCGGCCGGCAATTTACTTTCTGTGGAGCCGTGGTGTTAATGGAATAAGAGCATATCCCCAGTATGCTTCTTTGACCAGCCTCACACTACGGTTCCACTTTTTGGCTTTCTGGGGGTTGTGCTGGTAAAGCGAAGGAGTTATCTGGAGGTCGGAGCCCAGATTCCTCTGAAGGCACTTGTCGCCTGTATCTCCCCTGTTTTTCCTTTGCCCTTTTGAGGGATGTACTCATCCGCGAGCTAAAAAGGCAATTGCGTTGCTCAAGCACGAATTGCTTTTGAAGTGCGTCTATTAGACCTACATCCCTCCATTTTTAATGCGCCCGTAGCTCAATTTAGAAGAGCAGCCGCCTTTTAAGCGAGCTGGTTGCGAGTTCGAGCCTCGCCGGGTGCACCATTTTCGAGGAGCCGTGCTCTCCATTAGAGCAGAATTCGTTCTTCTTACCAGTTCCCCAAAGGAAGAATGATGAAGGCGGCTAAGCCACGCGGCTCCTCACTCTTTTTTGGGGTCATAGCTAGGCTGAACCATACACGGGAACTTATGAGTAAGGCTTGGTTGTGACTCCACTAATTTCGAGGCGGCGGGCACATAGGTTACTAAAGCACCCCGTTCAATGAGGTGTTTTGTGCTCGCCCCTCACCAGCTTTGGAGCCGCCCCTGACATATGTGCATTGATTAACCTTTGGGGGTTAACTGTTTAGGCGGCGGCTCCAAATTCAATTTCTTGCCCTGTTTAACTTCCTGGGTCAGGGCAATGAAAGGCTCAAGTACATAATGAGTTAATAACTAAAAATCTGGGAAAGAAAAAAACAACGTAATAAATGAGGTAAACTATGGCTAAAAAGCCTAACTATCGCATATCTATGGGGCTATGGGCCTTTTTGTTCTTGAAGACCCAACAAATGGACATTGTTTCCATAATCAAGTTCCTCGGGAAAAAGCACGGGCTCGGGTTCGACGGGGTTGAACTCTTTGGGAAGGGTCCACACCCAGATCCGAATAACTGCGGAAGCACTACATCCATTGCTTTGTTCTTGGCCTTGCTGGAAGAACACGGCATGACAATAAGCGGGGTCGCCGGTGATTTCTGGAATCAGGATCTCAGCTTCTTCAGCGACACTGACCGTCTCGAGAGCGCAGTGATCAAAAACGCCAAATGGTGCGGCAAAGGCGGATTAAATACGCCGCGTATGCGCATGGACTTCATCGATCCTCCGAGCCGTATCTATGGCCCGCAAGGTATTGGTGTCGAAGGTGCAATTGAGGTCTATGTCAAAAGATTCAAGCGCTTTGGGGAAATTGCCGGAAACGAAGGCCTCACAATCGTCATTGAGTTTGAGCCAATGTTTGGTATCAATAAACCACGTGATGTGGTGAGGTTTCACAAGGCCCTCTCAGATGCCGGCGTCAAAAATGTTGGTTCACTGTATGACACTTGTCACGGCCACACCGTAGGTTGCATGGGTGCAGAACAGATCGGCGAAATCGACACCTTCGCAAAAGATCACACCAACACAAAAGGCGAGGAACAGATTGGGTTCATGCGTGAAATCGGTCCGTTTGTGAAGCACGTCCACTGGATTGACACCAAGGGGGAACTACACCGAGAGTCTCCGAATGGTCCAGGAACCTCTACTCACGATGAATTCGGCGCAGGCATTCTGAAATTCGACAAGTTGTTTCCGGCTGCCGAAGAGTTCTTCACTGGTCTGCCCGAGGGTTATGACTGGCGAGCAATGGATTTGTGCTTCAATCCAAATGCCCGTGAGCAATCGGAGACTTGCGTCAAAGCTATGCGGAAGTTCAACAGGAAGTTCCCGCTGGCTACGTGATTGGCGGTAACGTAAAACAAAGGATTTTCTCTTTGAAAGTTAGTTCGGAGAGCTACCTTTGTTTCGTTTGCAGTCACGCTTCCTCCTATCTACCAAGGTGGGAGGACGTGTGCTTGTAAGCACAACGGAAGAACATTGGAATGTTCTTCTAAGACAGCCTCAACTCGAGAGCTGCTGTGAAAAAATGATGCTTTGTGGGATTTGGCATCATTCCCTCTAAAGAGGTTATCGATAAATCTCTCTGGTCTTATGTGGAGCTGGATCAGAACGGCCTTAACATATGAAGGGCTGGAAAAGAGCTCCTTTAGGAGATAAAGCAATGTCAAAGCAAATCATTCATTCAGTGCCCTCATGGGTCGTAAACCCACGACCTGCAAACTTCAAGTTCGGCGGAGGTGATCCAAAAGCTGGTTACGTCAAGGTAAGTGACCGTCTGAAGGAGGTGAAGTCGCTTGGAGAAGAGCTTGGCCTCGAACTGAGATCAAGCTTCCATATCGGATTGGAAATCAGAACATCTCAACCACAGTATTCCGAGCTCATTGACAAGCCCGGCGCGATCGGCAAGGATAACCTAGTCAAGGGAATCCGTTCTGGGCGTTTCCCGAAAGTGTTGGCGTTCACTGCGCCTGCATTTGGCTATCCAGGGACGGAGCTCGGTGCGTTCTTCCATCCTGACGCCAATCGTCGGCAGATGGCGGAGGATCTTCATGTGGAGGCCGTGTCATTGGCACTGGAGTTCGAGGAGAAGGGGCTTGGAGAGGGAAAAACCATCATCTGGCCGGCAGGAGATGGGAATCCCATCAAAAACATCCCTAAGGACCTCATGGTTTCCAATGAATTGATTCCAAAATCGAAGAAGTGGGGTCAACTAAGAGACGGAATCGTCAATGTCCTGCGCCGGGTGAAGACCGAAACAGGCCATGAACGGAAGATGCACATTGAGTTCAAACCTGGAGACCCTGTCCTCGATATCATCCCGACGCTGGCGTTGGCAATCAAGTTCTGCAACGAGGTTAACAAGGAGCTTGGCTGGAAGGGTCTGTGGCTCAATAACGAATGGGCTCATCTGTTGGCATCTGGCATAACTGTCGAGGACGGCACCAGGCGAACCAATGAGGCAGGTCTGTTCGATGGGTTCGTGCATGTCAACTCAGGTCAGATGCTGCCAGTCAATCTGGAGCAACTGCTCGGCAAAGAAGTCCACGCCGCTGATGTGCCCGTCCTGATGGATTGGGACCTCGCAGTAGGTGATGGTTCACCAACGATCACCGAGGATCTGGCAAAAGCTGTCAAAATCTTGCGGCAATGGGATGGTGAAACGGTGTTCGCCGAACATGATCTGCACCATTTTGGGGCGGATCCGATCGGCTACGCCAGATTCTCCATCACCAACATCGAGGCAATGTGGAAGGTTGCTGCCTGATCCACATCCGATAATAAGTCCACTCACCAGAAATGGTGCTCGGAGAAGTAACTAAATTAACCCCCGAACAACAGCCCTTAGAAAGTATGCCTACTTGGCCTCTATTATCTGAGGGCTGCCTTCAGTGGTTACACACTGAAAAAGTCTGTCTCGAATGAGATGGATAAAATCGTCTTTGTTTGAAGGCGTCGAGAATAAACTCGCAAAATTCGAGAAATCACTCGGAAAAATTACCAGTCCCATTATGCATGTGGGAGTGGATCAAAAACTGCCTGAAGAGACAACTGGCGGTTCTCTGAAAAGAGTTTGTAGGGGCAACTAAAGCTAAAAAAGGAAAAAGGCTAAAGGTTGTCTGCAATATTGTCTAGAAGGAAAGCAAAACTATGAAATTCACACTAGTATCATTGCAGTTCGCTGCATGGACTCTCGCTGAGTTAGTTAGCAAGCTCAGGCGAACAAAGATGCCGGACGGCAACTTGGTTTTTGATGGCATCCAACCTGGACGGGATCACTTCCCATACCACCATTTCGTCAATGGTAATGGCCAGAGGAGTGGAAAGGAATGCCTAGACGAATGGAAAGGAACTGTTGGCGAGCTTGCTGTTCTCAGCGTCAGCGTACACCCTATCACGATGTGCCTGAATGCGACATCGATTCACAGTGGCTTCAAGCAATTTCTGCCTGTCCACATGTGGAAAGAGGCCAATGGAAAGCCTGATGCCCAAGCCATTCAGGCTGCTACCATGGATGAAATCCAGCTCATCGCCGCTGGCTGTCAGGCCGCTGGAATCACCAAGATCAATTGGTTCTGCGGCTCGTCCATCTACGAAGATTCACTTCGTGAGTTCCCTGGTCTGCCAGATGATGAACGGAAGTCTCGCTTGGATTGGGAAGCTGGCCGCATTCGGCAAGCTGTTGGTATCTTCAAGGCCCACGGAATCAAGAAGGCCAGGTTGGAAATTCATAAGGGAGAATCTGCGTGGGAACCCTACAGTGCAGTTGAGTTGCACAAAGCTGTGGCAGATGATGGGTTTGGGTACCTCTATGACCACTCTCATTTCATCAAACAGGGCATGCTGAATGGCGATGGTGTACGGTTCATCAACGAGGAAGCGCCCGGGTCAATCGATGCTGAACACCTAAAGGGTGCGAAGTGCCAGCACGGCGGTGTTCGTTCGACACACTCTCCTCATCACTTGGACGACCCGAGTGGAAGAAGGGGTGACGAGTACATCTCTCTGCATTGGAGTGACGGAGATTATCGAGACGTCCAGGTCGCTCTCAGAGAAGGAGAGTTCAGTTTCGATGAAGTTGCGCTTGAGCACGAGGACGGAAAAATGCTAGCGTTGCATTTAACAAGTGACAAAGACGAAGATAACGCCGCCGTGGTCGCAGGACGCCATGCCAGAAGCAACATCCTCTTCACTTCTGGTATCTCACATCAAGAGGCCATGGCCAAGAATAACTGAACAATCGGCCAGCCATAGGATTCCCTAAGCCAAACGCTGCCATAAGGCAAAGGGATGAATATGGCGAGCATTAACTTTGCCAGCATGGGATAGACCATATTGTTTTGGGATGGTCGTGCACTTACAGGCTGTGAGTGCGTCCCATGGCTGGCAATTAGATGTTGAATAACAGCCCACTTGCTTCATTGGAGTGTGCTGCCTTCAGCAGCTATGCTGAAATTTCTCCTTCCTGTTTGAAGGAGGATATGATTGCTTTTCTTGATGGCAACCCGGAACATCTTGGAAAGCAATTAAGGCCCAAACACGTGATGGGCTTCTCAGAAAAAACAATTCCGGGAAGAAAGACAACTAATCCATGAGTAAACCTAAACTAAATGTGGCCATGTATGGTCACGGTTTTATGGGACGGGCGCATAGTAATGCGCTTCGGCAAGTCGGGTATTTTTTCCCAGAAGAAACGCCATTCGAAGTAGTCCTCCACACGGTGGTGGGACGAAGAGAAGATGCGGTTGAAAAGTTCGCTAGAGAACAGGGATGGCAGAATTGGACAACCGATCCGAAGTATGTCTTCGACAACGCTGAAATTCATCTGGTGGACGTTGCAACCTCCAACGACAGCCACGCAGACATCGCTGTGAGTGCTTTGGAGGTAGGAAAGCACACATTGACAGAGAAGCCCCTCTCAAACACCCTGCAAGGGGCTAGCCGGATGGTTCAGGCAGCGAAAACTGCCTCCGATAAAGGAGTGCATAATGCGGTCTGGCACAATTACCGCTTTACCCCTGCAGTGGTATTCGCCCTGTTGCAGTTCATCACATTGATTGGGAAAATCCTGCGCTTCCGCGCTAAATATCTCCAGCAATGGGGTGACGAAAGTTGCCCAAGGGTGTGGCGGTTCTTGAAAGACATCTGCGGATCTGGTGCGCATGGTGATCTCAATGCGCACATCATCGACCTGTTCGTGTTGCTCTGTCAGGACGAGTTGGAGTCGGTGAGCGGTGGCTACACGCAAACTGTCTGGCAGCAACGACCAAACCCTGAATGGAACGAAAAATCAGCAGATGTCCCAAAGACGCTTGCGAGCGATGTCGATGACATCTCGTTGTTCAATGGCCGATCGAAGAAGGGTCTCATTGCCACGTTCGAGGCAACACGAACGTCCGCTGGAAGCAACAACGATAATCTCATCGAGATTGACGGCACCAAAGGGAGATTGACATGGAGTCTCGAAAGCCTCACTGAATTGCATTGGGTGGACTACACCGAGAACAAGCTGACACGAGGCTGGAAAACAATCGACGTTTCTCAAAAGGGTCACCCCTACGTGAGTAATTGCTGGCCAGAGGGACACAACATCGGGTATGAGCACACCTTCATCTTCCTGCTGCTGGAATTCCTCCTCAAAGTGGCTGGACAGAAACCATTGCATACGGACACTTTTGCAACGATCCAGTCCACAATGCACACTCAACGTGTTCTGCAAGCATCCTTGTTGAGTGCAGAGCAGGGCGGCGCCAAAGTGGACATCTCCAGCATCAATTGAATCATTACCTCCAAGCCCTTTCCATTTCCATTGGAATTTCTTCTGGGGAGATTTTCCTCTGGGAAGGGATTGGACTTCAGTTTAAACAAATAAAATAAAAATGAAAAAGAAAATAAATGTAAGTGGAGTTGTTGCCGGGATAGATTTCGGCACAACATCCTGTGCAGCTGTCTTCTATGACAGCACAACCGGTCTCACAAATGGCGCTTCAATCGCAACGCCTAAAGTGGGAAACCTCCCTGAGAAGCGACATGAATTTGACATCTCAAAATTGGCTGAGACTCTTCGTGGCATTCTTGGGGAAAAAGCCAAGGCAGTAACACACCTGTGCGTTGGACAGTTTCAACATTCCCTTGTTCTCTTGGACGTCGATTATGCACCTGTGCATGCTGGGGCAGTCCTCTGGTGTGATGAACGTGCTGCCGACATGGTTGATGAGATTAAGGGAAAAGCAGATATCAGGGGGATTACAGGAAACGATGTCTATTCTGGCTTGATCCTGGCAAAGGCATACTGGTTCTCGAAAAAAATGCCGGATGTCTGGAAAAAAGTCAGATGGATATGCACTCTTGCGGACTATCTTGGGTATCTGCTGACAGGCAAGTTGGTGCTCAGCAGGTCAGACGGAATGTGCAATAACATCCTCACCAGGGATGGGAAAGTGGCTGTAGAGGTCTTTAGGGCGCTAGGCCTAAACCCCGAAATCATTCCAGAAGTGGTGGCTACGGGAAATGTTGTTGGAAACTGCAACACGGAATTTGCAGGATCACTTGGATTGGGAAGCCAATGCGTTTATCACTCTCCTCTGGCAGACAACCATTCCGGCAAAACAGGGCTTGGCTCTCCGAATGATGCCGTAACCCTATCTTTTGGCTCGTCAGGAACTGGCACTGCAACCAATGACTCGTGGACGCATGATGGCCAGTATCACCGTTTCGACGACTTCGGCAAGGTCTTCCTGCTCACTATCCTTGTCAACAGTGGCTTGGCGTGGACATCCTTCAAGGGGTGCATGCGAGTCGCTATCAAGGCAAAAACTAAATCCAATGATAATGTGGACAAGACGCTCGACAGGCTAGCAATGAGTGGCAAGCCATTCTTCTATCTGGATGATACCCTTCTCGAGCGGTTTTTGCCCACTAATACTGGGTTCACTGTCCACAACGCGCCTTCGGATGCAGCACTCAACGACTGGGCAATCAGCGTCCTTCAGTCCATTACCTTCGGGATGTGGGAGAGGGCTATCCCTATGCTGGACGCAGGCATCACCAAAGTCTGCCTTACAGGTGACTTGGCTAACTCTTCCATCATCCAGGGCTTGATATACCAACTGGCGAATGGCAGAAAATTAGAGGTGCTCAAGGCAGAAGGCAGCGGCTTCAATTGTGCCAAGGGTGCGCTCATTGCCGCACTTGCCAGCGCAACTAAGAGAGGAGTAGGGGAAATTCAGGAGCATCTCTGCAGGCTGAAGCCCATCAAACCCTCTTGGATTCCCACTCAGGTCGTTGAAAGATTCGACGGCTGGACAGCCATAAGAAAGAGTCTCGGAAAACAATAACCTGTGTATCAAAGGAGAGGTTATGAACGAAAAACCTAGTCCAATTCTTATCTGTGGAAATGGTACTATTCACATCCTTTCGGGAGACGGCAGGTGCGATTGCTGCTTGACTGCGCAATTCCTTGTGGTCTCTCTAAAAGGTGACTCGGAAGGCACAACAGAAGTAAAATGTCAGAAATGCAACAGAAAATTCTCGTAAAAGAGTTTCAATAGATATATTACCTATTCGGGCTGGTAACCCAAAAGCAGTTCATCAACAACGCCCAAGTCTGCATGAGTGGGCGTTGCCATGAGTTGCTAACAACTCACTTGTTCTCATTCGCGTGAGGGCAAGCGGATAGCTTGGACAAATCAGTTTGGGCTTTCCAAGACTCAGGCATCAATAGCTAAGGTGCTTGGGAGAAAAATCAAATCATTAAACATCATGAATAAAAAAACAAAACTCAAAGACAGGATAAACCACTCAGTTGCTGGGTGGTGCTTCACCGGGGATGGAAAAATGACCCTTGATGAGCTCTGCCAGAACGCAAAGCGACTTGGGGCAAAGAGCGTAGAACTGGTTTCGCCTGCGGATTTTCCTGTGCTCGAGAAGCATGGCTTGATCTGCGCCATTGGTTTGCCTGTTGCCATCAAGGACAAAGAGCCTCCTTTCGTGCGCGGGTGGAACGACCGTGCGAACCATGAAGCGCTCATCGCGAAGGTCGGTGAGAACATCAAATCCCTTGGAGATGCTGGATTTCCGGCTACGGTGGTGTTCACTGGATACGGACGCAAGTTCGATGGGAGCGAGACTTCCCCGACAGAACCGCTTGGTGACGAAATCGGTGTCGCCGAAGGCATCAAAACGTGCGTAGTTGGCTTGAAAAAACTGGTGTCTCTCGCTGAGCAAAAAAAGGTGGTAGTGTGCTTGGAGCATCTGAACACGCGTGACAACACTCACCCAATGAAAGGCCACCCAGGATATTGGGGAAACGATCTTGCTGTCTGCGCCGAGATTGTCACCTATGTAAATTCCCCTTGGGTTCGGTTACTGTTTGACATCTACCATGTCCAAGTCATGCATGGAGATGTCATCCGGCGCATACGCCAATGCGCTGCCTTGCTTGGCCATGTCCACACTGCGGGATGCCCGGGAAGAGGGGAACTGGATCCAAATGCACAAGAGATTAGCTACCCTGCGGTGATGCGAGCCCTTGTGGATGTCGGTTACAAAGGCTTCGTCGGCCACGAGTTCATCCCGACAGGAGACGCAAAGAAGGGACTCGCACAGGCAATCAAGCTCTGCGACGTCTAACCAATTCTCCAGCCCCAGCAAGGATTAATTGCTATCCAGTGAGGTAGCATCCTTGTGCGGGTCGGATACAAAAAAGCAATGAAAAATCACGAAAAAAAAGAGAGATGGAAAAGAAATGGTAATCACAAAAGGCTCAAAAAACCACCACGCCGAAAAAGGCTGAAAATGCTTGCCGAAAGGCAAAAAGACAGGCGGACAAGGAGGAATGAGCTCAACAACATTAAACGATTGGCCAGAATACCTTGTGTTACTGGCTGATTAACCTAACGAGGTACTTATGAGTTTCAAACTAACGAAAATCGTTTCAGAGATGTTATCACGCCTTACTGGGTTTGATGTAAAGGTCATAACTCTCACTCCTGAGCAGAGGATAGAGCTGCATAAGAACAACGGCGTCAAAATATTCGCCGTGCAGAAAGGAACATGTAATCTCCTTAAAGAGAGCGGAACGAATGAAAAGATTATGGCTGGACAGGTCTTAGTTATCCCTGCAGAGGTGTGGCACGGGTTTAAGGCTACAGGGGAGGAGTGCAGGATTACTCTATTTGCAGAGGCAGGCTGCATTGCTACTTGGCAGGATGACACAGCGCCATCTCCGGAAGTCGAAGAAATTCGCTTAGTTAAGGACGAAAGCGCCACCTAAAAAACTCAGTGATGTTTGTGAGGAGCTAATCTTACATGGTTAGCTCCTGAATGCTTTATCTTTCTCTAAAAATATTTTTTTCCTTAATTATTTTCAATATAGAAAGAAAATAGCAATAAAATGTACAACCTATTCCTGCTTGTTTTTGCCCTGCAAAAGAACCTGTATTTTAGAGATGACTTTTCTTGCAAGTGTAATGCATGCCTCAGCATCCTCTTTACCACAGTTTTCACCATATTATTTGATGCTGTTCCGGATTTTCCTGTACCTGTCAAACTCAAGAACATCATGCTCAGAAAAATCATTTTCAAGAAGGTAGATTATGGAAGCCTCATGAGAGTAAGACTTATAGCCATCAGCATATAAGAGCGCATCCGCTGCCTCCCTCATTAATTCATATGCATTCTCCAGCGCATATTTCGGCTTTGATATGCGAAGCAAGTGTGCTGCGAGGACTATCCTTTCCGCGCTTTCCCTGAAAGTGGCTTGGGATAACCTGATATCTACAGACTGCTTCTTCACGTCGCCTCTTCGGATAAAATGTCCAAATTCTTTTACCATGTGCCCTCCAGCACCTTGCCGTTGTGCAAGTTTGCAAGAAATTCCACTGAGAGGATTTTCTCATCGAACTCATGGATTGCTATTTTCCTGCCGAGATATTTGTCGTATTTTGAAAAATCAGCGTCAATATGCCTTGATGACTTTATGGCTATGTCCACATCAGAGCTTTCAATGTCTTCTCCCCTTGCATAGCTTCCGAAGAGTATTATGAGCTGAGGGTGTGAATAAATCCGGGATAGGTAGTCAATAATCCCCGATAGGTAGACTCGTTCAAGGTTTGAAACAAGCTTCAGCCTTGTAAAGACAGCATATTCCCTATTTGCCTTAACCAGGGTAAGGCCACGCTGGCTTATTTTCGTGATAAGCTTATTTCGAGCAAGCTCATTCATAGCTGAAACTATAGTTGGCATTGAAAAGCCGCTTACCCTGGAAAATTCCCTGATGTGGAATTCTCTGGTAGGATGCATGAAGAAAATGCCCAATATCTCTTCTATGGTAGATTTTTTTATCATTTGATAGATAAAAATGACAACTGATATTTAAATCTATCTGTATTCTTAAAAATATTTCAGCCATACATAAGCAAGTTTTTTTCCTTAATTATTTTCAATATAGAAAGTAAATAGCAGCACAATAAATATAAATACATGAAATACACTTCTAAAAGCATGGAAGCCGAAATAAAACAAATAATGCATGATATCAACCTTATAAAATCCGAGATTCATGCAATAAAGGAAAATATGCCGGATAAAGATATGTTCTTGAGTATTGAAGAGTCTGAGCTTCTACAGGAAAGCCGAATAAATGAAAAACAATCAAAGCTTACTTCAGCCAAGAATCTGCGAAAGGCGCTCGGATTATGAGTTTTGAGATTAATTACGATAAGCAGCCAGTAAAATTTCTGAAGAAGCTTGATAAAAATTCCGTTAAGAGAATTCTTGACAGGATTGATGAGCAATTGCAAAATAATGCCGTGCCACACGATGCGAAAAGAATTGTTGGCGAGCATAATGTATTCAGGCTAAGGATTGGTGATTATAGAGCACTCTATCGAATAAACTATCCAGAGAATAAGATAATCGTCTTCAAGATAGACAAAAGGGATAGAGTTTATTGATTTTTCTTATTTTTTCCTTAATTATTTTTAATATAGAAAATAAATAGCATATTATTTGAGAATATCAAGCATTTTGCCATGGATTTTTTTATTTGATGCGACTATGTAAGACTCACCAATTGCAATTCCTTCCCCTTTCCTGCCGGTAACCTTTCCATTTGCTTCTTCCACAAGAAGCTTTCCGGCAGCAAAGTCCCATGCGTTAAGCTTGAATTCCCAGAAGCCATCTACCCTACCGGAAGCTACGCTGCAGAGATCAAGGGCTGCGCTGCCTGTGCACCTTATGCCTATTACATCCTTCAGGAAAAATTCCTGCATGCTTGCAAGCGTAGAGAACATTGGCTTTCCCCTGTCATAGTAAAAACCTGTCAGAAGAATGCTGTCATGCAGCTGTGAGCTTCCTGAAACCTTTATTCTTTTGCCGTTCAGGAATGCGCCTTTGCCCTTCTCAGCAACAAAAAGCTCATTTCTTGTCGGGTCATAGATAACACCGAGAATCAGCTCATTATCTTTAGCAAGCGCTATTGAAACGCAAAAAACAGGAATGCCCTTGCTGAAATTGTTCGTGCCGTCAAGAGGGTCTATCACCCAGAGGTATTCTGAGCCTGTCCTTGGATATTCTGCCTCTTCTGCCAGGATATTATGCGAAGGGTACTCTTTCCTTATTTCTGAAACAATCTTTTTCTCTGCTTCCGTATCTGCGATAGTTACCCTATTATGCTTGTATGCCTTATATCTTATCTCAAATTTTTTCCTGAAATACTTAAGATGAATCTTGCCTGCTTCCTTGGCAGCCCTTATAGCTGTTTCCCTGAAACCCATAACTTTTTCCTATTGCCGCTCTTTGTAAATCTTTTGGAATTGGTTTATAAATAATATAACATTCTTTTCAGTATGCGTGAAAATAGAGACTGGAGGGTAATAAGGGCAAATTCGAAACCATTTTTTCCATTCCGCGATTTTTCCCTGGATTACATTTTCCTTTTTGAACATGGCAGCAGCCATCGTGTAATGGCAGGGGACATAAGCGTCTATGGGCCAACTGTTATTTGCCATGACAACACAGGTGCTGTAGTTTCTGCAGAAAGAACACAATGCCACATGTCAAAATTTCTTAAAGGAAACTTTTCCCTAGAGGAGGGAATCAAGGTATGGGCAGATGCGCTTAACGCTAAGCGGGACAGCAGGACTGCGCTTATAACAGGCAAAGCGGAATATATGGTAAAGGCGCTTGAATCTTATGCAATGCAGCAGCTGATTTTCGCTGCAGAAAATATGATAGCAAAATACCAAAAATATGCCTGCGAAGGATGAAAGATGTGCTCAGGCAAGAAAAAGGTATTTCCCTGCTGGCGGATTTTCATCCAATTTTTTTAGCCTGACTTCCTGTATTTTCACATCACGGGCGCCGTTATCTATTTTTACACTATCCACGGCATAGAATCCTGAATAGCCTGTCCCATTACGGCCAACATAAACAGGCTCGTCTTTCGATATTGGTATAATGCCGGGCAAATTACAAAAAGGCTCCGCACCTCCAGAAGAGATTAGGAATCGTGTTATGTCCTCTCCATTATTTATGATTTTTCCTGTATTGCCTATTGGGGATGCAGTGACTGAAAAAATATTAGCAGGAATATCCTGTTCTTCCCGTAGTTTTATTGCAGATTCTAAATCATCCACAACTGCAGGTGCTCCCTCTGCTGTTAAAACATAATCTCCGTTCCTCATAACAACAAAATGCATTCCAGAAGCTGTAAGGTGACGATAAGAACACATCAACTGAGCCGCATAACCCATGGCTAACCCGTCATTAAAGAAATTTATAAATATTTTGCAACTAAACTATGCACCGAGGCACTTTTTAACCCTTTCAAGGACATCCCCGACTTTAGCATCAAACTTCTTGCCTGTAATCTCCTCATAGGCCTTTATGTATTTCTTTGCCACTTCTATTATTACTTCTGCTGGTATCTCAGGTATATGGCCGTCGCCCATGAAGCTCCTCTCTTTTATCAGCCACTGCCTAAGATATTCCTTGTCAAGCATCCTTTGCTCCTGCCCATTCCTGAACCTTTCCTCATAAGTATCAGCATACCAGTATCTTGAGGAATCTGGAGTATGCAGTTCATCGGCAAGGTAAATCTCATTGTTTTCATCAAGGCCAAATTCGTATTTTGTATCAACCAATATCATTCCATTGCTAAGCGCAACTTCCTGGCCCCTCTTGAAAACCTTTAGTGCCATTTCCTCAACCTTCTGGATAAGCTCTTTAGATAACATTCCCTGCGCAACAATATCATGCACTGAGAGAGGCATGTCATGCCCTTCCTTAGCCTTGGTTGATGGAGTGAATAACGGCTTATCGAACTTCTGGTCCTTCCTCATGCCCGGAGGCAGCTTTATTCCTGAAACAGCATTCCCTTTCTGGTAATCTCGCCATGCAGAGCCTGTCAAGTATCCTCTTATTACAACCTCTATAGGGAGTATATTCAGCTTCCTGGTGACCATTACATTCGGGTCAGGCACAGAAATGACGTGGTTCTTCACTATGTCCTTTGTCATGCTGAACCAGAAATCAGATATCTGATTCAAAACCTGGCCCTTGAAAGGGACTGTTGTGAGGACACGGTCAAATGCGCTGATCCTGTCAGTTGTTATTATGTAGATCTTATCATCGGTCATGTAAGTATCCCTTACCTTGCCCTGGTATTTCTTGCCAAGATTGAAACGTGTTTCCTTCAGTGTATACTCCATTTGGTCTCTTATCTTATTGTCCAGAATCATTTTGATTTCACCTTCATGTTGTCATCCTTTACTTTTTCAGCATGCTTTTTCCTGTATGCAATAATCTTTTGCCTGAGCGACATATCAGTTATGGCAAGTATCTCCACAGCAGCAAGCGCCGCATTCTCCCCCCTGTTAAGGCCGACCCACAAGCCATTTGAGGTCATCCTAAGCAAGTTAAGAGACGCTTCCGCCATGCCTGAGCCATCATTAATAGGGACATAAATTGAAAGAGAGTCATCTTTTGCGCTTTCATTGAGCGTTACAAAGCTTATGTTGAGGCTATTTGCCCTGAATTCCGGATTTATCTCATAAGGGACATTGAACTCTTTAAGAATGTCAATGGCTTTTTTTGCAGCCTTGTCTTTTTCATTTAGGAAAAGATGGACATTCTTGTACTGCATATGCATCAATGCTGCCATCTTTGCTGCTTCCCTGCCTTTGTCAACTCCAACGCTGAGGACAGGAATGCCGGGAGGCATCTGCATTATTGAAAGCAGTGAATCAAGGCCCTGGTAATTGTTGCTTACAGGAACCCCAATTACAGGCAGGATTGATTTTGAGGCGCATACTCCTGGCAGGTGGGCTGCAAGCCCTGCGCCTGCTATTATGACTGAATAATTCCCGCGAAGCAATGCATCAAGCTCATCTGGTGTACGATGGGCAGAGCATATCCTTGCATCATAAGGCACTTTTTCTTCTTTAAGGCCTGAAATTATTTCATCAAAAAAACAGCCTCATCAGAAATAGAGCCGAAAACAACAAGCACTTTTTTCATCTATATTGCAGCCATTGTAACAAATTTAAATAGTTTGCGCTAAATTGGGCATTGCCTGAAAAGCATTAGTTCTGGGATTCCGTCACTTCTTCTCAGAGCATGCCTTTATGAAGCCGTAAAACAATGGAGAGGGATTGCCTAGCCTACTCTTGAACTCAGGATGGCTTTGAGTTGCGACAAAGAAATTATGCTGAGGCAACTCAATGTATTCCATAAGGCTTGTGCCGTCTTCCATAATATGGCAACCAGAAAAAACCATCCCCTTTTCCTCAAGCCTGCTTACATATTCAGGATTCACCTCATACCTATGCCTGTGCCTTTCAAGGACAACATTTGAGTCATCCTCCATCTTTCCAAGCCTGAACTGCTCTGATTTCTTGTAATTTCCGAGCTTTTCCCTGTCTTCCTTCAGCCTTCCTGTCTCCCTGTATAATGAAAGTACTTTAGTATCCTTCTTCAGGGTTGCCGCATATGCACCAAGGCGCATCGTGCCGCCATAATCATGGTTCTCCATTATGTTTTTCTGTGAGTTTAAGATACAGATAACAGGATTTTTTGTGTCCTTGTCAACTTCTGTTGTATGCGCATCCTTAAGCGTGCAGACATTCCTTGCATATTCAACTATGGCAAGCTGAAGGCCATAGCAAAGGCCAAGGAATGGAATGCCGTTTTCTCTTGCATACTTTATCGCGCTTATCTTCCCTTCCACTCCTGAATTGCCGAATCCCCCAGGTATAAGTATGCCGTCAAATCCCTCAAGCATCTTTTCCGCATTCTCCTTCTCAAGCTTCTTTGAGTCTATCCACTCTATTTCCACGCCAACATCAAGGGATGCGCCGGCATGGAGCAGCGACTCATTTACTGAAATGTAAGAATCCTTTAGGCTGAAATTGCCTATGTCAAGATATTTTCCAACAAGGGCAATCCTGATTTTCTTTGATGGGCTTATTATCTTCTTTACAAGCTCCTTCCATGACCTGAATGTCGGCCTTTTCCTCAGCTTCATCCTGAGCTCAGAGAGAATCTTGTACCCGAGGCTTTCCTTCTCAAGGTCAAGAGGTATCCTGTAAATCGTATCTATGTCAGGCTCTGAGATTACATAATCGCTTGGTATGTTGGCATAAGTCTCTATTTTTTTCTTCCTTATATCATCAAGAGGTGATAGCGACCTGCATATTATGAAATCAGGGAAAATGCCTGATTCGGAAAGCAGCTTTATTGCCTGCTGGGTCGGCTTTGTCTTCATCTCGCCCATATGCTCTGGAACAGGCATGTAAGAAACAAGTATATAGATGATATTTTCCTTGCCTATCTCGCGCTCCATCCCCTTCATGGCGAAGAGAAATGGAAGATTCTCAAAATCACCAATTGTGCCGCCTATCTCTATTATTGCGAATTCATATCCCTTTGATGACTCCTTTATTCTCCTCCTAATCTCGTCCGGTATATGGGGAATGAACTGGACTGTTTCTCCTAAGTATTCGCCTTTCCTTTCCCTGTCTATGACTGTCTTGTAAATCTGGCCGGAAGTAATGTTGTTTATTTTAGGTATTTCCATGTCAAGAAACCTTTCATAATTTCCAAGGTCCTGGTCAATCTCACCACCATCATCCGTAACCCATACTTCGCCATGCTCTGTTGGCCTGAGAGTGCCTGCATCATAGTTTAGGTAAGGGTCAATCTTTATGGCTGTAACGCTGTAGCCGTATTCCTTGATTATCTTGCCTATAGATGCTGTTGTAACTCCTTTCCCCACTCCAGAAATTACGCCGCCCGCAACAATGATGTATTTTGTCATAAAAATAGGCTGCCCATAGGGAATCAGCCTGGCACCTCCTTGTATTCCTTCCACGATTTTATCTTAAGGCCATCCTGCCTATACATGCTTATAGCAGATACAAACAGCTTTGCCACCTGGGTATTGGTTATAAGCGGGACATTATAATCCACGGCTGCCCTCCTTATTATATACCCGTTTGAAAGCTCCTGTCTTTGGTATGACTTAGGTATGTTGATGACCATATCTACCTTTCCGCCCTTTATATAATCTACTGCATTTGGCTTTTTACCGTCGAGAGGCCAGTAAAGGACTGTGCTTGGGACACCCATCTGCCGTAGATAATCATGCGTTCCCTTAGTTGCAAAAAGCGAGAAATTCATCTTCCTGAGCAGCCTGCAGCTTTCGAGCAGCTCAGCCTTGCTCTCTGCAGGGCCTGTTGACAGGAACACTGTTTTTTTCGGTATTACATAGCCGACAGATAAGAATGCCTTTAGGAATGCCTCTTCCAAATCATCGCCGAAGCATGCTACCTCTCCAGTTGATGCCATCTCAACCGACAATGTCGGGTCAGAGCCTTTCAATCTTGAGAATGAAAACTGAGGTGCTTTGACTCCGACATACTCAAGGTCAGAGACGCTTATGCCTATCTTCTTTATGTCCTGCCCCATTATAACCTTTGTTGCGACATCAATGAAATTCGTACCAAAAACCTTTGAGACAAAAGGGAAGCTCCTTGATGCCCTCAGATTAAGCTCGATTATTTTGACATGATTATCCTTGGCAAGGAACTGAATATTGAATGGGCCAGTTATTTCAAGTGCCTTGGCAAGCTGGCCCGCAATCTTCTTTACCCTCCTCGTTGTCTCGAAATAAAGCCTCTGCGGCGGAAGCATTATTGTTGCATCGCCACTGTGCACTCCGGCATTTTCTATATGCTCAGATATGGCCCAGCATACAAGATTGCCTTTATTGGCTACTGCATCTATCTCTATCTCCTTGGCGCCTGTTATGAAGCTGCTGACGACAACAGGATGCTCCTTGCTGACTGAAGATGCCTTATCAAGATATTCTTCCAGGCTTTTCTCATTTAAAGCAACAGACATTGCTGCGCCGCTTAGCACATAGCTTGGCCTTATAAGGACAGGATATTTCACTTTTTCCGCGAATTTTTTTGCATTCCTGACTGTTGTAAGCTCCTTCCATTCAGGCTGGTCGATTTCAAGAGAGTCAAGAAGCTTTGAGAATTTATGCCTGTCCTCTGCCTTGTCAATAGAAACAGGGGAAGTGCCAAGTATTTTTATTCCGCTCCTGTGCAGCTTCAAGGCCAGGTTATTGGGTATCTGGCCGCCCATTGAAACTATGACTCCATCCGGCTTTTCCTTCCTGTATATATCAATAACTGTTTCAAAGCTGATATCATCAAAATAAAGCTTGTCGCACATGTCATAATCAGTTGATACTGTCTCTGGATTATAGTTCAGCATTATTGTCCTGAAACCAAGTTTCCTTAATGCAATTGCGCTGTTGACGCAGCACCAGTCGAACTCAACTGAGCTGCCTATTCTGTACGCACCTGAGCCTAGCACCATTACTTTCTTTTTGTCAGCAAATGATATGTCGTCCTCGGTTCCATTATAAGTTAAGTATAGGTAATTTGTCCTTGCAGGATACTCAGCTGCAAGAGTGTCTATCTGCTTTACAGAAGGGAATATGGAATATTTCTCCCTTAATTTCCTTACCTCATGCTCATCAGATGAGATTATTGCTGCTATCTGGGCATCCGAGAAGCCATTGCGCTTGCATTCTGAAAGAAGTTCCTTGCTTAATCTCCTTATGCTTGCCTTCCTTAGCTTCCTGTAAACAGATACTATATTACCTATCCTGTGAAGGAACCATTTGTCTATCTTTGAAAAGGAATGTATCTTTTCTATTGAAATGCCTTTGTCTATGGCACTTGCAATTGCAAATACCCTTTCGTCAGTTGGCTTTCGCAGCTCTTTTTCAATATCCTTTGACGATATATTGTCTCCTATAATCCCGTTCAGGCCTGTGCCTAGCATCCTTATTGCCTTTTGGACTGCTTCCTCGAAGTTCCTACCTATGGCCATTACCTCTCCTACAGATTTCATCTCAGTGCCTATCTCTCTTTCCACTCTCCTGAATTTCTGCAGGTCCCACCTTGGCATCTTCACAACTATATAGTCGAGCGCAGGCTCAAAACATGCTTTTGTTGCCTTTGTTATGCTGTTGTCTATTTCTGTAAGGGAATAACCAAGGCCAAGTTTTGCTGCGACAAAGGCCAAGGGATAGCCTGTTGCCTTTGATGCCAATGCTGAGCTCCTTGAGAGCCTTGCATTTACCTCTATTACCCTGTAATCATCAGAGCTTGGGCTGAATGCAAACTGTATGTTGCACTCCCCTATTATGCCGAGATGCCTTATCACCTTAATTGAAATCTCCCTAAGCTTGTGATACTCTGCATTTGTTAGTGTCTGGGAAGGTGCCACAACTATGCTTTCCCCTGTATGGATTCCCATAGGGTCAAAGTTTTCCATGTTGCAGACTGTTATGCAATTGTCATTTCCGTCCCTGACAACTTCATACTCAATCTCCTTCCATCCCTCAAGGTATTCCTCTATGAGAATCTGCTTAACACTCGAGAATGCCTTAGATGCTTTTTCTGCAAGCTCTTTATTGTTGTTGCAAACTCCAGAGCCTAGCCCGCCAAGAGCATAGGCAACCCTCAGCATTACAGGATACTTAATCTTGTCTGCTGCCTTAATTGCTCCACTTATGTTTGTGACAGCAATGCCCCTCGGTGTCTTAACATTTATTTCCTTGAGCTTCTTTACAAAAATGCCCCTATCCTCTGTTGCGATTATTGCACTTACCTGTGTGCCAAGCACCCTGACATTATGCTTTTTCAGTATGCCTTTGCTGTGCAATTCCACGCCACAGTTCAATGCAGTCTGGCCGCCAAAACTCAAGAATATGCCATCAGGCTTTTCCTTTTCAATGACCTTCTCTATAAAATAAGGAGTGAGCGGCAGGAAATAAATCTCGTCTGCCATTTCCTCTGAAGACTGCACAGTAGCTATGTTGGGGTTTACAAGAACGCTTTTTATTCCCTCTTCTCTCAATGCCCTAAGGCATTGTGAACCAGAGTAATCGAATTCTCCTCCCTGACCTATCTTAAGCGCTCCTGAGCCTAGCACAAGAACTTTTTTTGGATTCAAACCTTGCCTCCAATTTTTTTCATCGCCTCTTCAAATATGCCCGACCACCAGGGCGCAAAATTTTTTGTTTTCACTGCATTTGCAGCTTCTATTGCAGATATCCATTTAATTTCTGAAATTTCATCTTCCTGCATTGTTACATCATGGCTTGGCAATATGCAAGAGTATATCTTCCATATCCTCTTTGTTATCTCATCCTCAAATTTGTAATCGCATAGAAACTTAATATTTTTCATGCTGATTGTCAAGTTGAGCTCTTCACTCATTCCCCTTATTGCAGCACTTTCATAGCTCTCCCCTGTCTGGATTGTTTCTCCTACACCTATGTCCCAAAGGCTCGGGTATATCTTCTTTCCGGCCGCCCTTTTTTGAATGAGTAAATTGCCTTTCCTATCCATGATAATTATGTGGCTTGCCCTTGTCCTTAGATTTCTCCTACGAGCATCATCCCTTGATGTTACCTTAATTACTCTGTCATCTTCGTCCACCACATCCAACATCTCTTCTGTCATCTTCCTTCCCTTACCATTCTTATGAAATTATCGAACATGAACTCTGTATCTCGAGGCCCGGGATTGTGCTCTGCATGGAATTGTATTGCCCTGAACAGGCCTGTCTTATGGATTATTCCCTCATTTGTGCCGTCATTTGCATTCCTGAACCACGGCTTCCATCCTGAAGGCAATTTTTTATCATTTACAGCATAACCATGATTTTGGGAAGTGATGTAGCATCTCTTCGTGCCCTGCTCAATGCACGGCTGGTTCTGGCTTCTGTGGCCAAACTTAAGCTTGTATGTTGCGCCACCTGCTGCAAGGGCCATTATCTGGTTGCCCATGCATATCCCGAAAACAGGCTTTTCACTATCCATAGCAATCCTTACATTTTCAATTGCCTGCGTCACGCTCTTAGGGTCTCCCGGGCCATTGGAGATAAACAATCCGTCATACTTCATCCTTGTAAAATCGTAATCATAAGGCACTTGCGTAAGCCTGACTTTCCTCCTAAGAAGACTCCTTATTATGCTGTTTTTAACACCGCAGTCAACAAGCACTATGTGGGGCTTTCCGCTCCCATATGTAACAGGGGATTTCACGCTCACATATTCCTGCAGGATTTCCTTGTTTGGGTCATAGAAGCCCGTATCTTGCCTGTTGATTATTTTCCCAAGCATTACCCCTTTTTCCCTGAGCCTCTTTGTAAGCTGCCTTGTGTCAATGCCATAGATGCCCGGTATGCCTTCTTCCTTCATCCATTCATCAAGTGATTTTATAGCGCTCCAATGGCTGTAATTTGCTGAGTAGTCAGATACTATAATCCCCTTGACCTGTATCCTGCTGGACTCAAGTGAATCAGCAATAGAATCAGGGTTCTGCCTTACGCCATAGTTTCCTATCAAAGGATATGTGAAAACAAGAATCTGGCCATTGTAGCTGGGGTCGGTCATGCTTTCAGGATATCCGACCATTCCAGTATTGAAAACAACCTCCCCTGCTGTGCTATTTTGCGAGCCAAATGGAGTGCCTTTGAAGACAGTGCCATCCTTAAGAATTAGACTTCCTACCGCCGGTTTTTTTCTTAACATACCGGGATAATTGCAGCGCTGCTCCCCTTTATATAGTTTTTTGTTTGTGCCATGAAATTGGAAAAAAATTAAATACGTTTGAAGAATACCATTAATGATGCAAACAAGAAAAGAGAGAGACACGATGGGGGAGATGGATGTTCCTTTTGATGCCTGCTATGGGGCGCACACTCAGCGCTCACTCAACAATTTCCATATAAGCAATCTAAGATGGAATCCTGAGCTGATTAAGGCTATTGCCATAATAAAGGCTGCATGTGCAAAAGCAAATAATGAGCTTGGGCTTATTGACAATAAGAAAATGTCAGCTATAATAGCGGCATGCACAGAGATAATAGATGGGAAGTTGGACTCAGAGTTTCCTCTTGACATATTCCAGTCCGGCTCAGGCACATCAACAAACATGAATGTGAATGAGGTTATTGCTAACAGGGCTTTTGGCATAATGGCAATATCGCTGCATCCGAACGATGATGTAAACAAAGGGCAGTCAACCAATGATGTCATACCTTCTGCGATAAGGATAGCATCGTGTTTTGCTGTTGAAAGGCTGATAGTCTCACTTTCCCTACTTAGAAAAGAGCTTAAAGGCAAGGGAGAAAAGTTTAGGAATGTACTAAAATCTGCCAGGACCCATCTTCAGGATGCTGTGCCAATCACACTTGGCAAGGAATTCAATGCATACGCAACTGCAATTGGAAAACATATAGAGAGGGTAGAAGATACAAAAAAATTCCTGATGGAGCTTGGCATAGGCGGAAATGCTGTCGGAACTGGCCTCAATACCTATCCTGAGTTCAGGATGAAGGTTATAATGCACATAAACGAATATGCAAAACTTGACTTCATGTCAGCAGAAGACTGCATTGAAAGCACTCAATTCCTTACAGATATAGCTGCATTGTCATCAGTACTAAAGCTGGCTGCACTGGATATAAACAAGATTGCAAATGACCTGAGGCTTATGTCATCAGGGCCGAAGACTGGATTGAATGAAATAACTCTTCCTGCACTTGAGCCAGGCTCATCCATAATGCCCGGCAAGATAAACCCAAGCATGTGTGAAGCGGTTAACATGGCATGCCATCAGATTATAGGAAATGATGCATGCATAGCAATGTCATGCGCATCAGGCAACCTTGACCTAAATACGCATATGCCTATCATAGGCCATAACATTATGGAGTCACTTGGGATATTGTCAAATGCATCGGCTTCACTTGCAGAGAAATGCATTAGCGGAATAAAGGCTAATGAAGATATATGCCGACATTATGTTGATAATTCAATGGCGCTTGCGACTGCATTGAGCCCGTACATAGGATATGACAAGGCTACCCTTGTTGTAAAAGAGTCCCTAAAGAGCAAAAAAACCATAAAGGAAGTAGTTAAAGAAATGAAACTTCTTCCAGACCGTGATATAGAAAGGATTCTTGACCCTGAAAGGCTTACATCTCCTAACCTTGGCCTGAAATAGTCTTTTATTTCTTCCTCTTCTTAGGCATTTTCTGCCACATCTCCATTCCAAGCCAGATAGCCAGTATTGCTATTATAAGTACTAAAATGCTTACAAACATTGAACCCTTCTCTTTGCTAAGCAAGGAACTTCCTTTCAATGACGTTATCGTATCCCTGCAGGCATTAATGGCTCCATCGACATAACCGGCAGCCTTCTCATACTCTTCCTTTTCCAGCGCCTTTTCAGCT
>JAGVYS010000017.1 GCA_018303125.1 Candidatus Woesearchaeota archaeon | reverse complement strand
TACCGTTTGTCCTTATAGTATTATTAATGATTGTGCTATTCTCGACTTCTGATAAAAGTATTCCATAGTTATTTGCGTCTGATTCAGAGCCCTTTGCTATTATTGCACTCTTGATTGTTATATTTACTTTATTCGTAGCATTTATTCCTTGTCCTTTTCCTCCTGTGCCATAAGTAATTGTATGCCCGTGCCCATCGAACGTTATGTTGCTAGCATTTACCTCTATGCATCCTGTCACAGAGGAAATGTCCTCAATTAAATCATAATACATATTATTTGTATTTAGAGCCTGGCATGAAGATACAGTTATTGAAGTTACATCAACAGAATATTCACTCCATTCAGTCACGTTAAACCTTGCAGTACTCCTGTTCAATGGCTGCAAAATGTTGCAGGTCGGCGAAGTAGAACTGTCGCACACTGTGTTGTCTTTCAAAATAGCCACATTGCCTGAGCTTATCGGTAAATTATATACTGTGACATTAGCGCTCCTGTTGAGACCCGGCCTTAGGCTAGCATTTACAAATATTGAGTTGCTGTTTATCCTTATGGCATGTGACAAATTTGAGCCAGAACCATTTATCTGTTTCAGGAAACGTATCTCTCCATACCGTGAATCATTGAAATATAGAAGACCGCCCGGATTAGTAATGGAATAATTACGGATAGGCGTGTCAATAAATTCATTTCCGCTCAGATTGCATCCGTCGCATATAACGGTATTTAAATCCAAGGCTATGCCATCAACGCTTATGATACTGGTGTTAATGAATTTGTTATTGATTGTTACAGCCGGAGAATCTTCATACAGATAAATTGCAGTACCGCTATTGTTTATAACATTGGAAACGAAAGTGTTATACCTAGAGTAGAGGTAAAGACCGATGCCACCGGATTTTATTGTATTATATCTTAAGAATGAACCCGCGTTATTGCCATCAGCCCTGATGCCAACATCATTTGAGGTTATGATATTAGAAGTAATAGTAGATGATGATGCGGTACTCATGTAAATGCCATATGTTGAACCTCCTCCACTGGCCGTGATATTATTTGAACTGATAGTATTAGAAGCTGTGCCAATATACACTGCCCAATCATTGCTTACTCGTCCACTAGAAACTATACTACTGAGGGTAACATTATTGTTGAAGGATGAGTCTGTTATAAATATTCCATAGTTGCTATCTTGGTCACCGCCTGTTGTAATATTACTTGTGGTTACTATATTCTGATTAGAGCTGGAAAAATAGATACCAAAGTTTGCGGATGTGCCGTTAGTCCTTACAGTTACATTAGAAATGGTGCTGTTCCTCGCATTGGACAGAAGTATGCCGTAGTTACTAGCTGTTGCTGTATTTGATAGATTCTTATATACATTCGCGCCTCTAATAGTTACGTTTGCACTATTGGTTACATTTATTCCAATTCCTGTCCCTCCACCACCGTAAGTAATCCTATAACCGTGACCATCGAATGTTATGTTGTTGGCAGCGATATTTATGCATGGCCCATTAGCAGAGGCTATATTCTGAGTCAAATCGTACTGGGTATTTGAAGTTGAGAGTGTGCCGCACGCAGAAACAGTAGTCGGATCAACCACATAGTCAAACTCAACGTCATTTGTTGTTCTTAAATCAAATATATCTTGGCTTTCATTAAGATTGGTTAATAAAATCTGGTATTTGCCATAATCTGTTATAGTTCCAAAGTCAGCTATTGAATCATTCTTATCCTTCTCATAAACAAAAACAGATGCATTTGAGTGATTGCTTTTGGCATAGATTGTTATGTCATTATTGGAATTTAGCCTTCTTTCAAATTTCACTCTAATGTAATTACTTGCAGGAATTGTTGTGAAATTGTAATCCCTTGCCTTCACATAATCATAAACATCATTAACAAAGTTCCTGTTCTCATCCAGATGCTCTGCTTCTGTAATCAGGATAATCTCATAAGTCTGATTAGACAAGTGTGGAACTGTCCATTCAATATAGTCAACTAAATTGTTATCATTGCTATCATAGCCATCAAAGTTTGAAAGTTTTTTTGTGCCATTGACAATATGAAACAATTTTATTGAATTTGCATCCGTATCTGGTATGTCTGCAAAAGCTAAAACATCTTCATAGCCAATGTCAGAGCTTATTGTTACTCTCTTGCCATTATTCATCTCTTCTTCAATGGCAATTGGGGCTTCTGTGAAGTATTCTATCTCTACTTCTTGAACATCCTCATTTATTACCAGTACAGTGTTATCCGCTTCCTCTTCATTTAGAACAACATTCCCTGTTATGGAGATTAATTTCCTTAATGCCCTGCCAGTATTCTCCAATCTCTTGCTCTTGACAAAGTCACTCTTCTCTTCCTCAAAAGCTACTTTTCTATCATTAGAAGCACTATTAATTCCTTCATCAAGCTTCTCAATCTTCTTGTCATACTCATATTCATCCAAGTCTTTTCTTTCGCCTTCAATAATGATGTCTACATTCCTGTCAAGTATCTCTTCGCCTTCTGCAGTAACCGTGATGTTAATAGGCTCATGCTCCAAAATAACTTTGTTATCTATTACAGAAGCCTTCTTCACCCATCTTACATCTTCTCCCACAACAACTTTAGGCTTGAAATCTACAACTTCCAATTCTATGATGTTGGAAGTGGCTGATAATGATGAATCATTAACAGTAAAGAAAGTATATGCCTTTCCAGTAAAGTTAGAGTCTGCCCTGATAATTGCTGTAAGGCCGTTAAACTCAACTGAAATGCCGTCGACATGCAGATAACCAATATTCAGCTCGTTATTCTCCTTATCTGAAACATATTTGCTTAAATCAAGAGTATAACTATCAGAGAATGTAACATTTGGCACTTCTTTGAATTCGGGCGCATTATTTGGAGTCAACTGATAAGTATAATTTGTTATTTCTATTGAGCCGCTTTCAACTATAATCTCCAATGCATAATTATTTCCGCCTTCAAGATTGCATGCTTCACCGCATACATTGCTTAATGGTAATTTGTCAAACAAGTCAACAACAATCCCTTTAATGTCGCTGTACCTTATGTCAGAGTAAGCATCATCAATATCCAAACTGTAATTGGCATAGACTACTTGTGCCTTGACTATATTTCTATCTTGCGCATTGTATTTCCACTTGTTCAAATAGAGTGATTCATTCTTCTCGCCAGAGGATTCTAAATTTAGCAGGGAGCAGCATGAATTTTCCCCATAGCAGATATTTTCATCGTTTATCTTCCATTCAACACAGCTATATTGCTCTGCAGCAACTGATAGCTCGGCTACTTCAGGAGAGATTTTATTGTAATTCAATTCAAATTCTATTGATGAATTCTCAACTTCCTCATTAAGGTCAAGAATGGAATAATCCAATAAGGTATATCTATCATTTCCATCATAGAGTGATACTTTTCCTGAGAAGTTGCTTGATATGAAGCTGTTTAGGTATAGAGCTGTAATGTCGTTTATTGGCAAGGTTAAATTCATGTTTGAAGTGAACTCTATGCCGATTGGATTGCTTTCTTGCAGGACCATGAAGCCGGTTATTGTCGGCTTGAATAATGAAACGGATACCTTTTCACTCTTGGAATCCACTTATGAGAACACCTTTCGCACTGAAATCCATCTACAACTAGCTTGATTCTGGCCATTAAAGCCTAAATTAGCTTCTTTGTTTATAAATATTACCTATAAAAACAGTTATTTAAAAAAATATTATTGAAAAAATAGATTATTCATAAGATATACTTATATAAGTAAAGAAATTGATGACAATATTTTTAAATTAAATTGCCAATCATATAAAAATGGATTCAGAAGTAAGGAAGGACCTTATAGGCATCCTGAAGCAAGTTTCAGCCATCTTAGACAAGCCTCTGCCAGACACAAAGGCGCTGATGGAAATAAGCAACCATACAGTCCATGATGCATCAATTTACCAGGATTCATATTCCATCTCAGTAGGCATATTGGTTTATTCACTTTCCAAGGCAATTGGCAGGCTTGGTTACAGCCTACCTTTGAAGTCAATAAGAAATTACATCGCAAAGTCAATAAGCTGCCTTGAGTCATCAGAGAATGTGGAGTGCCATGACCATATCAAGGCCATTATGGAAGTAATATCCAAATCAGATGAGAAGTATGGCGATTATGTGCAGGAGATAATAAGGCAGGCATCAATAAGGAAGGGTAGCAACATTTACAGGCACGGAATATCAGCATCCAAGACAGCATCACTATTAGGCATATCCCTCTGGGAGTTTTATGATTATCTGAGTGCAACAAATATTTTCGACCAGGATTCTGATATCTCAAGTGTAAGGCAGCGCTTAAAATACACGAGGAGTCTTTTTAATGAAGAAAGTTATAACTGACTCAGGCCCAATAATCTCATTTGCCCTAAACAGCATGCTGTGGGTTATGGAAAGGGCAAAAGAAAAATATGGCATCCAGTTCTACATAACTAAGGAGGTTAAGCGTGAGCTTGTTGACACTCCCTTAGAATCAAAAAAGTTCAAGCTTGAGGCATTGCAGGTATTGAGCCTGATAAGAAATGGCACAATAGAGCTGCTAAACCACCAGGAAATTGACAATATTTCAAGCCATCTTCTTAACCTAGCCAACACAAGTCTTTATGCAAGGGGCAAAAACCTAAGCATAGTGCACATGGCAGAAATTACAGCAATAGCAGCATACCTTCATTACAATGCAGATGCAGTTATGATAGATGAAAGGACAACAAGGTACCTCATAGAAAGGCCGGAAAAGCTCCGTTACTTATTGTCGCATAGGCTTCATACACCTGTTACAATAGAGCAGAAAAACCTTTCCGAGCTCAGGAAGAAGACGAAAACTGTCAAGTTCATAAGGTCTGCCGAGTTTATGGCAGTTTCCTTTGAAAAAGGAATATTGAACTCATTGCTTCCCGGGCTACCGGCGCAAAAGGAAATACTGCTTGATGCCTTACTCTGGGGAATGAAGCTCAACGGCTGCGCCATCTCTGAAAAAGATTTAGAGATACTGAAGCACGAGGAGCTTAAGCAAAGATGAAAATCAAGGGGCAAATAATTTCTGGAGAATTCGGAAAAGTCATTGCAAGGCAGAAAGCAGGGCAAGGCATAGAGATAGGCGAGCTTCTGATAAGCGAGGCAGAAGGCAGCATGATATTGATGCAGGTCACTGACCTTCTTTATGGCAGCCAGATATCAAGGCAGTCGCTTGAGCTCATATCGGGCCTGAGCTTGGAGGAGGGCTCTGAGAATGATTTCTATGACGGAAACTTAAGGAATTATAACCTAGCTATTCTTAAAAGCCTCATAACTATAGGCAATAAGGGTACAAAACTAAACAAGAATCTCCCAATATTTCTTTCACCAATAAGGGAAATAGATGAAAAAGATTTGTCATTCATAACGCAGCCCGAAAATCCTCTCTGCATAGGCAAGCTTAGGTCAGGCTCAAAGGCACTTGATGTAGAGATTTCACTTCCGGGAGTTGATACATTATCGCATCATATCCTAATAGCAGCAAGCACAGGCAAGGGCAAGTCAAACCTTGCCTCAACAATCCTATGGAACTCAATGAAAAGCGACTATTCCAGCTTTCTTGTCCTGGACCCTCATGATGAGTATTACGGAAGGAACAGGCCAGGGCTCAAGGACCATCCAAGAAAGGAAAAGCTTGTTTATTACACACCGCATAATCCGCCTCCAGGTGCAAGAAGCCTAAGGATAAATCTCGCAGCAATAAAGCCACATCATTTTGATGGTGTTTCATCATGGACACCTCCCCAGAGGCAGGCTCTTGGAATGTATTACAGGAAATATTCCGAAGGCTGGATAGAAGCAGTGGTGATGGACAAGAAGCTATCCGAAGAAAGCAATTTCTTCCAGGATGGCACAATCTCTGTCATAAGGAGGAAGCTCCTCTCTATCCTTGATCTTGACTGGACAAGCCAGCAGCTCTCCTGCAATGGCATATTTGTGCTTTCAGGAGGAGATTCTACCATTCCGGATATCTGCTCTGAGCTTGAATCATCAAAAATAGTCATAATAGATACCTCCTCTTTCTCAGGAGAGGTTGAAATCCTTATAGGCAGCCTCATTTCTGCTGAGATATTCAGGAAATACAGGCAATACAAGCACAATGGCCAGATTGATGCCAAGCCAGTGCTGAGCATACTGCTTGAGGAAGCTCCAAGGGTGCTTGGCAAGGATGCCATTGAGAAAGGCCCGAACATTTTCTCAACCATAGCAAGGGAAGGAAGGAAATTCAAGGTTGGCTTAACAGCAATAACTCAGCTTCCTTCGCTAATACCAAGGGAGATTCTTGCAAACATGAACACAAAGATAATATTGGGCATGGAGATGTCCCTGGAAAGGCAAGCAGTTATTGATTCTGCCAGCCAGGATTTATCTGATGACAGCAGGAACATAGCTTCGCTTGATATAGGAGAGGCAATCATAACAAGCAATTTCTCAAGGTTTGCCACACCAGTGAAAATTCCATCATTTACTGAAACAGTAAAGAAGGAATCACAGAAAAGCAAGGCACAAAAATCATTTCACGGCATGGGCTAAAATATCAGAATTAAGCCACATTTAATCGACAGCCTTTTTTAGTTCGGCAATCATCTGCTGTCCCAATAAAAGATGCTTTTGTGCAGCAGACTCAAGCGCATTATCTGTTAATTTTTCCATGAATTCAAGTGCAGGATTGTTCGCATAAGATAGGCTATAGTAAGATTGCCATTCCTTAAATATAATCGACAACTCAAAAGTATTTGGGTGTTCTTCCATGCCGTTTGCGAATAGTTGGTATGTATAAGCTAAGCTCGGTCCATGGCCATCGCTATTAACATCCCCATAAACCTCAAAAAAGAATAGTTGTCTGATATGTGACTTAATTCTTGATACAGGTGCAATCTGCATTGAAGCGACATCTGATATAAACTCATCAACTTGGAATGGCGTTAGTGAAAATTTTTGAGCAGGTATGAAGGCATTTACCCCTTCCAGTACATATTTTTCCCTGTCCTTTGCAGTATTTTCAACAAGCTCCTTGTATTCAGATTTTGAAACCTGCTTGCCATTGATAATCATGCTACCTGGTGTTAGGCCGATAGAAATGTCAAATTCTTTATTGAGGGACCTTACCTTTTCTACAAATGGTGTAACTATATTATTTATTGTGATACTGGAGAAAGTGTCAAAAGGAGCATACTGAATTCCAAAATATTCAGTCATAAAATGAGATAATTCATTAATTAGCACTTCATCAAATTCCTCTTCCCCGATAAGGTCTTCGGAAATCATTGGGTATGCTCCCGGAGCCTTGAATGAACGAGATGCAGGGATAATATGGTAATACAATTCAAAATCAATGGGCATCTGGAATAGTGTTTCCAATGAAGAAATTACCTTCTGATTTGTTACTTTAATTGGTTCGCTCAACGGTATGATTAGTTTATTACCGGATCTATCTTCATTGATGACTAGATAGTACCCCTTTGAATAGAAATATGGTCTGAAACTTGTCCAAAAGCCATCAACGTCAACATCATTATTCTCTTTGAAATTCAAATAAGAGTTTTTAAGGCTATATTGCTCCATCAGCTGAAAAATGCTTTGAACATAATCCTCAGAATCTGGATTAATATACCCATGCTTGCTTAGTTTCTCAAGATTCGATTTTTCTTCCTCATTTGCAGTAAACATTTTATTTGGTAGCAACTTATCCATATACGAAAGGAGGGATTTTTCTGATTTTTGAGTAATTTCGGCAGGTGGCAATGGTTCAGGCGGTAAATCTGTTTCCCTTAGCAAGAAAGTATTAAGCATCCAGTATCCACAATCGTTTGTTTCCCTGCATCCGCATTTCCATTCATTATCATATTTCTTGCAGGAATAAGTTATTATGTAATTCTCTCCTATACTGATGTCTGATTTTGGAATATCTAGGCTTGCAGCGCCATTTTCCTTTAGCCAGTTTGACTCCTTAAAGCTTTCTCCATCAAGCTTGAATTGTACCCACTTCTTACCTGCCGTGCTGTAATAATGCCCTTTGTTGTATATCAGGCCTCCTATATGCTCCAATTCCGCAACATGCTTTGCTGACTTCTGGCCATCTTCTATTTCTATAACGCTATTCTTAAGCGATGTTATCTGCTTGTCATTATCGAATATATCCACTGGAGGGGCATAACCTTTAGGTACTTGCATTATACCTGCGCCTGTCTTGGTATCAATTTTTGCTTTGCCCTCCCCGGGCTCACCTGGCTCAGGCGGAAAGGAAGATTGGCTGCATGCCGTAAGCAATATTGATATGGCAACCATAAGAGCAAGAATTTTTTTCATATTGCCTGCTAAAAACTAAAACTATATAATTGTTCTCCTGAATAAACTTTTATTTCACATACTAACGCAGTCAGGCACAAATACTTTTATACCTCGCCGGATTACCCATTAGGATGAGATATGCCCACCTCGCGGATTGCCATATAGGCTCGTGGCGCGAGCCATTGCTGAAGGATTTGGCAATTGAAGCATTTGAGATTGCAGTTGATTCAATAATAAAGGAAAGGCTGGACTTTGTCCTTATAGCCGGAGACCTTTTCAATACCTCTTTTCCTCCAATAGAACATCTCAGGAGAACAGTCCAGAAGGTAAAGCAGCTTAAGGATAATGGAATAAGCGTTTACATAATCCCCGGCTCGCATGACTATTCCCCTTCAGGAAAAACAATGCTTGACATTTTGGAAGCAGCAGGCCTTCTTACTAATGTCTCAAGAGGCGAAATTGTAAATGAAAGGCTGAAGCTTAAGTTCACGCAGGACAAAAAGACAGGTGCAAAGCTTACAGGAATACTAGGGAAGATGGGCTCGCTCGAGAAGAGTTATTTTGAGGAAATGGAAAGGGCGCATCTTGAAAGCGAACCAGGCTACAAAATCTTCCTTTTCCATGCGCTCCTTACAGAGCTCAAGCCAGGGAAGCTTTCAGACGTGCAGTCATATGCGCTTTCCCTCCTGCCGAAGAATTTCAATTATTATGCAGGAGGCCATCCTCATTTTGTCTTTTCAGAGAAAATCCAGGGTTATGGCAGAGTTGCATATCCAGGTCCTTTGTTCCCGAACAGTTTTTCAGAGCTTGAGGAGCTTGGCAATGGAGGTTTTTTTATCATAGAGAATGATTCAGTAAGAAGGATGGAAGTCAAGCTGCACGATGTCCATAGCATCTCCATTGACTGTGCACATATGTCAGCAGAAAAGGCAAGGGAGAAAGTAATTGCGGAAGTAAGGGGAAAATCTTTTGCAAATTCCATAGTCACTCTCAGGCTTTTTGGCACACTTGATTCAGGTAAGCCCTCTGATATACAGCTTAATGACATAATTGAGGCTATTAGGGCAAATGGCGCCCACGCTGTCCTGAAAAATATCTCAGGCTTGGCATCAATGGAATTTACAGAAATAAAAATATCCAAGTCAGAGCCAAAGCAAGTGGAAGAAGGCCTAATCAATGAGTATGTTTCAGGCAATGAGCTTAAAGGCATAAGCTCCAGGGAGCTGGCAAGGAAGCTTATTGATGTTCTCGATACAGAAAGGCAGGAAGGCGAGACAGTCTACAACTTCGAGAGAAGGATTAAGGAAGAGGTGGACAGGGTTCTAAAGTAGGAGTATAGGGAAATCATGTTTTGGCATAACTAAAAATTCTGGCCAGTTCCTCAGTAGTATAAACCTTTACTCTGCTTTGTCCGCTTAGTGCTTTATCTTGGCTCCAAAGCCCGCATTTTAATTTCAAAGCAAGAGCAATATAGTCAACATCTTTAGGGTCAGGGCTTATTTCTTCTGCTCCTGTAATGTATTCTTCAGTTTCTTCGTTTGAAACAGTCGCAATCTTCTTTTTTATGATTAGCATCAATTTTTCGAATTCACTTTCTGAACGGTATGTTTTCTCTAGGATTTCTTTCTTATACTTGTTGAATTCTTCGAATATGAATTCCGGAGAAAATAAATTGAGGCTGCTTTCAAATAAAATCTCTTCTGTTTTTCCGCTTTTAATAAGGACGGAGAAGATAATATTGGCGTCTACAACCAAATTCATCTTACTTAATTCGCCTCTTGGCAAGATTCTTGTTAAGGCCAGCTCCCCACTTCATAGCATCTTCTTCAGTTATTCTGCTTTTAGCTTTGAATCTCTTGATAAATTCCAGGTCCTTTATCTTCTCATCAAATGCTTCTCTTGCTACAGCACTCCAATTTATTTCAGCGAATAAATCCATCCTCTGTTTCAGGTCCTCAGGTATAGATAGTGTTACATTTACCATTTGTCCTCCTAGTGAATATACGTGTAAACAAGTGTAAATATTTAAATCTTGTTATTTTAGCTGCGAGACAGTCTACAATTTCGAGAGAAGGATAAAGGAAGAGGCGGACAGGGTCCTAAAGTAGAAGTATATGGAAATCAGGACATATCACGAACCAATCTTATTACTAGAAAGCATCCGTTCATATGCGATAATCTTTATAGCCCTTTCTGGCATGGGCTTTTTTGGTTGCTTATTTAATGTGGAAAGCCCACGAAAATACCAAAAAGATGACTCTGCATGGTTTGGGCATAACTCATTTTTAACGAGGAGATATACTACTTGTAGACAATTATTCAGAAAGATTTATATATGTAGTCACCTCATTATTAGAGTATGCATATTGAGAAAAGAAAAGTTGGAAAAAAGACAAAGTACTATTTAGCTCATTCTTACAGGGAAGGAGAAAAAGTACATAAGATGCGCAAGTTTTTAGGGGCAGATTTAGATGAATCCCTATTAAATGAGAGAAAAACAAAAGCAGAAATTCTAATTAAGGAAGAAATTGAAAAATATAAGGTTATAAAAGATCCATTAAAATCTGAGATTTCTTTAAGAGATATAGGTTTTGTAAAGAAACTGGAAAAGAGTATCCCGATAAAGATTAGTCATTTATCTGAAAAGCAGTGGCAGGTTTTCTCAGAGTTATTCACTTTTAATACTAATGCTATTGAAGGGAGTGAGCTTAACAGCATGGAGGTTAAAGGCGTTCTGGAAGAGGATAAATGGCCAAGGGATAAATCTAAACAGGACATTGCAGAAGCGTATGGAGTCAATGAGGCTATCAAGTATATTCGTGAGGCAAAAGAACACATTTCTATTGGATTAATACGAAAAATTCATAAGATCGTCTTTAAAAATTCTAAAGTTTTTGCAGGAGAACTAAGAAAACATGGAGAGGAGGTCGTTATTAAAAATAGGCTCGGTGAGATATTGCATGAGGGTGCCCCGCAATCAAGAGTATTGTATTTGTTGAAGGAATTGGTCAAATGGTATGAAGAACATAAAAACAAATATCCGGTTTTAATTTTGGCAGCCGTTGTACATGACCAATTCGAGAATATTCATCCTTTTAGAGATGGCAATGGGAGAGTTGGAAGAATCCTGATGAATAATATTTTAATTAAGCACAACTATCCTCCAATTAATATTGATTTGAAAAACAGGGCAGAGTATTATGAATCTCTGCAATCCTATCAAAAAAGGCAGGATATTAGGCCTACCCTAGAATTATTCATTAAAGAATATAATGCCTTAAAGAAGATTCTTGGGTGACCACACTATTTGAGATTTGTAGTCACCTATTTGCTCCTCTCTGCAGTTGCAGCATATCTATTTAAATTCCAATTCTTACGAAGATGTTGTAGCATGTACGTTCCATGGATATATCAAACTGATAGCTGGCGTAGTCAGGGTTTATTTCTTCTGCTTCTTTAATATGCTCTTCAGCTCATTCGTTTGAAACAGTTGTAATCCTCTTTTTTATGATGAGCATTAATTCTTTGAATTCACTTTCTGAGCGGTATGTTTTTTCTAAGTTTTCCCTCTTATTATAGAAAGATTTATAAACATATGTTTTTTTATATAAACATATGTTTGAAATAATAAACAATAGAGTCTGGATATTCTTCGTGCAAAATCCACTCAAAAAAGTCCATATAAGGGAACTTGCAAGAATCATCTCTTTATCACCCGCAAAGGTATCCCAATTATCAAATTGTCTTGTATCTGAAGGGCTGCTTCAGTCCAGTAGGGAAGGAAAGAATCTTGTTCTGTCGTCTAACTACGATAACGATCTCTTTATTGAAAAGAAGAAATGGACTAATCTATTTCTCCTGCTTGATTGCGGATTACTCGAGAAACTCAAAAAAGAGTCAAAGGTAATCATTCTTTTTGGCAGCTATGCTAGGGGCGAGGATACAGAAAAATCAGATATTGATATTGCGATAGATGCCAAGCCAACATTCAAGGCAGAGGGATTTGAGGATGTTCTAGGGCGCAATATACAGTATCACTACATCAATAATCACATCTCGGCCAATTTAAAGGAGAATATTCATCAGGGATTGATTCTTAGTGGGGTAATGCCATGAGGCCATTTGAGTATTTTCTCCAGAAAGGAGACATAAAGAAAATTACACCTAATATAGAGGAATCAAAATCACTCGTTATTGATGGAATCAAGAGGTTTTCATATCATATCAAGCAAGATATAACTGATGAAAATGGAAAATATATTGTGGAAAGCATATATGAATCCATAAGGGAGTTATTAGATGCATATCTTATTCGTAATGGATATCGTTCTTATTCACACCAAGCTCCAATAGTTTTTGCGGCAATGAAGTCTATTATTACAGATAAAGAATCAAAAATACTTGATGATTTGCGTGATTTAAGGAATAAATCAAAATACTATGGAAAAGAAATACCTCTTTCACTTGCAAAAGAATCTGCCAGGGAAGCAAAAGTTATTTTTGACAAGATAAAAAGGGCACTCAAATAAAATCTAATCAACCAGCTTCTTCAGCATCTCCATGACTGTTTCCGGCTTTGCCTTTCCCTTTGATTTTTTCATCACAATGCCAACGCAGAAATTCAGCGCCTTCTCCTTCCCGGCCTTGTATTCCTCTACCGCCTTTGGAGCTTCCTTTATGGCTTCTTTGCAGAACTGCTCTATCTGCGACGAATCTGAAACAGCAGATAGCCCTTCTTTTTTCACATGCTCATCGACATCAAATGGCGCTTCGCCTAGCATGTTAATCAGCTGCTGCCCTGTCTTCTCAGTTATTTTACCGTGCTGTATAAGCTTTAGAAGAGAAATCATGTGCTTCGGCTCTATGTTTGATTCTTCCAGTGATTTTTTCTGGTAGTTCAGTACTCTTGGCAGTTCTCTCCTTATCCATTTTGAGGCAAGTTCCCTGTCTACTTCTTTTATCACTTCCTCATACATCTTTGCAAGTTTCCTGTCCTTTGCTATGACATTTGCCGTTGTCTCCTCTATTCCATGCTCGTCCAGGAATTTTCTCAGCTTCTCGTCAGCCATTTCAGGCATGGCCAATTTTATTTTCCCGACGAAATCATCCGTTATGTCTATTACTGCAAGGTCAGGCTCAATTATGTAGCCATAATCCTCCTCGCTTTCCTTCTGCCTCATTGGAAAAGTCATTCCCTTATCAGCATCCCATCCTCTTGTTTCTTGCATTGCTTTCTTTCCATCCTTTGCCTCATGCTTTTGCCTCTGTACCTCATAATTCACAGCCCTCTCAATCTCCTTGAATCCGGTTATGTTTTTTACCTCAACTCTTGAATATCCTGATTCCCTCACAGATACGTTGACATCAGCCTTTATCACGCAGTTGTTTATGTCAAATATCTCAAGGTACTCTAGCACAGTTATGAGCTGTTTCATGAAATCCCTTGCTTCCTGCGCAGATTCCATTACAGGCTCTGTCACAATCTCAACAAGCGGATTCCCGCTCCTGTTGTAATCAACAAGCACATAGCTCCCTGAATGCACCATTGAAGCTGGGTCCTCTTCCAGATGTATTCTTTTCAGCTTTATTGCCTTTCCTGGCAGCTTTATCTCTCCATTGCTTCCAAGAGGCATTTCATATTGTGTTATCTGGAAATTCTTCGCAAGGTCAGGGTAAAAATAAGATTTTCTCGAGAAAACAAGTTCCTTGGCTATCTTTGAATTAGTAGCAAGGCATAGCTTCAGGGCAAACTCAATGGCTTTCTTGTTTACAGATGGCTTGGAGCCAGGATGCCCTAAGCAAATCTCGCAGCATCTGGAGTTAGGCTCTTCAGTTCCTTTCCTCGGGCAGCTGCAGAAAAGTTTCGTATTAGTATTTAGCTCAACATGGCATTCTATGCCTACAACAGCATCTGATGTGAATTCATTGCCC
This sequence comes from Candidatus Woesearchaeota archaeon, assembly GCA_018303125.1. Lineage (GTDB taxonomy): Archaea > Nanobdellota > Nanobdellia > Woesearchaeales > WJIZ01 > JAGVYS01. Next base: position 17,360 of record JAGVYS010000017.1, on the reverse strand, counting down.
ATTTTCAAGCGCCTTTGCAATCCTTATTATTTTTCCTTCTTCAAATTGGTTCCCTGTAACCATTATGCCTATTGGCATGCCCTCCTTTTCCCCGGCAGGGCAGCTTATGTGCGGCATTCCTGCGAGATTTGGCCCCACACCAAGTATGTCCATCATGTAATTTTGCAACGGGCTCATTTTCTTTATCTCAGAAAATTTTGGTGCAATCACAGGCATTGTTGGAGATATAAGAGCATCAAATTCCATGAACGCTTTCCTGTATTCTTCTATCATCATTGTTCTTGCCTTAAGCGCCTTTATGTAGTAAGCATCCCTGAATCCTGTCATTCTCGCGAATGTTCCCATAATTATCCTCCTCTTTACCTCATCCCCGAAATTTGCGCTCCTTACACTAGAAAAATACTCGTCAAATCCTCCTTTAAGCTCAGCATGCTTTCCATATCTCATCCCGCAGTATTTAGCAAGATTTGTTGATGCCTCGCACATGGCTATAAGATAATATGCAGCCAAAGAGTATTTGGCATTCAATGGCAATGGCACTTCCTTTATTGTAACGCCCTTTTCCTCCAGTACCTTAATCTTTTCCATTACCTTTTTTGATATCTCTCTATCAGTGCCTTTGCCTAATGATTCTTTTATGATGCCAATTTTCATGCCCTTGACTCCTTTGCTGAGCTGCAGGCCGTAATCCTCTTTTTTTGCCGTTGCAGATGTGGCATCTTTCTCATCATGGCCAGCTATTACGGATAAGCCCAAGGCAATCTCATCTATTCTCTTGGCCATTACACCAATCTTGTCAAGGCTGCTGGCGTAATCCATCAGGCCATACCTGGAAACAAGCCCATAAGTAGGGCACAGTCCATAAACTCCGCAGAATGATGCAGGGCATACTATGCTGCCTCCTGTGCTTTCAGCAATCGCTATGTGCTTGAAAGGTGCTTTCTTTGTGAATCCAGCCGCTCCACCAGAGCTCCCGCCGCAACTTCTTTCCTTATCAATAGGATTAAGCGGTATTTTCATGCCTTTTCCGACATTGACGCTGAAGCTCCCGAAGCCGAACTCATCCTGGGCAGTTTTTCCGATTATTGTCCCTCCTTCTTCCTTTATCATTTTTACAACAGTAGCATCAAATACAGGCTTGTATCCGGAAAGTATGGCAGAGCCGCTTCTTGACTCAACATCCTTTACAACAATGCAGTCCTTCACAGATACATAATATCCTGACAGTTTTCCCTTTCCACTGGGCTTTACTTCGCATATCTCATTGAAGAAATTGTACTCGTCATTTATCCTTTTTGTCTCCTCGATGGCATTCATTTTAAGGTCGCTTTTTTTATTATTATGTCCTCTGCAGGAACATCATCGTAGCCTGATTTTGATGTTGTCCTTGCTTTCCCAATTTTGTCAATTACTTCCTGCCCTTTTACAACCTTGCCGAACACAGCATAGCCAAAATCCCCGGTACCATGGTCTAGGAATGTATTATCTGCTGTGTTTATGAAGAACTGCGATGTGGCAGAGTCAACAACATTTGTCCTTGCCATGGCTATTGTATACTTCCCATTCTTAAGCCCGTTGTCAGCCTCGTTCTTTATTGGCACATTTCCTTCCCTCTCTTCCATATCCGGCGTAAATCCTCCCCCCTGCACCATGAATCCGTCTATGACCCTGTGGAAGATAAGCCCGTCATAGAAGCCGTCATTCACGTATCCGATAAAATTCCTAACTGTTATAGGCGCCTTGTCAGGATACAGTTCAATTTCAAAATTCCCCATGTTTGTTTCAAAAGCAACTATATTGATGTTCATTTTTTTGTCCTCCGTTACTTTATCTTGAGTATTACAACCTGCAACCAACACAATAAGCAGCAAGAGATATGTCTTCATATGGCCCTCGGCCCCCTGAAATAACCATCTTTCCTATGGGCGCTGTTCCTCAGGGCATCATCTGCAGATAAGCATTTTCCTGGCTTGTCATCTCTAGAATTGTTCCTGACATCAATCGGCTGTATGCTCATCTTTGCTCCCTTTGTATCAATCTCGCTTATCCTGGAAAAAGAATCAAGTATTTCCTTTAGCTCGGGCGTGAATCTCTCCACCTCACTCTTGCTGAGGTTAAGGCGGGAAATCCTCGCCACTTTGTTTACAACATCCTCGTCTATTTTCATGTTTGGTAGAAACTGAATAAGGATTTAATAATGTTTTTGATTTGGCTCAGTCATCTCGCCCGCATAAGAAGTAGCCATTGCTTTCCTGAAATCATCTATGGATGAACAGAACCCATTGCCTATAAGCCATCTGACCTTAACATCCACGGCAACATCTGTATGGTCATAGCAAGGGATGCCTCCTGCCTTTATCGCCTGCACTCCAACTTCATAATGCTGCGAAACCGCATTTCCACCTGTGAATTTGGTAGTGATGAAAATTGGCGTTACATATTCCTTAGTTGCCTGCTTTATCAATGGAAGCAAATTGTACTGGCCTTCTGAGCATACATTGCCTTCTCCCAATGACTTGAAAATCATTGCAGATATGCCTCCGCTTGTAATCATGCCCAATAGCACATTTGGGTCTACGCCCGGAGTGAGCTCAAAGCTTACAACTCCTCTGCCGAATTTTGGTGCAAGGGTCAGAGATTTTGAAGAGTCCTTTTTCAGGTGCACAAGATGAGGATGGATTGTTACACCATTTGAGTCTATATACCCTGCATCAGGATATGCTGTTGAATGGAAGGCATCAAAATTCTTTTCACTTACCTTCACTGCCCTGCATCCAAGTAAAACCCTGTTCCAGAAGTTTATGAGTACATCAGCGATGCCAAGATCAATAGAGCACTGGATGACCCTGAACAGGTTCTCAAGGTTGAATTTTCCATCTCCACCGAATTCATAAATTGTGTTCTGGGCTCCTGTAATGCATACTGGTATTCTCAGCCCGCTCTTTTTTGCTCCGTGCAGCGCAAGAGAAAGGGCAGTTGCAGTATATGCCATCGTGTCAGTTCCATGCACTATGGCAACAGCATCGTACTTTTCAACATCCTGTGCTTTCTTAATCCTGAAAATAAGCTTCTCCCAGTCATTTGGCGTCATGTTCGTGCTGTCCTTCGTTGTTACGAGCTCGAATTTTATGTTAAGCGCCCTTATGAATCCCTTTAATATTGGGTCGCAGATAACCTTGAATTGCTTCCCGTCTTTTGGTGGCGTAAGTACAATGTCTTGCCCATCGCTGACAGGAACCTGGCCTATAGTTCCTCCATTATAGAGAAATAATACTTTCTTTGGCATATCTATGTTCTTTTTGTTCTACTATATTTAGTTTTTGCTTCTTAGAATAGTGTAGCCCTGAATAGGTCAAGCGTGCTAGGTTGATTAGCTATCTTTTGCTCTTCATCTTCGCTTTTCACAATGCTAGGTTGATTAGCTATCTTTTGCTCTTCATCTTCGCTTTCATTTTTCATAGCTTTTGGTGTGGGGAGCTCTATATATATAGATATCCTGTAAATATCGGAAAATTCTGCAAAAATTGCACATTTTAATGGCTCTTTTGGAATAATATTCTGTTTTTTATTGTTATGTAGAAAATTTTATATATACAATACCATTTTTATGGATTATGACACTTGATGATAAAGATAGGCTGATTATAGATGAGCTTGTAAAGGATAGCAGGCAAACAACAGGAAAGCTCTCCAAGAAGCTTAACATACCAATAACAACAATCCACAACCGTATCAAGAAGTTAAGCAAGGAAGGAATCATCATAAATTATACTGTAAACCTTGACCATAACAAGCTAGGCAGGCCTGTTCCAGCTTATGTAGGTGTGACTATAAATTACAATGTGCAGGGAAAAATGATTAACCAGTTAGAGATAGCAAAGAAAGTATCTAAGCTGGAAGGAGTTTATGAAACTTACATAATGACAGGCGGCTCAGATATTCTTATCAAGGTGCTTGCCAAGGATATAAATGACTTAAACAAGATAGTAATAGAGAAATTGCGCTCTATAGAGGGAATTGACAAGACCCAGACAGCCATAATCTTGCAGAAAGTTTGATTAGTCTGATTTAGAACTGTCCATGCTCCATTTCAAATCTTCATACTTTTGCTTTGATTTCTTCTTGTCGACATTTAGAAGGATAAATATAACTATCAGCAGCACAAGCATTATCTCCAGTATCCATTTGGTCGTTGGCTCAATCATCTACATTTTGAGTTCAGTATTTCCTTTGAACTCATAACCTAATAATGGCATATATACATATAAGACTGCTCCTTATATTTTGAAAAAAATATCAATAAATTTGCTATTTTCAGGATATTTTCGGTGTTTTTTTCCATCTATGCTCTGAGGTATGGATCTAATTTTGAAAGTAATTTTGTATAATTTTGCAATTTTCGGTGTTTTTTTCCATTTTAGGAATAAAATGATAGAATTTTTGCATAATTTTCACATTTTCTAGGAATATCCTTTTAAATGAAACTAATTACCACTATCTAGTGAGATAAATGAGATATATCCTTTCAACTAAAGATAGAAGTGGGCCATTGCCTTCCGAGTTCTTCTTAGATAATGATCTGACTATCAAAGAAGGAAGAGGGCCTTTTTATAATTATAAGTGGCTATCCCCCGAAGGATTCAAGGGAACATTCTTCAGAGATACTGATGCATATAACTATCTTATCAAATGGAACTTCGAACATTTAAATGAAAGGGAAGAGGAGAGAGCAGGAGAAGTCGGGATAGAAGTGGCTTCCCATAATAGGACGACTTACAGTTGTGACGACAAAAGACAAATGTATGACTCAAATGGCTCCACTCTGGCTCTTGAGCAAAAGAGGGTAGGGACTTTACGGCCGAGCCAAAGATGGGGGATAGAAGAAACAGTCAAGGCAGTATATCTTGTTGATACAACAACAGGGTTATTGCATATTGCAATAGTACCAGGAAAGAGAACAGAACAAATAATACAAATACGCTCATTTGCTCACGGTTATGCACAATTCGCCAATAGGAAAGGCAATCTTGACTTGGAAATTAGGCTATACGACAGCAAAAAACCTCTGTTTGGCATCGGTGTTGAGGGCTGCTACAGCCCATTTCCACCTTCACACTATTTTAAAAACGGTCAAAAAAGAGAAACAATCAATGAGATTGCAGCAATATATATTGATCAGGGTTTAGTTGAAAATTTCAGAAAAGGCGAGAAACTAGTTCAGCTTGAAGAGCCACTTAAAAGAGTAGCAAGCATTGAAACAGCAAGAAAAATAACTCATCGTCTGAACGGCATTATGCGCCCGCTGGCTTTGGAGCAAATTGCAGCCAATGAATATCGTGCGGACATCTATGGTGCAACCGAGGGCATAGAAATAGGAAAGCTTCCTTTTGATACTGGCCAATTAGGAAGAGAACATGATTTAAATAACGGTTTTGTTAATCTTCACATCCATGCCGTGCCAAAAAAATTAGGAATGGCAGATCTTTCTATCTCTCCATCAGTCATCAGGTTTCCTGATGGCAGGTTTCTGGAGCAGAGAATAAAAAGAGAATTTGTAGAAGGGTCTAAACATGTAGCGGGATTGATGCAGATTATTGATGGCCAAGTTGTTCCTGTTTGTATAAAGGAAGAAGCTGGCTTATACAGAGCAGATATATTTGGGCCGATAATAAGTGGAGATTACAGGGAAGCCACTACAACACCATCGGAAGAAGACAAAGTAGTGATATTAAAACATCACGTTTTGCCTAACCATCGCCTTTCAGTACTCATGCCTCCACAATATATTCAGTCGATACTTGAAACAGAATTCCCTGGAAAAGTCCATGTTATACCGATAGATATAAGGGAGAGAAAAAAATGAAAAAAATTAAAATAATCATCACCGGCGGGACTTTCGAAAAGGAATACAACGAGATAGCGCAAGAATTCAGCATTGTCAAAACTCAAGTTCCAGAATTGCTAAAAAAAGCAAGGAGCAGGCTAGTTGTTTCTTCAAAGATATTGTTTCTTAGGGACAGCAAAGAGTTTGGGGATTCTGAGCGTATTTCAATCATGCAGGAATGCAAATTATCAGAGGAAGAGCATATAGTAATAATTCACGGCACTGATTCAATGACAAAGACCGCTGCTATATTAGGAAAAAATATCAGGAACAAGACAATTATCCTTACAGGTGCAATGATACCGGCATGCTTTCCGAATTCAGATGCAGAATTCAATCTTGGTGCTGCTATGGCATTTGTGCAGTCGCTCCAAAAAGGCGTTTATGTGGCGATGAATGGAAGATATTTCAGGTGGGACGATGTACAGAAGGATAACGGCTCAGGATTTTTCAGAAGAAGACCGTAAAGATAAAAGATGGCTTGTTTAGCCTAAAATTCAGAATGCCGTTCAATACTCCACAGCCTTAATCCCTTTGATCCTTTCAAAGTGCTTCCTGTTCCTTGTTAATATCTTGCTGCAACCATGCTTCAGCATGCAAGCGGCTATCATGCAGTCATTTTGCTCGATTGTCAATCCATCTCTATAAAGTCCGGCTTCAATCCTTGCCGATTCCCGGCCACAAGGCATGTCGAAAGGGAGTATCTCAATAGAATCCATAAACTGTTTTGTGGATGTTATCTCCTTTTGGCTGCCCTTTAGGTATATTCCTAAAAATACTTCATGCACGGATATCTCAGTTGTAGATATATTGTCATTGATATTGCCAATGGCCTTGATAACAGCACTGTCCATCTTAAGGAAATCAATTATTGCGCAGGTGTCAAGGCATATCATTGTGCTTTTTGGAGCCCGTCTATAGTGGCCTTTCTCCTGCGGTTGGCAATAATCTTCTCCATTTCATCAATTTCCTTGTCAGGTATGCCATTCCAGATTCCTGCAAAACGCATAATGTCTACTTTTTTCGTAAAGCTCCTCCTGATGACATCTGAGAAGCTCTCGTCTTTCCTCTTGTTGCATGTGAGCAGTTCATATGCGTCGTCCATAATAGTTATTGTTTTCGTAGCCATGCACATATGTGTATGTGTACACATATATAAATCTTTTCATCATCTGAAAATATGCGCAGCAGGATAGCCGTAAAAAGCACAGGTATGTAAATTGCAGCGGGTACAGAATCAGCAGCCTTTTTCTTTCAGCCATTCAACCAATTTCTCAACAGCCTTTCTCCTGAACTTCTTTGCATCCTCAACATTGGCTGTTTCTCCGTATGTCTTGCCGCTTCCCTCAGGCATGAATATTGAATCATGCCCAAACCCATGCGTACCTCTTGCTTCTCTGGATATAGTGCCTTTTTCAGTTCCAAGGAACGTGACAGCTTTTTTTCCGGACTCGCAATATCCAACCGCGCTCCTATATTCACAGCCCCTGTCAGAAACGCCTTCCATAAGCTTCAGTATCCCCTTGAGGCCGATCTGCTTGTGTATTGGAGCTGAATGCACGCCAGGAAAACCATTAAGCGAGTCAATAAACAATCCAGAATCCTCCACAACAATTGGCTTTCCGTACTTCTCAGCAAGCTTTTTTGCAGCATCTTTCGCAACTTCCTCAGGGTTATCGGACTGTATTTCATCATATTCAAGGTTAATCTGCTCAACATCAGCTATGCCGTCAAGAATTTTCTTGAACTCTCTTACCTTTCCCGGATTGTGTGTTGCAAAAAATATTTTCATAACAATCTTATTTTGTCTTTTTCAACACGCTCAAAAAATGGCTTGTCCCTCTTCCCAATTTCCAGCCATTCCATATTGGTAAAAATGGCAAAATTTATCCTTCTTTTTATCTTTTTGGAAATCCTTTCAATGCTTTCTATTTTTTCTTCCCTTTTTTTGTTGCCTATCAGCAATAGGTCAATATCGCTGTCAGGAGTATCTTCTCCTCTTGCGGCAGAGCCGTATAAATATGCTTCCTCCTCCAGATTTTTTTCTATGGAGGAAAGCAATGATAATGTATAAATTTTTTTTAGTTCCCTAACAATTATATTATTGAGATTTATGGCATACAGGTTTGTTGTGCCTATCTTCCTTATTGATGCTATTTTATTCTCGGCAAGAACGGAGAGCCATTTCACGGCTGTTGCTTTCGCTATTTTTGTTTTTTTAATAATCTCTGTCTGTGAAATTTCGTCCTTGCTGTTTAAGAGGCACTCAATAATCACCATTGGTTTCCTGTTTCCTAATATTCTATATATCTGAACCATTTATATCATAGAATTAGACTAATTAGTCTATATATTTAAACCTTACTGATTGCTCTTGCTGACAACACTGCTCCTTATGTGCATGCAGCTCCTTCATCTGCTTTTCATCTATGTCGCTGGGAGAGCCATCCATCGGGCACTCTGCTGCTTTGTTCTTTGGGAAGGCGATTACTTCCCTTATGTCATTATAGCCAAGCATCATGGCAACAAACCTGTCGAAGCCAAGCCCCATTCCGCCGTGCATTGGTGCTCCGTATTTATAGGCTTCAAGCAGGAAGCCGAATTTCATGTACGCTTCTTCCTTCGAAAGCCCTATGACTTTCATGACTCTTTCCTGTATCTCAGGGTCATGTATCCTCATGCTCCCTGAGCCGAGCTCAACTCCGTTAAGCACAACATCGAACAAATTAGCAACGACCTTTCCTGGGTCGCTCTCAAGGTATTCCAGGCATTCCTTCTTCGGCATTGAGAACATGTGATGTGCAGGAGTCCACGCATTCGCATCCTCATCAAACTCAAACAATGGGAAGTCAACAATCCAGCAGAAGGCAAATTTGGAGCTGTCTACCAGGCCAAGTCTCCTCGCCATTTCAATCCTGAGCTTTCCAAGGATTTCATTTGCCTTTTTCTCCCTGTCAGCTATGAACATTAATATTGAGCCGGGCTTTGCTTTTGTTGCTGCCAGCAATTCTTCCTGTATCTCTTTGGTGAAATATTTTGCTATGCTGCTTTCCATTCCATCTTTCGTTACTCTCATCCATGCCATTCCTTTTGCGCCGCTTTCCTGGCAGAATGCTATGATCTCATCAATCTCTTTCCTTGTCAATTCCTTTTCAGGGTTTATGCACTTTACAACAGAGCCATTTTCAACAGCATCCTTGAAGACAGAAAAGTTTGTTTTCCTTGCTAAGCTGCTCACATCATGCAGCTCAAGTCCATATCTTATGTCTGGCTTGTCGCACCCATATTTGCTCATTGCATCCTTATAACTTATTATCTTGAACACTTCCTTTATTTCAATTCCTAGAACTGCTTTAAAGACATGCTTGTACAGCCTCTCCACCATGCCCATGATGTCTTTCTCATCAATGAAGCTCATTTCTATGTCTATCTGTGTGTGCTCAGGCTGCCTGTCAGCCCTCAAGTCCTCATCCCTAAGGCATCTTGCCATTTGGTAATATTTGTCAAAACCTGAAATCATAAGTATTTGCTTGTAAAGCTGCGGGCTCTGTGGCAGCGCATAGAATTTTCCAGGATGCACTCTTGAAGGTACAACATAGTCCCTTGCTCCTTCCGGGGTAGCCCTTACAAGTATAGGTGTTTCAATCTCTATGAAGCCATTGCTGTTCATGAATTCTCTAACAGCTATGGAAGCTTTATGCCTGAATCTTATATTCCTCTGCATGACAGGCCTTCTCAGGTCAATATACCTGTATTTGAGCCTTATATCATCGTTTGCAGCAGCTTTTCTGTCATCAACATCCAAAGGAGGAGTTTCTGCCTTGGTTATTATCTCAAGCTCATCAGCGAAAACCTCAATCTCCCCAGTAGGCAGCTTGGGGTTTATCATTCCTGCAATCCTTTCCCTTATCTTGCCCCTTATTCCTATTACATATTCCCTTCTCAGGCTTTCGGCAACAGAATGTACTTTTTTGTTGTGCTCTGGGTTGAAAACAACCTGAGTTATGCCTTCCCTGTCCCTTAAGTCAATGAAAATTACTCCTCCATGGTCCCTTCTCGAATCTATCCAGCCCATTAGGCAGACTTCTTTCCCTATATCTTTTCTTGTCAATTCACTGCAGTTGTTTGTTCTTTTCATCTGGGGTTGAAAGTTCGACGCTATTTTATAAATTTTGTTATGCAAAGTGAAAAAAGGAAAGCCTCAATCGCTGCTGTGCCTTACTATCCTCTCAAGCCCTCCAACAGGGAAACTATTGACTTCAATCTTGTTGGAAAATCCAGGGCTGTACACCCAGTAAGGTTTCAATCCATTTTTTTCATTTACGACAGCATGCACAGGTGAATTTCCTCTATTGTTGGATAAATATATTACAGAATTAGAATCAAGGGTTAATGCAACAGCTTCTGAATTATCGCCATTGAAAACCAGAAGGCAACCCCCTCCACCACCAAAATATAGTTGGCTTTCCGCATGCCTGTGTGGAAGAGAAGTAGCATCAAGAAGTCTTGCATGATGTATACTTGAATAATTCCCTCCCCTTCCATCAGATGAGTAGTGTGTTGTTCTGGCCCCGCTTCCCAGCCATCTTGGCATGCTTGTTGTAGGCGGGCTGATTAGGGAATACCTTGCTCTATGGATAGCTGTATCTGCAGATGCGTCAAATGGAAAGAAATGCGTATAGCCTGAAGCATTATTATCAGGCAAATTGGTAGTCAAAAGCAAGCCACTTATAATGCCTCCATCCCATGTTTCAATTCCTCCTTTTCCATCAACAAAAAAACTGTCTTGCCCTGATGCAAGGAGGGAATGAAGCATCCCTCTTCCATCTCTGGCCGGTCTACCATCCGGGCCAAGCAAAGTCAGGCTTCCATAGCTTTCTCTATGCCCAAGAAATATTCCAGGTGAATCAGTTAGTGCCTCAGTTCTCCTGCTAGGGCCATAAAGGTTAACCAACTCGATATCGTAGCCAGTATTTTCATTCCTGAAGCGTTCCCTGAGATGTTCAAATCCCCGGCCATTAAATGAAGCTATGGCAACCCCAAAATCCTGATACATGGGAGAGCTATCATGCAGAGTTTCATTCAACACTAACATGAGAGATGTCACATTAATAATCGGAACTTTTAGTTCCTGGCAAATGTTATTTGCTTATTAGGAAATAACTTTACAAATTTTTGCAATACACGAATAATAAAGTTATTTCCTATAATTCAAAATATTGCCCAGTTAGATTTATATATTTCTCTGAATCTGCAATTTCTATGTATACCAATGAAATGTTGTGGATTTTACTGCTGGTCATAAGCTATCTTGGTGTTATTCTAATCTATCGCTTTTTTGGAAGGGCTGGATTATATGCTTGGGTCGCAATGTCTGTCATTCTGGCAAACATACAAGTTGTAAAAACAATAAGCCTCTTTGGTTTTGTGACTGCAGAAGGGAATATTATCTATAGCTCTATCTATCTCGTGACAGACATCCTCAATGAAAATTACGGCAAGAAAGAGGCAAAAAAGGCAGTATGGATAGGTTTTTTCATACTTATCATGGCTACTATTACCATGCAGATTGTGTTGCAGTTTATCCCTGACCAATCTGATACTCTTGGCGGTGCACTTGGGCAAGTCTTTGGCATCCTTCCAAGGATTGCTCTCGCATCCATTATTGCATATCTTATTTCACAGTTCCTCGAGGTAAGCCTCTATGCGAAGCTCAAGGAAAAAATGAAAGGCAGGCAGCTATGGCTTAGAAACAACATCACATCTGTAATTGCCCAGACTATAGATAATATAATATTCACTTGGATTGCTTTTGTGGGCTTTTTCGGGCTTTTCGGATGGGGGCAGATATTCGAATGGCCCATTATCATATCTATTTTCTTCACAACAATTATTATGAAATATATCGTATCTTTTTTCGACACGTTTGTCATTTACATGGCAAGAAAAATTAAGCCTAAAGCCACTTCTTCTTAAGCTTTGAAAATGTTTTTCCCCTTATGCTTTCCCTTAGCTCTTTCATCAGAGTAAGCATGAATGATAGATTATGAATTGTCGCAAGCCTGAAATATGCAAGCTCATTTGCAGCATACAGGTGCCTTAGGTAAGCCCTTGAGTATTTTCTGCAAGTCATGCATTTGCATTTTTTGTCTATTGGCTCTTTATCTTCCCTGAATGTCTTGTTATCTATGTTAATCCTGAACTTGTTAGATATTTTCCCTCCTGATTCTGGCCTTATGTACAGCCCTCCTCTTCTTGCAAGCCTTGTCGGTGCCACGCAGTCAAAAGTATCTATGCCTCTCTCAACGCACTCGAAAAGGTCATCAACCTCTCCTATGCCCAGAAGATGCCTTGGCCTATCATTCAGCATTGGCACTATCCAGTCAAGTATCTCGTGCATATCCTTCTTGCTTTTGCCAAGTGCTCCTCCTATAGCTATACCCTCAAAGGGAAGTGAGCTTATGAATTCTGAGCTTTTTTTTCTCAGTTCCCTGAAATAGCCTCCCTGTATTATACCATATATTGCTTGTTTCCTGTCATGGTGCCTTAAGCTTTCTTTAGCCCATCTGTGGGTGCGCACCAATGCCCTTTCCGTGTATTCGTAGCCAGATAAAGGCGAAGTGCACTCATCAAGGGCCATTATTATATCGCTTCCAAGGTTGGATTGTATGCTCATTGATTTCTTTGGTGTCAGGACATGCTTGGAGCCATCGTAAACAGACTTGAAGATTATCCCTTCCTCTGTTATCCTTGCCAGCTTTTCTTTCCCTTCCTCTGCTTTCTTATCGCCAGAAAAAACACCACCCAGCTTGTTTATGTTGTGTTCCATGCCATAGCCAAGTGAGAATGCCTGGAATCCTCCAGAATCAGTGAATATAGGTACTTTCAAGTTCATGAATTTATGTAGCCCGCCAAGTTTCTTTACTATGCTATCTCCGGGCCTTAGGTAAAGATGATAAGTATTTGCAAGAACGCATTGTGCCCCTATGCTTTCCAGGTCGCTAGAGTCAAGAGACTTTACTGTTGCAAGAGTTGCTACAGGCACAAGATAGGGTGTTTCTATGCAGCCATTTGCCGTTTCCAATATGCCTATCCTTGCACTGCCGCATGTTTCGGTTATCCTGAAAGAGAATTCTGCCATTATATCTTATCTTTCATTTTGAGCTGGAACACTATATCGTCCATTTTTTTCAGCTCATACTTTATGCCGTCAAATTTTCTCCTTAGCTCCCCGTTCCTGAAGTCAAAGCTTGACATCTCTGTATAGATTTCTTCCAGGGCATTTTTTATCTTTACAGCTTTCCCATAGTCTTCTTTGAGGCTGGAGTTTATTGCTTTTCTCACAAGCTCTCCAGTAAGGTCGCATATTCCCATTAGATAGGTCTCATAATCCATGAACTCATCTGAATATGGGAGTATTTTTCCTGTTTTAACGAACTCAAGAAGTGCCATTGCCTCAACATATTCCTGTATTGCTACCTTGAATATGCCCTCATAGGCCAGCTTTGGATCCTTGGAAATTGTCTTCCTTGCATCAGCTAAGTGCTTCCTTATTGCATCCAGTCCCTTTTCTGCCTGCTCTATATCATCCCTCTGCATGGCATAGATGCTTGATTTAGAAGCCTGTATCGCTTTTCTGCTGTTCTGGATTACCTTTTCCCTCAAATCAAATGAGTCATCCATCATCTTCCTTAGCTTGGTGAAGTTTTCCATGAAGCATTGCTCATCCAGCATACTATTAAACATTTCTCTTTTGAGGCGGTGGTTTTCCGTAACCTTTATATACTATAAATCCATGTTGTAAATCAATGGCAGAAGCAAGTTCATTCCGTGGAGTAATAGAGTTTTTCGCCAACATAGGGCTTTATGATGTTGTCCTTCCATTCATACTGGTTTTTACGATAGTCTTTGCCATATTAGAAAAAACAAAGGTGCTTGGCACAGAGGAAGTCTCAGGCAAGATGCAGACAAGGAAAAACCTCAATGCCATGGTCGCATTTGTAATTTCCTTCCTTGTTATCGCGTCCTCACAGCTTGTAAGCTTCATAACAACGGTATCAAGCCAGGTAGTAATATTGCTTCTGTTGTCAGTGCTTTTCCTGCTTCTTGTTGGTTCCTTTTACAAGGATGCAGAGGGCGGCTATCTTCAGGGCGGCTGGCAGACATTTTTCATGTTCATAATGTTCATAGGCATAGTTCTTATTTTCCTTGGTGCGGTGCAGACAGGTACTGGCGAAACATGGCTTGACCTATTCTGGAATTTCATTAGCAAGGGCGAAGGCGGCGATGCAACAGGCTCTATAGTATTGCTTGTTTTGCTCGTGCTGCTGATTTTTTATGTGATACGCACTCCCAAGGAATCAGGAACTCATAATAGTAGTAAAGAACACTAAGAGGTATAAACATGGCAAGCGGCTTTCGGTTTGAAACAATGATGGATGCATTTGAGAATATAGGTATTCTTGATGTAGCTCTTCCTTTCTTACTTGTGTTTACTATAGTTTTCGCAGTTCTTGAGAAAACAAAGATACTTGGAGAAGACAAAAGGAACCTTAATGTTGTCCTATCTTTAATCCTTGGGCTTTCCGTTGTATTCGCGCACCAGAGCAGCGTATTCGCTCCTTCATTTGACCCTGTTGAAATAATAAACAAGGCTCTGCCATCTGTTTCGATACTGGTTGTAGCAATAATGATGCTGCTCGTTATAATTGGTGTATTTGCCCATGACCGAGTTTTCCTTGGCGTGACCATGCCAGGCTGGATTGCATTCTTCTCCATATTGGCAATTGTATTCATTTTCGGCTCAGCAGCAGGATGGTGGGGAGATGACATCGGCGCAGGTGCTTTGGTTGACTTCTTCGGTGAAGACGCCATAGCTGTCGCAGTAATGCTGATTGTATTCGCTATAGTTATAGCTTTCATAACCGGGGGAGGCCGTGAGAAGGAAGGGGCACTGGAAAATTTCCGCTTTAACCTAGGAAAGCTCTTCGGACCCGGCGGAAAGCACTGATATGGCAACATTCCTTGATTTGACTGGCTTGGAGCAATTCTCGAAAGTTTTTATCTTCATACTTGTCATAGTAGTGGCATATGCCTTAATATCCAATAGCAACATATCAGGCACGGCTAAGTGGATATCCTGGCTTATAGCCTTGATTATAGCAATTTTTGTAATACTTTCTGATGCAGTAACAATGATACTCAAGGGAATCATACCCTGGGTAGGCATTCTTTTTGTATTCGTTATCTTCATAATGATTGCAGGGAAGACAATGGGTGCCGGCGGAAAGGATTTCATGGAATTCAAGTGGGTTCTGCTGGTCCTTACCATAGTTGTTTTTTTGATAGCAGCAGCGTTCACTATAAGGGAAAACGCAAAACTACCCGGCGACATTGATGAGGATGGCAACGTAATAGAGGATAAAGACTATGTATCTACCTCCAACTTTCTTTTTCATCCCACTATGCTCGGAATAATATTCATCCTTCTGGTGGGCATATTTACTGTTGCGCTTCTTGCCGGGAAATCTTCTTAGAACTTATTTTGATTTCATTACCCTTTCGAGCTTGTTCACGTTTTCTGTAAAAGTCGGCAATATATTCTGGAAAACCTTTTCCATTGCCTTGATTTCAGTGCCAACATTAGTTAGGTTCTGGTCATACTCTGTTATCTTGCCCAATACACCTTTGTGCAGCGATTCAAACCTCTCTTTTAGGTTCACAATTTCCTGCCCAAGCCTTCTTATCTCAGTATCAGCATGCTCTTTCCACTCTGTTATCTTGTTTATGTCCTTTATGAGCTCACTCCATTTCTCTTCTATTATGGCCTCAGCTATCTCCTCTATCCTCTCATTGCCCTCTTCCTGCGGTCGCTCAGGCATGGCCCCATAACCTTGATATGGCTCCTGCGGCTGTTGCTGATATTGCTCTTGGTATTGGGAATTATCGGGAGGAGGCATATTTGGCATTCCTGCATCTGGCTGTTGTTCATTATAGAAATTTCCGTAAGGTTCCTGCGCAGATCCCTCAGGTTCAAACTGCTCAGGAGCAGCCGGGTCCTGCGGCATGCTTGGAGGCATGCCCCCATATGCATCATTGCTTTCCTTTTTCTTGCCGAATATAGGCATCAAAACACCCCTTCTAGCCAATAACCACTTGGAATGTATATAAAGATTTTCCTCACTCCTTCCTTATCTTTTCAATAGCCTGCCTTACCACATCCTCAACTTCGTTTTTTGAGACGAACCTTATCGGGTTCCAGAAATCTATGTATCTCTTGAGCACTCCAACTTCTTCCTTCTTAGCGAATTGCTCAAGCTCTTTAACAAGTATGAGTATCTTGTCCCTAACCTCGTTTACCTCCTTCTTTAATTCAGTTATCTCAAAGCTCTGCGTCTTTGCTTCAGCATAGGCGCTCTTCTGCTTGTGCAGCATATTCTGCTCTAGCACCTGTATCTTGTTTCTAGTTGTAGTGAGCCTCTCCTCCAGTATTTTGAGCCTTCTGGTTACTCCCTCGCTGTCTCCTTGTATCGGCGGGACACCCATCGCAGGTTTCTTTCCCATGACTATCTTCACCATTGTTAGGTATTAGTGTATGAAGCTATTAAATGTTATGTAAGGATTTATGAGTGGTTAATGTACTATCAATTTTTAACACACGCCATCATCTATAAAATAATCACTTAAAAAACTTAGCCTGCTCGAGAACGAATGCGCTTATGATGTTCTTGCCTTTTTTGTCGTAATATCCAGCAATCCTAATGAGGTCATTTCTTATGAATGACTTGTGGTGGTCAAAGAGGAAGTGATGGTGTTGGTCATTATGATTCTCTTTTTCCAAATCATTTAGGATTTTTGCTACTTGTTGAGTATTCTCGCTTATGTTTCTTTCCCATGAGAGGTGTTGTACCATCTTCGGCTCAAACCCATATCTGTATACAGCAAGAAACCCTCCCATTCCCTTGCCCAAGAAGGTAGCCCCCTTTATGCCCTGATATATCTCTCCTCTGGAGGCATCTCCATCTGGGTCAAAGATTGAATCCTTTCTAATCTGTGCCCAGGCAAAGTTGGAAAGTGCCTGCTCCCGCAGCAATGCTCCTGCATGTTCAACGTAATCACCTTCATTACCTGTTTGATTTAATAATTGCACCTCTTCACTTAAATTTTTCTTTACCCATTCATAAGTTTTTACGCATCCCCTCATGTATGCATATACCAGTCTGGGCTTCCAGTCAATATTTGAACTCTTTATAAGCGCATAAAATTCCTTAGAGGCAGCTTTCATGTCTTCTTTTTCAGGTATCAATGTGTATGCACTCCCTACAAATGTTATTTTGCCTTCTTTTTATATTATTTTTGTTTTTTTCACCTATTTGGTTTAATATATTTTACAATATAAAATAAATTTAATTTATAACACAATATATTTAAAGGATGGCATCATAAAAGCGCATATGAAGAGGACTGTTTCTGCGAC
>JAGVYS010000016.1 GCA_018303125.1 Candidatus Woesearchaeota archaeon | reverse complement strand
CCCTTGTTTTTCTACTAAATCCACATAAAAGTACATTTTGTTTTCAGGAATTGGTTTGATGAATTGCCTTATGAGCTCGGTTTTACCTACTCTTCGCCTACCATATACAACGAACATTTTTCCAGACTGTAAATTATCAAATTCTTCTTTTAGTAATTTGATTTCCTGTTTTCTATCGTAAAATGTTCGGTTTTCCATTTTATATTAACATGATAATGTTATAACATTAACAAACTAATGTTATATATAAATCTTTCGAATTTTATGGTTTTGGGCTCAAAATCGAGGATTTTGCATTCTACACTGACTGGTGACTGAATAACGGATTTTACAAAAAGCGTTATTATAACTGCTTAGTAATGAAACATTTATAAGTTCTGGCAAGATTCTGCTTCGAATGTATCAGACAATCAGGGATTTTGTGCTAAAGCCAGTGTATATTGTTGGGATATCTGCAATAGCCTTGACAGGATGTGAAAAAGGAATGTCTCCAGCGCAAGCACCAGAGGCAGAAATAGAAAAAAAGCTAAATAGATATTCTTTTGATGACTTTAGCATGCTTTATGTAAGGCCTGATGGACGTAATGCCGACATGAAACTCGGTGATTTAGACGGCGATGGTGATTTAGACATCGCCATAATTGATGATACTGGCACCCTTAAGATATACGAGAACAGGATTCCTCAGAAGAAGTAAACCTTCAGAATCATTACCAGCCAAAAATTCTTTGTGATTCATTTTAGCACTCTGCGCAAATTTTTGCAATGAACAACACACAGACTTTGATTTTCGCGCCCCCAGAGACTGCGCTATCATGTTTTTAATTAACATTATGCACCTATGCCGCGGTGACTTCTATGTATAAGCTAAAGTTTGAAAAAAGTGTATGTATTGTTAAGCAAATTCTAAATCAAGCCCATGGGAAATGTTTATATAACATTTTGCAACAATCTCCTCTTATGAAGATATTCCCGATTATATTGGCCATTGCAGTTCTTTCAGCTATGGTGAGCGGTAATAGTCTTGAGGTAACGGTATACAGGCTTACAGATGGTGGCAAGGATTACAGCAAATTCAGGCTTTCTCCAGGAGAAACTGTTAATGCATTCATTGAGGTAAGCAATACCAATACAGACAGGAGAGACGATGACCAAGAGATACAGAACATAGAAGTAACTCTTACTATAGAAGACCTCGATGATGGTGAGGATTTCGAGGAAAGCTTTGATGATTTTGACCTTTTGCCAAAAGGCACAAAGAGCCTGCCTTTCAAGCTTCAAGTGCCTATAGACATTGAGGAAAGGGACTATGCAGGAAGGCTGGAGGCAGAGGCATTTGAGGGAGGAACCGATATAGCAATCAGCGAGCCTTTCTTTGTGAGCATTGTCAAGAAAAGCCACCAGCTCGCATTTGAAAAACTAGAATTTTCACCTAGCAGAATAGGCTGCAATCAGGCATCAATACTTAATACAAGGCTTAGAAATGTTGGCTCAAGCGACGAGAACGTAGCCATTAAGGTATCAAGCCCTGATTTTGTTGTTTCAACCAGCAAGTCCGTGTCCATTGAGGCATTCCCTGGCAGGAGCGAGCTTGATGCATCATTCCCTTTCAAGTCCTCCTCCCAGATGCAAAGCGGAGAATATGAAGTTTCTATCTTGCTTAACTATTCTGGCGTACTTCAGCAGGAAAGGCCTGCCCTTGTTGTGGACTGCTCAGGAGAAATCAAAGAATACGCGGATGAAGATATTTCATCCCAGGAGTTCAGCAACCTGAATGATATTGCAGCACAAAACCAGGCAGGAGCAGCACAAGATAGTGAAATTGTGCAGCAGGCAACGAATCAGCCTATCCCAGAAAATGCAGGCAGCAAAGACAGCTTAGGAACAATATTGCTTCCACTATTCATTTTAGGAATTATAATCCTCCTTCTTGTCATACTTCTAATTGTCGCACGAAGATAATTATATAAACTTAAATAACAATAATCGCATTGGTGATACTATGAAACTTATTCAATGGATGGATTCCAATGCAAGGAAGATGAAATGGTATGACATCTCGCTGGTGAAGCTTACTGTGTTCTTCACTACTTTATTTCTGGTAACTGCTTTTCCTGTCTTTAGGGACTTTGCTCTTGGCATTTCATGGCAAATATACCTTGTGATAGCTATTGTCCTTATGCTGCCACTGCTTAAGAAGATGTTTTTTTGAATCTCACAAGAAGGCTTAGCATTGTTACTGTATAGTAACAAAACATTTATAAATATAAGGCTACTTTTAGCAGTCATGGCACTAACTAGGAATATGGCAAAAATGAAGGATGCCATGGGTCTCAATACTTATGAGGCAAGAATATGGTCAGCACTTCTTTCAAGAGGCATAGCTTCAGCAAGTGAGCTTGCGGACATATCCCATGTGCCGAGGAGCAGATGCTACGATGTACTGGAAGCTCTTGAAAAAAAGGGTTTTGTTTTCCAGAAGCTTGGGAAGCCAATAAAGTATATAGCAAACGGCCCAGAAGAGGCAATGCGTATACTCCAGAAAGGGATAAAGAAGGAAGAAAACAGGATGATTTCACTCTATGATGAGATAAAAGGCACTGAGGTATTCAACGAGCTCAAAAGCCTTTATTCTTCTGGTAGCAATTTCATCGAAGTTAATGATGTTTCCACTTCTATAATGGGGAGGTCTGACATAACACTATTCATCAAAGGAATGCTTTCTAGGGCCTCACATGAAGTTTTAGTGCATGCTAGCGAGGATAATGCGAGGAGGACAGTAAGGCTGGCACGGAAAGCTGTCAAGAAGGGTGTCCCGATAACTGTTTTTTCACATGGGCTTGAGGATGTTGGCGGAGATAGAGTAGATGTACGCGCCATAAAAAATGGTCCGGGGTTCATTATGGTTGATGACGAGCTTCTTGTTTTTACATCTCCACAGGATGTGCAGCCTGAAGCAGAAACTGCCGTATGGGTGCAGAGCGGCTTTGCAGCCAATATGCTGAGGTCAATTGTCAATTAAGGCATTATTTTTCTTCTGTTATCCCGAAACTTGTCCCGATTCCGAATCTAGTTCCGTTCTATCAATTCGTCCCAAATCTGTTTAGGTATTTTGTAGTATAAACTCATATGAGGCCGTGCTTCGTTATAGTGTTTAACGTAATCACTGATGCCGTTAAAGTTCCCTATCGCAAACTCCGTTTTGTAGCTAAGAAAGAACCTCTCTACCTTTCCATTAGTCTGTGGCCTGTTTACCCTGGCCAAATAATGCTTGATGCCCAGAGCGTCAAGCGTTATCCTAAATTAGGTATTACACTGATCCGAATTTGGATAATTTGCATAGTACCGGGATCCATGGTTAGTCATCACTGCCTTTGGTTTTCCAAAGGCAGAAATTCCTACTTTTAGGAGGGCCATCGTGTTTTCGGCATTAGCATTCCTAAATAAGCCATAGCTTGTTATTAGCCTAGTCCTGTCGTCAATATAGATGCCCAGTTGTGATTGAGTATAAGGATCATAGCTCCAGTCTGTGTGCCACAGGTCGTTAGGGTTTGGTAGTTCATACCTTATCCACTTTCGTGGCTTTTGCTTCTTGAAGTTTGGAACAACAAGGCCGTTCATTAAGAGCAGTTTCTCTATCTGCCGATGTGAGATAGAGAAACCACGCTGCTTGAGAAGCTGTTCAATCCTGCCTGCCCCATAACCGAATCTTCTTCGTAAATCAAGGATAATTATCTTGGCATTTGCGTTAAGAACCGTCCCCGATCTTCCAGTTTTGTTGTCTTTTAGGCCTTCCCGGCTATCCGATTTATAGCTCCGGAGTATTCTTCGCACTATACTATCACTCACTTTCCGGGCAAGAGCAAGTTTACAAGGAGACTGCCCCTGTAATCTCTGCTTTACTATCCAAACACGTTTTTCAAATGTCAGTTTGTACATGCCAACCACAAAACGTGGTTAGCATCGGAACTAAAAACGTGATAGCACATCTGCTAAACAAATACGAAATTTATTTATACTCAGCACTTGAGAGAATATTTAATCATGAAGCCAAAGGTATTATTTGCTATAATCTTTCTATCTGCACTTGCTATTACTTTTTTCGGGTGCACTCAAAAGCAGATTCCAGAAGCTGCAGCAAAGTGCAATGAGCTTTTAGCAAATGATTGGAATGAGGGTGCTTTGTGCGTTATAAATATCGGTGCAAATATACAGAACATTGGTGAATGCGATGGATTAAACAACTTGGAAAGCCCGGAAGGGCAATTGACTGATTTCAAGTCGCTTTGCATGTGGAAATTTGCAGCAAATATGAAAGATGCATCATTATGTTCAAAAATCAGCTCTCTCTCTGATAAAGAAACAAATGCTTATAGAAACTCATGCATAGTTGAAATTGCAGCCGCAAATAAAGACCAGTCCATATGCTCTCTTGTAATAGCTGAAAGCGCTGATATTGGCAAAGGAACAACAGAAGAATCAAATAAAGCAGCCGAAGAGGCAAAGGCAATATATAACGTTTGCATGTCGAATGCTGCTAAAAACGAAGATGAGTGCATGAGCATCAAGGATGAGAAAGTAATATCCAGATGCATCAGTTTATCCGCCCAGCGCAATAAGGATGAAGACATTTGCAAAAAAATAAAAGACAGCAGTGAAAGAAATTCCTGTATATGGGAAATAGCCATATTCAAGAAAGACTGGACTGTTTGCAATAAAATTGTAGAAAGTGAGTATGGCCATAGGGACTATTGCGTCAAGCAGGTAGCATATGACATTTTGGACGATTCAATATGCGATAATGCAGGCGCATTGAAAAATGAGTGCGTATCCTCAATTGAGCAATATAAAGAAGTTATGTGTAAAAGCTGCGACCCGTCAACTGGAGTTATTTGCCCTGAAAGGTGCAATGAAATAACTGCCAAGTAAGCAGAAGATATTTTTTTAAACCGGCATACATAACAATTAGAACATAACTTTATTAACAAGTAATCCTAATATAAATAATGGCTTTTTTGGAGCTTATCGGATTTGCAATTCTCATCCTAATAATTCTGCTTATAGGCTATTTTATCGGGAAAAAAGCAGGCATAGGCAAGGCAAACAGGGAATGGGAAAACAATGTACCCAATATAAGGGAAGACGCAATAAAGAAATCAAGGGCAGTATTGGGCGGCCAGTTCTCAGAGCAGCTCGCTCCTTATTTACCGGATTTCCCTTACAGCCCAACAGAGGCAAGATTCATTGGCAAGCCAATAGATTTCATAATTTTTGAGGGCATGGACAACAAGGAAATAACGGCTGTTAAATTTGTGGAAGTGAAAAGCGGGAAAGCATCTCTTTCGACACATGAGAGGAAGCTGAAGGATGTTATAATAAACAAGAATATATCATGGGAAGAATATAGAATACCTGAAAACTTGACGAAGAAACTATGAAACGAGCCTCTGCAGAGCCTCATATCCCTTTACAGCGTCCTTCTTGGAAACTATCAGGGCAAGCTCTGTATAACTTGATACCATCTCATGGATGTTAATTCCTTCCCATGTTATCCTCTGCACTATTGTCGCTATTACTCCTGGAGTAGACAGGAACTTCTCGGAAAACCTAAGCGAAAGCGCAACTAGCTCCTTTTCTGTTCTTATTATGTCCTCTCCGGAAAGGCAGTTCCTTACCTCGGAAAGGCTCCTCATGTTCGTGACTATAGTAACTTCATAACTCCCGTGTATTATGTTCAGAGTATCTCCTCTTATGATATCCTGGCTCTTCTGGAGCTCATACAGCTTTGCAGACAACTTTGAGCTTTTCTTGACTACAACAAGGCATAGGTTAGTCTTCATGGTCACTTCAGAGTCAAAGTTGAACTTCATGAAGCCTGCCCTTTTTGCAGCCTTTTCAGAAAACCTCCTTAGTGCCATCACCACAGCTGACCTTCTTACCTCCTTGCCAAGCTTTTCTGCTATCTCAGTCTCGAGCTTCTCAGCAAGGTTGCCAAAGCTCACTATATCTTCCTCTATGGCCTGTAGAAGCAGGGGCCTTTCGCTTACAAGCTTTTCCACCATGTGGCTTACTGTTACCATATTGTTATCATTATAACAAAATGTTTAAAACATTATAAATCTTATTATCAATTATGAAGATAGCGATAATAGGTTTTGGAAGGATGGGGAAGGAAGCCGCTTCAGTGGCAAAGGCAAGGGGCCATGAGGTAGTCACAATAGACAAATCCGGCGATGCGGATTTCAGCTCAGTCAGCACTTTATCATTAAACGGCGTAGATGTGGCGATAGATTTCTCCTCGCCAGAATCCGCGATTGAGAATGCATCGCTCTGCAATAAGCATTCGGTAAACCTTGTAATGGGCACAACAGGATGGTATTCAGAAATGGAAAAGATGAAGAAGTCAGTTAAGGGAATAGGGTTCATATGGTCCGGGAATTTTTCAATAGGCGTGAATGCTTTTTTCAGGATGCTTAGGAATGCGGCAGGGATAATGGACAAGCTTAAGGAATATGATGTTGCAATAGTGGAACACCACCATGCAGGAAAGGGCGATTCTCCTTCAGGAACAGCCAAGATGCTTTCAGACATTATTTTGGAGAAGGTTAAGAGGAAGAAAAGGGCTATCACAGAAAGACTTGACAGGAAAATTGCACCTGAGGAGATTCATGTCTCTTCTGTAAGGATAGGCTCTGTTCCCGGTACGCATGCTGTAATTTTTGATTCACCTGTAGACACAATAGAACTTGTTCATACAGCAAGGGGAAGAAGCGGGTTTGCATCAGGTGCTGTCATGGCAGCCGAATGGATAAATGGGAAGAAAGGATTTTACACCATCAATGATTTAATGGATGGGATAATTGGAGGCGCATGAAAATGTTCGCTGGAGTATATACGGCAATTGTGACTCCTTTCAGGGAGGATGGAGAAATAGACTGGGACTGCCTCAAGGATCTGGTTGAGTTCCAGATAGAGGGCAATGTGGCAGGCATTGTGCCGTGCGGCACAACTGGTGAGTCTCCAACATTAAGCCATGAGGAGCACAGGAAGGTAATAAAGCGTGTTGTGGAATGGGTCGGCGGAAGATGCAAGGTAATTGCAGGCACAGGCTCTAATTCAACTGCAGAGGCAATAGAGCTAAGCAGGCATGCAGAGAAGGACAATGCAGATGCGTGCCTTATTGTTAATCCGTATTACAATAAGCCAACGCAAGAAGGCCTTTACAGGCATTTCAGAGCAATAGCAGAATCAGTGGATATACCTATAATCCTCTACAATATCAAGGGCAGGACAGCAGTGAATGTTGAAACAGATACTCTCCTAAGGCTGATATGTGACTGCCAAAATATAGCAGGCGTAAAAGAGGCATCAGGTGACATAAACCAGATGAAGGATGTGCTTAACAGGGTGCCTAAGAGATTTGACGTCCTCTCAGGGGATGATAACATGACACTTGAGCTCATAAAGTTAGGCGGAAAGGGAGTCATATCTGTCGCATCAAATCTCGTGCCAGAAAAAATAGTCAGCCTTGTTGATGCAGCGCTGAAAAAGGATAAAAAGGCAGATGCAATCAACAATGAGCTTGCAGAGCTCTTCAGGATGCTTTTCATAGAGACTAATCCGATACCTGTTAAGGCAGCAATGGCAATGAAAGGATTATGCAAGGAATCCTACAGGCTGCCGATGTGCGAGCTTAGGCCGGAGAACAGGAAGAATCTCAAGTCATTTCTTGAAGGCAATGGCTACGTTTGATTGCTCAAATTGGGGCCTATACTGCGCAGCTTGCTGCGTTGGTTCACCAAATTCGAGGCTTAAAAAATCCCCGCAGTTTGCTGTGATGGGGATTTTTTATTTGCCTGACGCAAAATAATCTGCAGATTTTGAACAATATTTATATAATGCTTAGGCCGGATTCAAAGAAACACAAAATGGAAAAAAAGCTACCGTTCAGCAGGAAAAGGATAATTGAGATTATGGCAGATTTCCCTACACCCTTCTATGTTTATGATGAGAAGGGAATCAGGGATAATGCAAAAAAGCTGAAGAATGCTTTCAGGAATATCGAAGGATTCAGGGAGTTCTTTGCAGTTAAGGCTACCCCAAACCCGTTCATCCTCAAGATTATGCAGGAAGAGGGATTTGGCGCTGACTGCAGTTCACTGCCTGAGCTAATCCTGTCAGAAAAGGCAGGTATAACAGGAGAGGGAATAATGTTCACTTCCAATGACACCCCAGAAGAGGAATTCAGGAAGGCAAGGAAGCTTGGTGCGATAATAAACCTCGATGATATAACCCACATTCCTTTTCTTGAGGGAAGCGCAGGAATCCCGCAAATAATGTGCCTGCGCTATAACCCCGGAAAAAGAAAGCAGGGGAACAGGATAATAGGAAATCCAATAGAGGCAAAGTATGGATTTACCGAGGAGCAGCTGTATGAGGGCTATAGGCTTCTTGCAAATAAAGGCGTTAAGAGATTTGGCCTCCATACGATGATTGTATCAAACGAGCTGAATCCTGATTATTTCATCGATACAGCAGAGATGCTATTCTCACTGGCCGCGGAAATAAGCAGGAAGCTTGGCATATCCTTTGAGTTCATAAATCTCGGAGGCGGGATAGGCATACCTTACAGGCCTGAGGAAAAGCCTATTGATTTGGATTTGGTAGCCAAAGGAATAAAGAACGCTTATGGGAAATCCTTTGCAAATATGCGGCCAAAGGTATTTCTTGAGTGCGGTAGGCTAATGACAGGGCCATATGGCTACCTTATAACAAGGGTAAGGCATATCAAGGAAACATACAAGGCATTTGCTGGCTGCGACGCAACTATGGCTAACCTGATGAGGCCTGCAATGTACAGCGCATATCATCATATCACAGTTCTCGGCAAGGAAAAAATGCCGAGGAAAAATAGGTATGACGTAACAGGCTCTCTCTGCGAGAACAATGACAAGTTTGCAATAGACAGGATGCTGCCAAAGCTTGAGAGGAATGATATCCTTGCCATACATGATGCAGGAGCGCATGGCCATGCAATGGGCTTCAATTACAACGGCAAGCTTCGCTCATCTGAGCTCCTGCTGAGATCTGATGGGAGTGTAAGGGAAATAAGGCGCGCCGAGACAGTTGATGATTATTTCTCAACACTTGATTTCAGCAAGCTGGAGGGATTCAGATGAAAATAGAACCATCTGGAAAGGTAAAGTCTATAGGCGGCTATGCCTTTGACGAAGTTGAGAAGGAAGCACAGAAGCTAAGGAGTAAAGGCATAAATCCAATTGATTTCGGTGTTGGCGATCCTAAGGAGCCGACTCCAGGGCTAATACGTAGCAGCGCAAAGAAATCAATAGATGCTAACGAGAGTTCAGGATATCCACCATATAATGGCTCTGCAGAATTCAGGCAAGCTGTCTCATCGTGGGCCAAGAGAAGGTTCGGAATAAGCCTTGACACTGAAAATGAAGTAGTTTCAACTATAGGATCAAAGGAAGGAATATTCAATTTCCCGCAGGGTTTCCTTAATCCAGGCGATTATGTCCTTGTCCCCACTCCCGGATATCCTCCATGGTCAAGAGGAACAATGTTTGCTTCAGGCATTCCATATTTCCTTTCCATTACCAAAGATAACCATTTCTATCCTGATTTTTCAGGAATACCCAAGAAGATAGTTAAGAAAGCAAGAATACTCTGGATAAATTATCCTAATAACCCGACATCAAGCATAGCCTCAAAGGCAATGCTGAAGGAAGCAGTTGATTTCGGGCATGACAACAATATAATAGTGGCATCAGATGAAGCTTACAGCGAATTTTATTTCGAGGAGGAAGATAAGCCGCATTCAGCGCTTGAAATAAGCATGGACGGCGTTGTTGCTTTCAACTCCCTTTCAAAGCGCAGCTTCATGACCTCTTACAGGGTAGGCTGGGCAGGTGGGGATAGTGAAATAATAAGGACTTTCAGGAAAGTAAAGACTAACATTGACTCGGGTACATCCCCTTTTGTGCAGGATGCTGCCATAGCTGCATATTCTGATGAAAAGCATGTCATGCAGATGAGGGAGCTCTACAAGGAAAAGAGGGACATAATATGCTCGGCGCTAAGGGAAGCAGGCATGGAGGATTGCACTCCGAAGGCAACGATGTACATATGGCAGGAGCTTCCTGAAGGGATATCATCAGTTGACTTTGCCAAAAGGCTTCTCTCTCCGGATACAGCTTGCGTCGTGACTCCAGGAGAATGGCTCTCACAGCAGGTAGGCAAGATAAATCCGGGAAAGGGCTATGTAAGGTTTGCACTAGTTCCCACAATGGCGGAATGCAGGAAAGCTGCAGAAAGGCTTAGAAAGCTGAATATCTGAATGCCTTGAAAGAAATGTTCTGTCAAGAATAAGATTTATGTATATTTGATTAAAGAAGTAATCTATAAAAAAATAAAAATTCCGGAAAAGGTTTTACCTTTTCCTTACAAGCAGGAAGATTATCACTACTATAAGCGCTACCAGTACAATGCCAGCTGTTACCAGTAATGCTGTGTATAATGGTGACTCTGTGAATGGCTTGTCTTCCTTGACCTGTGCAAGTACAGGGAACTGCTTTGCTGTCTGCGGTGTTGCTGTGTCCTGCTCTCCTGATTTTACGACAACATCTACATCCTTCTGCTCAGGCTTCTGGGTTGTTACTTCCTTTCCTTCATCTGCCTCTTCACCATTTGAGCAATCCTCTACTATAAGCACAACAGTGCTAGTATCTTCAAGCCTGTCTGTGTCCCTGTAAAGGCTTACTTCAATTGGATAGCTGCCCTTCTTTGCATTTGTTGCGGAAATAGGCACGCTGAATGCTATTTCAGCATCATCGTCAGTTCCAGTATCAAGAGTTATGTCTCCGTCATCAAACTTCTCATAATCAAGGCCGAGGTCAGCGTTCTTCACTGTAAACCTTATCTCTTCCTCTTCCTGCCTACCGTAGTTGATGGCAGATACGCCAATTTCTGTGTTCCTTGTGCATGCAAGCGTTGACTGCCTAAGCTCTGCTCTATTAATCTGTAGGTCATGTGACTCCTTGTCTATGTCAAGCTGGAATCTCTTTTCTATCCTGTGGACCTTTCTGTTCTGATCCCTTCCCTCTATTACTATTATGATATCGTAGCTCTGGTCATCTACCTTTGTGGGAACGGTAAATTCAATATCAAAACTCTGGTCATTCCCTGGCCTTATGTCTTCCTCATCAGTTTCCTCTTCAAGGTCATCATTGTCATCTATGTCCCTTATGGTGACTGTCATGAAAACATTCTCGATGTCAGGTCCGTTGTTCGGGAACCTGTTTTCCACATTAGCATCAATCTTTACCTTGTCTCCAGACTTTGCCCTCTCGCTTATTGTATAGCCATTCTGCTCATCCTGGATGTTTCCGTCAGTCTTGCCGCCTACCCTTATGTCTAGGTCGATGAGTGTAAGCTCATTTGAGTCAGATACTGTTACTGTTACCTGGCTTGCTGAGGAAACTGCACTATTGCTGTCCCTTACAGTAAGATTGAATATGTATGTGCCTAATTCCCTTGCGACAAATGTCGGGTTCTGGGCATTTGAATCAGACAACTGAATTGCAGGTCCTGAATGTTGTCTCCATGAATATGCAGCTATTGAGTCCCCGTCTGGGTCTGTGCCTGAGCCTCTCAGGGTTATTGTCTCATTAATCCTTGCTGTTGTCTTGTCAGCAGAAGCTGATGCTGAAGGATTGCCATTAACATTGGTTATTGTTATCCTTGCCTTTGCTGTTGTAAAAGAATTACCATCTCCGGCAGTGAATGTGACTTCTCTTGAAGAAGCATCATTTAAGCCTGTCTGCCACTCGAATCTTGCGGATGTTGCATCTTGGAATACTCTCTGCAGTGAAGCAAAGTCGCTTGTGAATATTATGCTGCCGCTGTCAGCCGCAGTTGATGTTACAGTTACAACTACCTTTGAATTTTCTGGAAGAGTAACATCAGCAACAGTGTTTATTTTTGGGTTTGTGCTTGTTGCAACCGGAGGCAGTGTAACAGTGGAAACTACCTTGATTGGGAAATCCTGTGATGCGCTTACCTTTGCACCCGCATGTGTTCCCTCAGCCTTCAGTGTCAATACATAATCTCCACCCGGCACCTGTGTCGGAACTGTAATTGTCTTTGAGAAACTCTCGGTCTTGCCTATAGCTATATCCTTGGCAGCACTAGCACCTGTGATGCTTGTTGTTCCCTGCTTAAGTGTCAATGTTAGGACAACGTCCTTTATATCAAGCAATGCTTTGTTTTCAACATTAGCAATAACATCAATATTCTTCCCTGCATCCATCTGAGGGACTCCCTGAACCATCTTTCCTGTTGGGCCACCTGCACCTATGTTAACGCTCTTGATGCTTAACTCATTGGCAGCACTAACGATGCCAACAAGAAAAACCATAATTATTCCGAATAAAACTATTCTTTTCATTGAGCCTACCCCGCAAGATTTTACCATTGTTCAAGCACTAATCTGAGTGACTTTATAAATTTTTCTATTTTACAGTAGTTACAACTATCTAGCCTTTCCTGAAAAAGCCAGGGCAAGGACAGCAGCCAATGCTATTATTATTAGTACTCCAAGCGCCATGAGCAGGTATGCCGGATCTGGCTCCGTTGTTGATACTCTGCCAATAATGACTGGCTGGTTCTCTGGCGATTCAAGAAGTGGCAATATTTTTTTCTGCGTTTTCGGGGCTTCCTCTTTCTTGGGAGGTGCAGCCACATTGGATGTAGTGTTCACTTTTACAGTCTCCTTCATAGGCTCTTCCTTGACTTCCTCCTTAACAGCAATGTTGCCTGAATTGCACTCCTTGACGGCAAGGTTGATGGTCCTGATATCCTCAAGCACATCAAAATCCCTATAAACCTTGAGCTCCATTGGGTAATTCCCTGCCTTATTATTTGAAACAAGCCTCATGTTTTTTCTGTAAGTGTAATCCTCATCGTTGCTGGAGTCAGCAAGTATTTCCAATAGCGACTCTGATTCATCTATGCCTAGCGCAGCATTCTTCAGCGTATACCTGACATAATCCTCATCTTCCTTGCCGAGGTTGGATACCTCAAAATTGGCTAGGAAAGAAGAGCTGCACTCAACTGATGTCGGGCTTAGTGCAAATGAAGTTATCCTTAAGTTATGGGAAATTCTCTCTATACCGACGTCTATAAACCAAACTTCCTCATAGTCATTTCCGTCCTCATCTCTGCCAGTGACCTTTATTTCCATAGGGTATTCCCTGTCCTCTGCACTGGTAGGTATGTCAAATTCATATGTGAAAGTATGAGTTTTACCGCTTCCATCAGGGTCAAGCGTCACGGCATCGCTGGTGTAATCTATATTCTCATCATCCTCTTCTAGGCCTTCTATGAATATGTTGGCCTCAACATCCTCTATGTCAAGATCCTGGTCGGCTACGCGCCTCCAGGAGTTCTCAACCTCAATGTCTATTCTTACTTTCTCTGCCGGCTCGGTCTTCTTGTCAAGCTTTTCTGTGCTGGAAGAAACAGAGTCTTCCTCATTGCCAAACCTGAACCTGACGCTGTTTATTTCAAGGTAGCCCTTGACATCGGCCCTGAAAAAATTTTCAGCTGAACTCCCGAATCCATCAGCCCTTACACCCAAGCTTCCCATTGCATGGTTCTTCTCAGCTTTCTCCTCATAAGGCACGTATATATTTGCCTTTATTGTCTTGCTTTCTCCAGGATTCATGCTGCTTATTGTTCTTGGCTCAAATTCAATCTTGAACTTGGAATCAGCATTGCTACTCAAAACAACATTCCTTGCAATCGAGCTTCCTGTGTTCCTTATAGTGAACTCCTTAGACTTAGTCTGGTTGTGGTATACCTCCCCGAAGCCCAGGCTTTCAGGGAACTGGATGCTGACAGGCATGTCAACCGAAAAGGATACTGCCTGGCTGCGTGAAATTCCATCCTTGTCAGTTATGGTAATCGTGCCAGAATATGCGCCGTTAGATACAGATGAAGGTAAGGTTATCTCATAATTATATTCTCTGCTCTGGCCAGCCGAAAGTGAATTGCTTCCGGAAAATGAGATTGAGGCAGAAACCTCGGCAGGGCCTGTGAATTTCAGAGTTGAAGGGAATGTGAGCGTATTTTCTGCTCCGCCATTTGTGATAGCAACTTTTTCAGTAATTTTGCTTCCCTGGCTTACTTTGCCGTAGTCAGCAGCCTGGTTTGTTATCGAGAAATCTGCAATTACAAAAGGCATCAAGATAAGCATTGAAAGTATTACTGCAAGGATATTCTTTATCATGAGGTGTACCTTTCTGTTGTTATTGCAAAGTGATATAAATAAATTTCGGTGATTATGATTACAGGAGCAAATTAAAGCAAGATTTGTGTGCTCCTGAATCGCTGAAGGTTTACATAGTTCGAAAGTTATTTATATTGAGCTCGAATGTCTTTGTGACATGGTATTAAGTGCATTGGTATATCTTGTTGCAATATACTTACTTTCAGGATTGAAAGTAGTCTACCAGTATGAAAGGGGTGTTAAATTCACCCTT
The DNA here is from genome assembly GCA_018303125.1 of Candidatus Woesearchaeota archaeon. Lineage (GTDB taxonomy): Archaea > Nanobdellota > Nanobdellia > Woesearchaeales > WJIZ01 > JAGVYS01. Next base: position 4,756 of record JAGVYS010000016.1, on the reverse strand, counting down.
GGAAAATTCTCTAAGATAATGCAGCCGGGCTTAAGGATAGTCTTTCCAGTAATACAGACTTGGACAAGGATGGACTTGCGTGTCAATGTTGTGGATGTCCCTGATCAGGATTGCATATCCAAGGATAACGTGTCAGTAAAGGTGAATGCTGTCCTTTACTTTAAGGTCACGAACCCTGAATATGCTGTCATAAGGGTCGAGGACTATTATTACGCCATTTCGCAGTTTGCGCAGACAACAATGAGGAATATTGTCGGAGAGGCAACACTTGATGAGCTCCTGATAAGCAGGGACAAGATAAGCGAGAGGATAAGGACCATAGTTGACAAGGCAACAGATGCATGGGGTATTGACATGCATGCTGTGGAGCTTAAGGACATCTCCTTGCCAGAGGAAATGCAGAGGACAATGGCAAAGGAGGCAGAAACAGAAAGGGAAAGAAGAGCTATGATAATAATCTCAGAGGGCGAGAAAGCAGCTAGCAAAAACCTTATGGAAGCTGCTAAGATACTCGGGAGCAGCAAAGGAGCTATACATTTGAGAACCTTGCAGAACTTCAATGACATAAGCTCAGATCCAACTAACACAATTGTCTTCGCTGTCCCGCTTGAGGCTATTGATGCCTTGGAGGGCAAGAGATGAACCTTGCCATTCTTGCAGGATTGGGCATTTTTGGAACAATTATTGTTGCAGTAATTGTCTGGGTCCTTCTCGGGCTCAAGGTAGTCAACCAGTTCGAAAGGGGAGTAAGGTTTACCCTTGGCAGGTTTTCAGGCATGATGGGGCCCGGGTTAAGAGTTGTCTTGCCAATTATCCAGTCATGGAGAAGGATAGACATAAGGACAAAGGTGATTGACGTACCTGATCAGGTCACAATAACCAAGGACAATGTTTCCATAAAGATAAATGCAGTACTATATTATAATGTAAGTGATGCCAAGGCAGCAGTTCTCGAAGTAAGGGACTTCATGTTCGCAACATCCCAGATGGCCCAGACAACTCTCAGAAACGTGATAGGTGAGTTCCAGCTTGATGAGGTGCTAGGCAACAGGGAGAGCATAAGCAAGAAGATACAGCAGATAGTTGACAAGGAAACTGATCCGTGGGGCATCAAGATAGATGCCGTTGAGCTGAAGCATATTGAGGTTCCGCAGGAGATGCAGCGTGTAATGGCAAGGCAGGCCGAGGCAGAGAGGGAAAGAAGGGCAGTCATAATCAAGTCAGAGGGCGAGGTTTCAGCCGCTGCAAATATTGCGGAATCCGCAAAGAACCTCATGAAGAGCCCTGGCGCGCTTCACTTAAGGACATTGCAGACAATAAATGACCTCAGCTCAGATAAGAGCAATACAATAGTCTATGCTTTGCCTAAAGAAATTCTGGAAGCATTCAAGAAAATCGGCGAGAAAGGATTGAAGTAAATAGGCTATTTTACAGTATTTACTATAATTTTCTTATTACTCCTTTTGTTGCATCAACCTCAACCATGTCTCCATCCTTGAAAATAAATGTTGCATTGTGTGTTCCTACGATGCAAGGTATCTTCAACTCTCTTGCTGTGATTGCAGCATGGCAGATAAGCCCTCCTGTGTTTGTTACTATTGCAGCCGCCTTTGTCATTGCAGGCATTAGGTCTGGGCTAGTTGCCTGAGAGATTAGTATATCCCCCTTGTTCATCTTCCCCATTTCTTTCGTGAGCATAATAATCTTTGCCCTTCCCTTAGCATATCCTGCATAAGCGCATTGGCCCTTCAATTCCTGCTGATTAATAATATGCTTATTGAGGTTAAGTTTGGCGACAATCTCTCTTGCTCTTAGTCCGGTGTATAAGGTATTTGATATTTCTGTGCTCATGAATAAAGAGAATTTCTTTCTCTCCTGCAATTCTTCAACTGAGGGTTTTTTGTATCGGATAAATCCCTCCAGCTCCCAAGGAAAGAGAAACATGAGAATCTGCCAATTATCGCATCTATTCCTTCTGGCAATTTCTCTTATTAATGGCTCATAGCACCAGAACCCATGCGCCTGATAATCCTTTCTCCATCCTTTTTGCCAAATTATTTGTTGGGCTAATGCGATTAAATCACGATGTTTTTTATTGAAATGGAAGGCATTCATCGCAGATATCTGCTTCTTTTTTGTATTTGTAAATTCTATATCCAATTTGTTGCTTGCATCAGCTTTTTGAAGCTCTTTCTCATATTGTTCTATTGAAGCAGGAGGTCCATGATACAGGTAATCAATCCAGCAATATTTTTCATGAATTTTAGCCAGTTTTTCTCTTGTAAACCTGCCAGTTACATTTTTTTGAGATGCCAGATGTGCAAGTTCTCTGTCCTTCAGCTGCCTCAGGCTTAGTTTTGTCGGAATGGTTAGCAATGACCAATATTCTGAAAATTTTTGATGGTTATAGATAGGAAGCTCACTCATAAGCTTATTTGAAAGGTGATTCTTTCCGTCTATAGGAAATCCAGTAAGTATTACACCAAGAATTTGATGGTATTTTTGGAGTGAAACAATCATGCGCACTTCTTTTATGATATCCAAATTGCTCAATGAGGAAAATGGAAGTGTACGTAATCTTTCTCCTGTGTAAAAATAGGCATGGGAATACGACTCAAAGAGATTATTCAATTCTTTTCTCCATTTCTCATCATTGATGAAACGCTCGGTAAGGTATGACGCACTTTTTTCAAATTCTTCAGTATCCCATATCATCAGGTTAATGCCGCCATGCATCAAAGAACAGTATTTTGTGAAGAATTTTTTCCCTGTAAACCTATAGAAATCATGCACAAAACCCTGGCAGTTGAAGCTCTGCAGGAGCCAATGCCCTGAGTAAACGCGTTCCATGACTTCAAGTGGCATTGCATGTCCTCTTAGAGCAAGATTATCTTCCTTGTTCCTTTGGAGAATCAAGCCTGCATGATTCCAGGTATCCAATAGCCATTGCGTCAGTTATGTAAACTCCTGTGTTATCAATAAGAGCCAGATGCTGTTTAAAACACATCTTTCCATCTGGAAGGGATACGTAGGCTAGTGCGTAACCATTCAGGTTAGGAATTACAGATTTTGCAAGATGGAATTCATCACCTATTAGTTGCATCCTACCAATATCATCCATACGCTGGAAACTAAATGTATGCACTGGATATGTATGGGCGGATTTTACACTTTTCAGTTGATAACTCACTTTTTCAGGGAAATGAACCAAGGAAGGTGCAAAGTTCAGATAGGGTGAGTGACTTACTGCCATGATAGGTCCGGGGTAGGATTCGTTTGGGTGCTTAATCTCATTATAAAATTTTCCTAACCGCTGGGCAGCAGCAGCAAACATATCAAATCTTTCTGCATTCCCTACAATCTCAGCCAACTTACGTTCTTCAGGCTGGTTCTTTAAATCACCAAAATCAGGGGCTTCCAAGAGTGCATTACTGCGAACAGGCTTTCCTAAAACAGTGGATATTTCTTCTGCCGTTTGTACAGCCCTTTCTTTAGGTGATGTATAGATGGTGTTAATTGGTAAATACTTTTGTATTCCTTCCTGAATAATTTGAGCAAAAATTCTTGCAGCCAGGAGTCCAACATCTGAAGCTGCTGCATCCTCGTCACATTCCTTTTCTTTTGGAGCATGGCGCAAATAGATGCATATCCTATCATGATTAAAATGCCTTCCTCCTTCACTTAGCATGTTAAGGCGTTGCGTCAGTAATCCGAAATTAAAGGAATTTGCCAGTATTTCTTCCAAAATTTGATCTCTGCTTTTTTCCATCTTTTGCCTCAAAAGTTATTATACACTGGGAGTAACAGTATAGTATATTAATTTCTGTGGTGTTGTTATGACACCATAATTTTTATATAGTGGCTGTGATTTATACCCACATGGCACTCGAAATTCTCAGAAAACTCGGATTGTCTAATGGAGAGATTAAGATTTATGCCACGCTCTTTAATATCGGCAGGGCCACGCTGCAGAAAATTAATGAGAACACCGCAATTGAGAGAAGAAATATATACGATATATTGAACAAACTCATTGAAAAGGGGCTTGTTAGTTATATTCAGGAGAATAAGAAACGCTATTTTCAGGTAAGCCATCCTAATAGCATCAGACATTATGTTTCTGAGCAAAAAAACGAGCTCTTGTCAATTGAAGAGGAGATTGAAAAGCATCTGCCTGAAATTACCGCTAAGTATAATGTTCATCATTATGACCTCAATGGAGAAATCTACCGCGGAAAAGAGGGGATAAAGGCAGTATGGGAGGATATGTTAAACTATAAGGAAGTGAGATGGATTGGCTCAGGAAGGTATGTTCCCAATCTTTTTCCAGTGTGGTTTGCAAATTGGAATAATCGACGGATCAAAAAGCGAGTCGTAGTATGTAATCTGTTTCGAGAGGAGTTTAGCGGGAAGGTAACCCCATTCCCTCTTGAGCATATCAGGTTTCTTCCGGAAGAATTCAGCGGAAATCCATGTCCCATCTGTGTGTACGGCAATAAAATAGTGCATTTTGTCTTAGGGGGCATCTTATTTGCATTTCTGATTGAAAACAAGGAAACTGCGGAGAATTACAGGAAGTATCACAAATACTTGTGGGAAAAAGTTGCACACAGTTAGTCTACTGCACGATTCCACATATTGACAAAAAACTGCCTGTACTGCTCATAGTTTTGCCTTGACTCTATCATGAAAGCAGTTGGCTTGTCTCCGAAAAGTATTGTTACTACCTTGTTTGCATATATTAGCGTGCTTGAAG
>JAGVYS010000053.1 GCA_018303125.1 Candidatus Woesearchaeota archaeon | reverse complement strand
ACCAGCAGTGGCTGAACCTGCTGATGCAATTGATGCTGCTATAACTAATGCCGCAGTCGTAATGAGTTTCCAGTTCATTGATGTGCCCTCGCCTTCTGCGTGTACAACTTCAGGCAAGTCAGACGGGCAGGTCTTGTAATCAAGAGATGTCCACAAACCTCTGTTTTTTGATTCGCAAGCTATTTTTTGGCTCATTCTTATGCAGGTGTATTTGTAGCCCTTGCAGTTATCAGCCATCTTTGTGACCTTTCCTGTTATCGTCACAGTCTCGCCTGCCTGTATTAGCCGCGAGACAGATGTGGAAGAAGTACCGCTTGTCTGCGTTGTGCCTGCAATGCCAAGCGACGCTGTTATTGTCGCGTTTCCAGCAAGAGTACAATCATAATCATTCGGCGTTGTTTCGGGTGCACTCGCAGTAACGTCGTTCGGGTGAGTCCACGTACCAGCAGTCTGCGTTCCAGGAAGCGTTGCTGCTGTTTGTGTAGTGGCACTGTAAGAGGCGAGTGTCATAAATGTAGCCCAGCATGCCTGGGGATTAGTGCAGCCATTCTGACCAGCCATGCCCAATTGAATCGGTTGACGGTTTGAAGCTGAACCCGCAGTAGGGAGCTGAACCATTACATTTGTGGCCGACGGATTGGTTGTGCATTGACAACTAGCAGATATAATTTGTTGGGCGCTGTAAGCAGAATTGACGACAGATATTACTCTGCTGTCTGTATTGCATAAGCTCTCGCAAGGCAGGTTCGCGTTGCTTGGAGGCCCGGAGCAAACGCAAGGTGTTGCAGTAGGGTTAAGGCAAATGCCATAGTATGGCGAAGTTGGATTTCCTAGATTATTGCAATTGCCATTATTACCTAATCCTCCATCGAGACAATACTGAGCGCATGCATAATTTTGTGCATTTACGCAAGGTTCAGGCCTATAAGTGTTTCCAAGTTCGGTACATAAGGTAGATTGGAATGGATTTATATTTTCATATGTGTATGAACTTCCACTTTTTTTGATGCAGCAGTGGTTCGTGCTCGTACTTGTTCCAGAGCCTGTACCAACTGCTATGTTAACCGTTCCTGTTTTGCTATCTGAAGATGTAACAGTCATTGCTGCGGTGCCGACTGCATTGCCCCGCACAGTTATTGTCTTGACATTGATCCCAGACACACTTGCAACAGCAGGATTATCAAACGTGATACCACTTAGTTGAATACTATCTGTCGAAGCCAAGCCTTGCGCAACAAAATTGTAAGTAGTTCCAGTAGGAATAGTATAAAAAGTAGGTTGAATATTCAATGTATTTGTTCCTGACGTGGGTGGTGCTGACCCGGGAGAGCATTGTTGAAATGTCTTTCCTTCTGGATAAGGATTGGAAAAACCGGCTGAACTCACAAATTTCAAGCAAGCCGCGTCTCCACTACATCTATTATTATCAAAACCGTTTGTACATGTCCATGCCCAGCCAATAATAGTTTTGCATTTACCTGACACACAAGCCGGTGCAATATACTCTAGATCACTATCTGACTTGATGAAACAGTCATTAATTTTATTGGAACAATCTTGATTGGTATTGCACGTGATGACACTTGCCGTATCTGGTAATGGACATTGCGCTTTATTATTCGGTGGCGTCTGTATTGAGCCAATAGTTACAGAATCATCTCCGCTAGCAGGCGCAAGTTTTGTAAAACCTCCATACAATTTCATTTCAGACCGATAATTAAGTGTAGCGCCATTCCAGGAATCTGGTACAGAACTAGATATGGTTATCTGACAATCGGTGTAGCTAGTTGAACACATATTTGTAGTTTCTGATACCACTGTCTGGCTTCCTTTGACAACTTTCCAAATTATTTTATGAGATTCTATTTGATTCGTTTGTATGCTCCCAGACGTTACCTTCGAAAATATCACTAAAGGCGACCCTATAACAGGCTGTGATGGGCTAATAGAATTTGTCAGAGTGTACTGAGGTTCGACAGCTGGAGATTCTATACAATTTGACGCATAGGTACCTGAATTACAAGCTGCTTTGCAGGCATCAAGACTTGGATAAGTTGAGCCACTCCAACGTGCCCAAGCACCACGTATACACGATGAAATCACATATTGGCCACTGCTAGCAGAACAAGAGTATTTACCTGATTCAGTACAGGATGCACCAATCGTTGTTTCTGCGTTCACCGTCTCGCTTCCCACAGAGAAGTTCCATAATGTGATATGCGGTATGCTCAGCATTCCGATCAATGCGCAGATAACTAGAACTATGAATTTTTTCATTTTCGAGCACCGCAGGTCTTGAAAAGAAGTGTCTTACATCTATATCTACACTTCATGTTACAACCTTTCCTAATTAAGGCGACTCGATTGCACTTTCGCCTTGATTATGTCTTAGCATATTTGGCTTTTCCGATATATAAAAACAACTGAAATTAATTCAGGTTGTTTTTATGCTGACAAATTATTTAATTCGCCATGTTTTAAGTTTAATTTAGGGCGAAAGAGAGAAACAAACATTAAAATGCATAGCTTAGACACAAAAATATGCAAGAAATGAGTGTGCTAAGGGGCAAGTCTGTGTTTTCAGTCGTATATTCTTCCTCTGTCGTCAATTTCCACAATACCTATTTTCTTAGCCTGGTAGTCAACTTCGTAAAGAATTCTATAATCTCCGACCCGGACACGATATAACTTTTCTTTATAACCATGAACAGGTTTCGATCCACGCAAGGCTGGTTCGTTCGTTAATTCATCAATTTTACTGAGAATCCGCTTGGCAACTATCTTTTCTGCTCTTTCTAAGAATTTTTCTGCCTGTTTTGAATAGTCAACAAAAAACATCAAAAACCCAGCTTTTTCTTCATTTTCTCATGAGAAGTCAAGGTTCCTTCCTTCTTTTCCTTCCTGTAAGCAAGCAATGCTTCGTAGTCTTCCTCAGTCATTATACTATCAATATCAACCATATGCTTCTTGATATCTTCAATTTCCTTTTCTATGCTTCCCAATTTTGACATAATTCTTTCGTCTTCCATCATTAACACCTATTGGAATATAGAACTGATTAATATAAATTGATTTTGATGCCTCGATGAAGAAGAACCTGTGCCAAAACGGCATCACCAAAATTAAGCATACTCCCAAGTCTCGTCTTCCTTATTGTCCCAAAGTTCCTTAATCTTCTGCTTCTGGATGTAATGAAGGAATTTGTCGTACTGATCTTTTGTAGTTTTGAACATACAAATCACATTATTTTAGCGCCATTGGGAACCTTGGCAAGTGGCTGTAATATAGTGCCATCTTCTGCCGCTAGCAGCATGCCGTGACTTTTCACGCCCCGTAGCTCGCGCGGCTCTAAATTCGTTACGACAATTATCTGCCTCTCGAGAAGCTGCTCTTTTGTGTATTTGAGCCGCAAACCAGCAACCAACTGCCGCTGCTCGCTGCCTAAGTCGATCTCAAGAATATAGAGCTTGTCCGCATTAGGATGGTCTTTAACCGATTTTATCGTAGCTACACGCATGTCAACTTTTCCAAATTCCTTGAATGGTAGCATATCGTTCACCATGGTTAAGGTATCAGCGCTGGCTGGGGAGTCAGACTTAACTCCGCCCTTTGCTTCCGCTTTACTTCCGCCCCCGTCCTTCACCTTACCCGTTTTTTCTGTCAGGTCCTTCTTGATATATTTGGTTTTATACTTCTTTACCTTTTCTATATCATCTATTTTTTTGAAAAGAATCTCCGCCTTTATTTTGTGGCCAGGCTCTAGGGAGAATCTGGGAGAAAGTTCCTTTTTCGCATTGAGGCATTTCAACGCTCTATCAGCACTATCAGGTATGTAAGGACTAAGTAAAATGGAAAGAGGCTGCAGAATGTTAACAGCCGTATAGAGAACCGTCCCCGCCCGATCTCTTTCGCTAGCCCATGGCTTCTGATCCTGGAAATATTTGTTCGTCGCTGATGCCAAGGAAAGAATCTCACGCAGCGCTTCCCTAAGTTTAACATCATCAACAAGTTCCTTTACCTTAGTTATTGTTTTTTCAAGATGCCATTGAAGCTCACGTTCTTTTTCACCTAATTGTCCCGAAGGCACAAGCCCATTAAAATTCTTCTCAATGAAGTACGTCGCCCGATAAAACAGGTTACCATAATTGCCTATGAGTTCGCTGTTTACGCGATTCTGAAAATCAGTCCAGTCAAAGTTACTGTCCTTGCTCTCCGGCAGTATGGAAGCAAGGTAAAAACGCCAATAGTCTGCTGGAAACAAATCAAGTGCTTCATCACTGAATAGTCCAATGCCGCGTGATGTCGAGAATTTTTCGCCTTCCCAGTTAAGATATTCATAGCCCGCCACATAGTGAGGCAACTGGTATTTGAGATTATGAGCAGCGATGAGCGTGCCGGGCCAAAATATGGTGTGAAAGGGAACATTGTCCTTGCCGATGAAATGATAAATGTGCGAGTCAGTCCAGTAGCTCTTCCATTCATTCTTGATTTTTCCCTGATCATAGGCATCTTTTGTAATGGAAATATAACCTATCGGTGCGTTGTACCAGCAGTAAAATACAAGATTATCATATTTTTTGAGAGGCACACGCACGCCCCACTTCAGGTTACGCGTTATGCACCGGGGATTAAGCCCTTCCCTTATCCAGCCCAGTGCAAAATTTTTAGTGTTATCCGGCCATGATTGTCCTTCAATCCATTTGTGAAGTTTTTCCTGAAGAGCTGTAAAATCGAGAAAAAGATGCTTCTCATCTTTGAACTCAATAGTCGCGTGCCCACAGACAGCGCAGCGCGGATGCAGCAGTTCCGTCGGGTCGAGCAGTCTGCCACACTTTTCGCACTGGTCGCCCTTCGCGCCAGCGTAGCCACAGGCGGGACAGACACCCAACGTATATCTGTCCGGGAGAAATCTTTTACAGTTCGTGCAGTGCGGTATAGTAAGCGTTTTCTCTATGATGTATCCATTTTCATAAGAAGCAAGGAATATCTCCTGTGTCAGTTTATGATTATTCTCTGATGATGTACGTCCA
>JAGVYS010000015.1 GCA_018303125.1 Candidatus Woesearchaeota archaeon | reverse complement strand
CCTATTAAAGTAGGTATATTCCCGCTTGTGAACAAGCTTAAGGACAAGGGCGATGAAGTTTACAATAATCTGAAGAATGATTTTGAATGCCTCTTTGACTCATCTGGCTCTATAGGCAGGCGCTATGCAAGGGCAGATGAGATTGGAATCCCTGCATGTGTTACTATAGACTTTGATGGTTGCACAATAAGGGACAGGGACACAACAAGGCAGGTTAGGGTAAAGGCAGATGGCCTTAAAGCAGCCATTGCGAGCTTTCTTTCCGGTACACCTCTTGAGAAGATTGGAGAGCCTGTAAATTAAGGAGAAACAAAGGCATGTAGGTTGTAGTAATCCACCCCATCGCCATCTATGTAGAATCTTGAGGACATCCCATTAAGGTTTTCTTTGTCCGCATCGCTGCATGACGATCCAAAAAACTGGTAATCTGTTGCGCATGTTGAAGTTCCGGCAGAGGAATAGCTGAAGATGGCATTGCTTGCGCTTACATTCACGAAGCTTTCTATTCCAAAATTATCTTCGGCATCGTAATCCCCTCTCAGCCTGCTGAAGTAATCAGGCGCATTAAGTTGGCTGCTGTAGTAATACTGTCCTGTGGCATGTCCAAAGAAAGGAGTTATGGTGGTCTGGGCAAAGCTGAAGTCGTAAGGTGATACTCTTATGGTGTTAAGAAGTGGCTTTACATCCCCTTCATTTGTCCCACTGTTATCAGCATAGTTCTTTATGCTCCCAACGTGGTAAAATGGGTCAGGAAATCCAACTATGCTTACTATCACAAACTTGCTTACGCTAAAATTCCAGAAGACATCATTATCAAGCATCATTACACTTACATCTGTCTCAAGGCTGAAATTCACCTCCCATGGTGAAATCATGACAGCCCTTACATCTATGGAATCAGGAAAGGATACTCTGACCTTGTATGGCTTTGCAAGCTCATTCACATTTCCAATCCATTGCGCGATGGTAGACCCATCCATTGTCTCCATATTGCGAAATTTCTGCTTTGATGATTCAGCACTGTTTTCTTCCCTTACTGTGCCATTCACAACAAGCCTGCTTAGTGCTTCATCTGGCACACCTTCTACCGGAGGCCTTATGAAATCATTCTTTAGCTTTATGTACTCGTCCATAGCAAGCATTGACCTGAATGCGCTTATGAATAGTGCCTTGTCCATGTCACTGTCAATGTCCTCCACGAACTTGTTTGTCTGCTCGACTCTTTTCTTTATGACCTCTGCTCTATCAGCTTCTTTGTACTCTACCCCGATTTTGTATGTTAGCACGACTAATGAAAGTGCTGTTATTACAAAGAAGGTGAAGAAAAAACCTTTTTTTATCGCCATACTCTCACTTCAAATACAGCAGGGCCATACATGAAAGGTATCTGCTCTATGTCCTGTATGTCTATCTCCAAGTCCTTCTGTTCAAAGCTCGTGTCCACTTCGCCATCATCATTTGTGTCGAGTTCATTCAGTAGGTTATACATGACACTTATCAGGGTGTCATCTTTCAGCTTTGGATCCTCTTTAGGATTAACATGGCTGGCCTTTGTGTACGTGCATCTATCTTGGCCAGTGTAACCAGCTGGCAAATTTATTTCTTTTTGGTTTCCGCCTGTATATTGTACCGTCCACCTGCACCCCTCGGCCTTTTCCAATACCTCAGAATTGACAACTATTGAGCCAGTTGTCTGGGATGTGTATATCACTTTGTTTTGTAGGGAGCACAATCCTGAAGCCCATTTTTCATCCATTGTTGCAAGGCTTTCAAAGCCTAACTTCTTTGATGTTCCTAAGCTTGTTAATGGTATGCCGAAAACAAAAGGATCACCCAGCCTTCTAGCTGCAATGCTGTCTTTGTAGGAAGTTATTCCATCATATAAGTTATTCCCGTTCACTTTTACGCTGCTAGTCCACTTCCTGTCAGAATAGCTCAATAGCTTAACATCTTCCAGTGAAGATAGGCCACTTAGGTCCATCTCTTTGTTACAGCCAGATAGTATGTCAGTCTCGCTTGAAAATCTTACATTCTTCTCCTGAAGGGGCACTGCATTTTTATCTGCCGTGTATTTTACATAAGAGTCAGGGTATATTTTCCCGCTTATATCCGTTGCATGTGACTCAATAGCCTGACCTGCAAAAGTAATGTGATCAGCCACTATGTCATAAGCGCTGTTTATCGAATCTATGCTACTATCTTTTGTTATCTTGAGGAATTTGCCTCCGCAGCCCTCATCCCTGTTTGCATTTGCTGCATCCTCCAAAACACTATCTACATCATTCCCTGCAGAGATGGCCAGTATGCTTATGCCATTGTTTTTGCATGCATTTCTTGCTGCTTCAACAACCGCACTCTTGCCGGTTGTAGACCTGCCTGAACTGACAAGCACTATCACTTTCCTTGTATCGGTCTCGTCCTTCAGTATGTTTTTGGCTTTCTCTATGGCACAATGCACGCAGGCATTGCTTCCGCAACTTGCATCAAAGCTCGTCAGCTTGTCGTTTATAGCGTTTTTATCTCCTGTAAGGGTTTCTTGCGATGGACTGCAACTTGCATCGTTGCCGTAGCCTATAAGCGCCATCTTGTTGTCATCCCTTGTTGCAGCATGGTTCACGAAGCCCGGAAGGAAATCTTTCAGGTGCTTTATTTTTATGGGTTTGCACTCTATGCATTTCCTGTTTAATGAATTATAATAATAATTGGATGCACGCGGGCAGAAAGAGGTGCAGTCACTGCCGCAATAGTAGCTTGTGCTGCAGTATGAAGAAGATATGTCGCTGCATCTAGTTCCTCCAATCATGTCATCAACACTGCACTGGTATATATTACCAGAATTGCTCTCATACACAACAGCATTATCAACATACCATTCATAAGTTATATTGTCAAAGGTTGAGCCGGAATCAAAAACAAGCCTTATTTTTATGTCCTTGTTTATGTAAGAACTTAATGAGTTATATGCACTACATGAACCTATGCTGCTCCAGCTGCTGCCTCCGTTATCTGATATCTCTATTGTGCCCTTGCATCCATTTTTTGTCTTTGATTCTATTATGAGATAAGGATAAGTTGCGCCAGAAAGGCTTATTGTGGGAGATTCAGCATAGCTGTACTCGCACTCAGTCCTGGATGAGTTTGCCATTGTTCCCAACATGCTTGAGTATAAGCTGCTGCCGTCCTTATAAGTTGTATAAGTGCTCCAATGGTTATTGTTGATTCCTGTTCCATGGCAATCAGCACCCATCTGGCCTGATGACCAAGAACTACCGAACATTGTTTCATAATATACATTTGTCTTGCACTGCCAGCTACCATAAGAATATAATCCTTCATCATAGTCGCCGCAGTTATAGTAGTCCGTACCGTCCTTATAGCGGCATATTCCCTTATCGCAGTTGTTCAGGCATTGGTCCTTATTGCTTACAGAAAACCAGGAGTGTTGGCCGAAGTTCCAGTCACTTGCGCCAGGAAATTTTGGCGAGCTCGGCATTGGTGCAACAGAATTTCCATCGCTTGTCTGTGGGAGTTCATCATTGAAGCAATAGTCGATGTAGCTGCTCCTGTCAACAGCAAGCACAATACTTGCCTTCTCAGGAAGCGCCTCAATTTTTAATGGTAGGTTTTTATTTGACAATTCGGAATAATCAAACTTTGAAGATAGCTGGTCATTGCTTAGTATAGCATCAAAATCACCGCTGCCTGTTTCCCTATATATTTCTGTGTTGCCAAGCGTAGCAACAAAAGCAGTGTTCGGGGTTTTCCTATAATGCAGGCGCATGCTCAATTCATTAAGATCGCCGTCAAAATATACAGAATCATAGGTGTTTACTATCCCATTAATGCCTTTTATCTGCTGAGTAGTTTCTGGAGGCTCGCTCTCAAATGTCGGAGTGATATACCTCACCCTGAAATAGCCTCCGCCTATATACTTGCTATTGTCGCTCCCGGACATGGTAAACTTGATAGTGTTTTCATCAGAAATGAATCGTATAATGCAGCTGCTTAGCTCAGCTTTGCTGACTGAGAACATCCCACCCAGATTTACATTTATTGAGCCGCATGCATTGTCATTGACGCTTACGCTTATTCCTGCACCTGTCATTCCTTCAAAATAAACCCCCCTGACTTCTATATTAGCAGGCAGCGTTACCTTGAATTCTATCTCTCCTTGGCCTGTAAACCCTCCGAAATACACATACTTGCTTTGTAATCCTCTTATATTCCCGAGATAAAGCCTTGCCAACCTACCTCTCAAGGGCTGGTCCTGCTGCAGGCCAGTAATCAATGTCTTTGATAACACAACATTTTCAGAGGTTTCTTCAGTGTTTGACTCTCCTGCCCTCGAGTATACTTCTATCTGGCTATCGGCGCTTCTCAAACTCGCATTATATCCAAATTCAGCAGGAATCAGGCGGTCAAGAACAGCCTTCGTTATGTCCTTTGCACTGTCCTCAAATGTATTTGCAACTGCTATATTTGGGGGATCCCTATTTCTTTCAATATCTGCCTGAAAGTAATACATTGCTACTTGTTTTCCCAGGCTGAATGTACGGTTAGTAAATGGAGCAGTTATAACACCGCTTTCAATACTAGTCAGTAAAGCCGGTGAGATATCTTTCAATTCAGAAACAGTCATTGTCCTGAAAAGCTCAACAGAATCATCACTAAAATGCTGGCTCTGCACTATTTCATTGCTCTCAGCAGTAAGGCTCCTCACATACATCAAGCCTATGAACAATAGGCCTATTGCAATAATAGCATCTATCTCAAAGAACTGGGCCCTTCTTTTCCTGCAATTCACTTATACACCCCTTTTATATCTCTTCTCCCTATCTATTATATATAAAATTTTGTATTGAAAAGTTTTTTATAATGCTCTCCCATACAATAAGGCATGGCAGAACCGGGTGACAGGGTAAAGGCAATGACCAATGATGGCAGTTTTGAGGGCATTCTGATGCCAGGCAGCAATAATTCTGTTTTCATAAAACTTGATTCTGGCTATAATATAGGTATTGACAGTAAGAAAATATCTTCCCTAAAAGTTCTTGGCAGAGGAATGAAAAAGAAGGATGAGGTTAAGCAGGTGAAGAAGAAAAATAATCTGCCGTCTATTGCTATACTCCATACAGGGGGCACAATAGCATCTAAAGTGGACTATAGGACAGGTGGAGTTAGCGCAGGCTACTCTGCAGAGGAGTTTCTTGAGATGTTTCCAGGCCTTTCAGAGATTGCAAACATAGAAACCAAGGCAGTTTTGAACATAATGTCAGAGGATATTTGTTTCGCAGATTATGTTAAGCTTGCCAACGCCATTGAGGAATTCTCAGGCAAGTGCGATGGCATAATAATAGGCCACGGCACAGATACACTATCATATACGTCAGCGGCACTCGCATTCATGTTTGAGAAAATTAATATTCCTGTTATTTTGGTTGGCTCGCAAAGGAGCTCTGACAGGGGCAGCTCAGACTCTGCAATGAATGTGCAGTCTGCTGCAAGGTTCATAGCATCATCTGATTTTGCCGGCATAGCAATATGCATGCACAGTTCAAGCAATGACGACCAATGCGCCATTTTCTCTCCTCTTAAGACCAGAAAGATGCACACAAGCAGGAGGGATGCGTTTAAGGCAATAAATGATACTCCGATAGCACTGGTTGATTCATTTGGCAAGATGGATTTCATAAAGAAGGATTACTCCAGAAAATCAAATGAAAAAACTATCCTAAAACCAGGATTTGAGAAGGATGTTTGCCTCCTAAAGACACATCCCAATATGAGCCAGGATATATTTGATTTCTGCACTAAAAGATACAAGGCAATTGTCATCGAAGGCACTGGATTAGGTCATGCACCCGTGAATATATCAAACAACCAAAAGAATTATGAGGCATTGAAATCATATATTAAAAAAGGAGGCATAGTTGCAGTTACATCTCAGTGCATCTATGGCAGGGTGCATCCAAGCGTATATTCCAACTTGAGAAGGCTTTCAGAGATAGGCTGCATTTTTTGCGAGGATATGCTGCCAGAAACAGCATTCATAAAGGCAGCTTGGCTTCTTGGCAATTACAAGCCTGCTGAGGCAGCAGGGCTTTTGGCAGCAAATCTAAGAGGGGAGATAACAGAGCGCTCACTTTATGAAAAGGATTTTCTCGAATATTCCTATAAGAATTAAAAAAATAAAAACATTTTTATAGTAGCATCACCAAGAAAATAACATGATAGCTATTGCAGAGTTCATAAGAGTAATTCTTTCTAGCACTAGCCCTACTATTATGTGGCCTGCATCCTGTTAACCGCCACACCTTCTATCTTTAAAAAACTAAAAGGTGATTGAGGTGAACTTCAAAAAACTCTATACGGACATGGAAATTGTTTTGGTAGATTTCAATAGCAGTGAAGACATATTGGATAAGTAATAAAAACAAGTGTCATATAATGCAGAAAATGGATTACATAAAGCTCGGATTTAAGTGCGGGTTGGAGATACACCAGCAGTTGGAAGGCAGAAAGCTGTTCTGCCATTGCATTCCCGGCGCAGGAAAAAAAGAGCCTGATGCAGAAGTAGTTAGAAAGCTGAGGGCCAGTGCAGGTGAGATGGGAATTATAGACATCTCTGCAAAGCATGAGATGGAAAAGGGACGCCACTTTATCTACGAATCCAGTTCAGAAAGCACTTGCCTCGTAGAGCTTGATGAAGAGCCCATACATCAGCTTAGCCAGGAGGCGCTTGATACAGCATTGACTGTTTCCTTGCTTCTTAATTGCACAATAGCTGACGAGATTGTTTTCATGAGGAAAACAGTAATTGATGGCAGCAATACATCGGGATTCCAGAGGACTGCACTTATTGCCTATAATGGCTTCTTGGAGACAAGCAGGGGCAAGGTAATAATTCCTACGATTTGCCTTGAGGAAGAGGCAGCACAGAAAGTAGAGGAAAGCAATGATTGTGTGAGGTACAGGCTTGACAGGCTCGGCATTCCTCTTATAGAGATAGCAACAGATGCCTCGCTTAAGGACCCTGAGCATGTCAAGGAATCTGCAGAAAAAATCGGAATGATTCTTCGCTCAACAGGAAAAGTAAGAAGAGGGATAGGAACCATAAGGCAGGATGTTAACCTCTCTATCAAGGGCCATCCAAGAGTTGAGATAAAAGGCTTCCAGGACTTAAGGTCAATAATTAAAACAATTAATATTGAAGTACAAAGGCAGCTCGCTGAAAAAAAGCCAGAGTCGCATGTTAGAAAGGTCAATCCAGATTTTACAACAAGCTATCTTAGGCCAATGCCAGGCCCAGCAAGAATGTATGTTGAGACAGACATGAGAACAATAAGGATATCCAAAGAAGCCCTTTCACGCATAAAGCTGCCAAGCCTGATATCAGAAAAGGCAAATAATCTTGAAAAATTTGGCATAGGGGGGCCTGTGGCAGATAAGCTGGCAAGGGAAGGAAAGGATGCTTACTTTGTCTCATTGTTCGGTAAGTTTTCCAGCCTTAAGCCTTCCTTCATAGTTGAGGCTTTCCTTTCTGTAAAGGCAATCTCTAAGGATTTCAGCGCGCCTGAGCAGAAACTAACTGACCAAGTCATAGAAAAAGCCCTTGCATTAGTTGATGAAGGCAAACTCCAGAAAGGAAACATGTATGAGGCAATGGCTGATATTGCAAAAGGCAAGTTCGAAATAGGCAAATACAGCTCAGCTTCGGAAAATGAGCTAGAGAGCGCCATAGAATCTATAGTAAAGGAAAAGCCCGGCCTTAAGGAGGGCGCATATATGGGGCTTATAATGGGAAAGTTTCATGGAAAAGTGGATGGCAAAAAAGCCATGCAAATTCTTAAAAGGCTTATTGGTTGACACCCAAAATATTTTTAAATTGGCTGAAAGTACACGACGGAGAAGGTGATTCGAATGGCAGAGAAACAATATGTATATTCATTTGAGGAAGGCAAAGGGTTGGGCAAAACCGTTTTGGGCGGAAAAGGTGCAAACCTTGCAGAGATGGTCTTGCTTAATTTGCCTATCCCTCCCGGTTTCATAATAACAACAGAAGCATGCGAGAGTTTCTACAAAAACAACAGCAAATGCCCAAGCTATGTAATGGAGCAGATTGAAAAGCATCTCTTAGCTCTGGAGAAGAAAGTAGGGAAGAGGCTAGGGGACAAGAATGACCCTCTTCTAGTGTCTGTAAGGTCAGGAGCTGCTGTCTCAATGCCAGGCATGATGGATACTGTACTAAACCTTGGCCTTAATGATGTATCTGTGGAGGGCCTGAGCTCAAAGACAGGCAATGCAAGGTTTGCATGGGACTCCTATAGAAGATTCATCCAGATGTTCGGCGATGTTGTTATGGGAGTTGACCATGACAAGTTTGAGGAGGCTCTTAATCATGTCAAAAAGGAAACAGGCGCCAAGGTTGATACAGACATCGATGTTGCAGGCCTGAAGAAGGTAGTGCAGCTTTACAAAAAAGCAATAATCAGTTCAACAGGAAAGCTATTCCCGGATGACCCAAGGGAACAGCTTACCATGGCAATCAATGCTGTTTTCGGCTCATGGAACAATGACCGGGCAATCTCTTATAGGAGGCTTAACGAAATCAAGGGGCTTCTTGGCACAGCTGTAAATGTCCAAACAATGGTTTTCGGCAATACTGGCGAAAGGTCAGGAACAGGAGTATGTTTCACAAGGAATCCATCAACAGGCGAGAACAAGTTCTATGGGGAGTTTCTCATGAACGCTCAAGGCGAGGATGTTGTTGCAGGCATAAGGACACCGCAGCCAATTAGCAAGCTGGAAAAAATAATGCCAAAGCCATATGCAGAGCTTGTCAAAATATACAAGGATTTGGAAAAGTATTACAGAGACATGCAGGACATGGAATTCACCATACAGGAAGAGAAGCTCTACATCCTGCAGACAAGGACAGGCAAAAGAACAGCAATGGCAGCTGTCAAGATCGCAGTTGACATGCAGAAGGAGAAGCTCATAGATGAAAAAACAGCACTTTTGCGAGTTTCAGCAAAGCAGCTGGACCAGTTGCTGCACATGCAGATAGACCCGGCAGCCAAGAAGAATGCAGTTCTATTTACAAAAGGCCTGCCAGCATCACCTGGCGCAGCAGTAGGGCAAGTTGTGTTTACAGCAGAAAAGGCCCGTGAATGGGCAGGTGTAGGAAAGAAAGTAGTCATTCTTGTTAGGACAGAGACCTCTCCAGAAGATATAGAGGGAATGAATGCTGCACAGGGCATACTCACATCAAGGGGAGGCCTTACTTCACATGCAGCTGTTGTTGCAAGAGGAATGGGGAAATGCTGTGTTGCAGGAGCAGGCGATATTTCAGTCAACGAGAAGGAGAAATATTTCATTGTAAGCAGCACTAGGATAAAGGAAGGTGACACAATAACTCTTGATGGCTCAACTGGAGAAGTTTTCAAGGGTCCTCTAAGCGTCATAGAGCCGGAATTGTCAGGAGAATTCGGCCAGCTTATGGCATGGGCTGACAAGTACAAGAGGCTTGGCGTCAGGACAAATGCAGATACCCCTCATGACTCTAAGGTAGCGCGAAGTTTCGGCGCAGAAGGAATCGGCCTATGCAGGACAGAGCACATGTTTTTTCATGAGGAAAGAATAAGAGCTGTAAGGGAAATGATTTTGGCAGAAAGCCTGGAAAAAAGGAAAAAGGCCGTTTCAAAACTAGCTCCTTTCCAGAAAGAGGATTTCATAGGTATTTTCAGGGAGATGGAAGGCCTTCCTGTCACTATAAGACTGCTTGACCCTCCTTTGCATGAGTTCCTTCCGCATGAGGAAAAGGAAATAGCAAAGATTGCAAAGGAGTTAAACGTCACAGCAGATTTTATCCATAAAAGGCTTGAGGAATTGAAAGAGTTTAACCCGATGCTTGGGCATAGAGGATGCAGGCTTGTAATAACCTATCCTGAGATAGCTGAGATGCAGGTAGAAGCGATAATGAGCGCAGCATGCGAGCTTGCCAAGCAGGGAAAGAAAGTATTCCCGGAAATAATGGTTCCTTTGGTAGGCATAAAAGCCGAGCTTGATTTCAACGCAAAGATAATCAGGGAAGTTGCAGACAAGACAATAGAGAAATACAGGATAAAAGTAGATTACAAGGTAGGCACGATGATTGAAGTGCCAAGAGGAGCCATAACAGCAGACAAGATTGCCGAGACAGCAGAGTTTTTCTCCTTCGGCACGAATGATTTGACGCAAATGACCTTCGGCTTTTCAAGGGATGATGCAGGAAGATTCATCAGCGACTATCTTGCCAAGGGCATTCTTGAGACTGACCCATTCAATGCGCTTGACCAGGAAGGGGTAGGCGAAGTGATGAAGATAGCAATTGAAAAGGGCAGGAAAACAAGAAAAAACCTTAAGATTGGAATTTGCGGTGAGCACGGCGGAGAGCCTTCATCTGTAAAATTCTGCCACAAGATAGGCCTGAACTATGTAAGCTGCTCGCCCTTCAGGGTGCCGATAGCAAGGCTTGTTGCTGCGCAGTCTGCCCTGGAAGAGAAGGGAACAGACTCAAAGCTTGTGTCTGAGAAAGGTTAGACTAGCACTTAGGATGGGCAGTCAAATCAGGTCAATTGGGTCAAGATAAATATTAGTGCCTTATATGACAAAATTATAACTACAAATATTTTTCAGCAAACTCATCTGAAGTAATTATTGGAATGTTCTCAAATTCCCTTAATTTCAACAAATGTTTATCATTGCTTACTATGCAATTTACTTTTGCTGTTACTGCACATTCCAATATCTTATTATCATCAGGATCATCTTCAATAGCAAGTATCTTCCTATTAGGAATAACGACCTTGGAGTTCTGTATAACCTTCTGCACAACCCCGTTTATCAGTAGGCTCTTGTCTCTTACTTTCTCAATAATTTCATCGCTATTGAGTGTTTCATAATATTAAGTGATAATCTCTCTTGATATTGTATTTTCGAACTTCTTTTTGTCTATCGCATCCATAACTCTGAAAGAGTTCCCAGTCCAAAAAGTGCCGGAGACCAACACGTTTGTATCTAATGTGACTTTCATCTTTTGCTATTTCTTAGCCTGTGAATCATCCCAGGGACATCTTTTTCCTTTATCTTCTTTTTAGCTTCCCGTGGCGGTTTGGTTATATCAGCAAAAGTCTGCTCTGTTATTTTCTTTATCACCAACGAGTTGTCATCTGTAAAAAACAATACTTTTGAGCCCTCATTTAATCCCAGATGGTTTCTTATACCTGTAGGTATTGCTACCTGACCCCTTGAACTTATCTTTCCCATCTCGATCATTGTTCCCATTTTCTTCACCTGTCTTATTTATAAGATAGATAAGATATATCTTATATTTAAATATTGCTATTTTTTATAGCTACAGATTTCAGATGCACCCCCATTGATGAAAGTTCCTGCTGTTTTTCTCTGCTTAACTTTACAGAAATAATGTGAAGAGCATTTATCAACTGGCAAAAGATTTAGATAAGCCTTATGAGGTTGTGTATTCAGGAATATAAATATTTAGCAGGTATTGGCTTGATTAAAGTTGTAAAAAAAGACAATAAACAGGTACCGCATATTGCACGCAAGTTTTCAATAGATATGTTCACAAGCGAAGGCATGGAAGCATAAGGTTATCACAGGAGCAAAAAAGCATATACTGTAAAATATCCATTGCATAGGAACTGTACTCGAATCTGACCTGAAAGAATAAACGCACCTGGGGAGATTCGAACTCCCGACCTACAGCTTAGGAGGCTCTAGCGCTTTTGGAAGTGTCGCTCTATCCAAGCTGAGCTACAGGTGCATAGCCTCAAGATTATGGGAACTCTTTTAAACGTTTTGCATGGCTTCAACCAATATGTATTCCATAAAGCAATATCCTGAAGATTTCATAGTTAATGAGATTTCAGAGATATCTGTCAAGGATAATGGGAAATACGTCATATGCATTCTAAGGAAAAGGAATTATCCGACATTGAGGGCTATTGAGCATATCTCCATCTCTCTGGGCATTCCAGCAAAAAGCATAGGGTTTGCAGGCAACAAGGACAGGAATGCAGTAACAGAGCAGAAAATATCCATTAAAGGCATTTCCAAAAGTAAGATAAAAAACATCTCGCTAAAAGACATAAGCCTTGAGTTTCTCGGTTTTTCAGATGAGCCTATCTCGCTCGGGCAGCTTGAAAAAAACAAGTTCATAATAACAGTAAGGAGTATTTCAAATTCAGAGATGAAGCAGCTTAATTCTTTCTCAAATAATTTAATTCCGAATTACTTTGGCATGCAGAGGTTTTCCAGCAGTAATCCTGTAATAGGGAAGTGCCTTGTTAAGGGAATGTATAAGGAAGCTCTGAAAATTATCCAGAAATCAAACTCAGAATATGCATCCAATAAAGGAAGCGATATAATTGGAGCTATAAGGTCAGTGCCTGAAAGGATGCTTAAGATGTATGTCCATTCTTATCAGAGCCTGCTATGGAACAGGACCTTGAGCAGGTACTTGAAAATATCAAATGAAAATGTTGCCATTCCAATAGTTGGGTTTGGCTCAGAATTGGATAATGGTATTATTGGAAATATTATAAAGGGGATATTGTCGGAAGAAAATCTAACTTACAGGGATTTCATAATAAGGCAGATTCCTTACCTAAGCTCAGAAGGCTCTTTTAGGGAGGCATTTGTCGAGATAGAGGGGCTTAAGATATCACCAGAAAAAGATAAAGCAGTTATAGAATTTTCATTGTGTAAGGGAAGTTACGCCACAGTCGCAATAGCCTGCCTCTTTGATAGTCTGCATGCATCTCTCAAAGACTTCATCTGATGTTCCGCTTGCATCTATTGTGGCAATCATCTTCTTCTTACCATAATACTCAATAAGCTTTGCAGTTTTTTCCCTGTGCACATCCAGCCTCTGCATTACAGCTTCGGGCCTGTCATCATCCCTGAGGAAAAGCTCTCCCTGGCAATTGTCGCATACATCAATCTCCTTTGTGGGGTTTGTCCTAGTATTGTAGATGAAGCCGCATCTCTTGCAGATTCTTCTTCCTGATATTCTCCCCACGAGTTCAGAATCATCAAGCACAAAGCTGAGCACCTTGTCTACATTGACTCCCATGCCTTCCAAGTCAATGGCCTGCTTTACAGTTCTTGGATAACCATCAAGTATGAATCCATTCTTGCAGTCAGGCTTTGCTATCCTTTCATTTATCATCTTGTTTACAATTGAATCAGGCACAAGATTGCCCCTATCCATGTACATCTTTGCCTCAATCCCTTCCTCATAACCAAGTTGGATTGTAGCCCTTAGCAAGTCTCCAGAAGATATCTGCACTACACCAAACCTTTCAACCATCTTAGCAGATATTGTTCCCTTTCCAACGCCAGGAGGGCCTAGAAATATCAGTATCATCCCAAATAGCCTAGCTCCTCTCTCACATTTATCTCTTCCTTCCAGGCATTCTTAAGTTTCTCAACAAAATGCAGCAAATCTGGCTTCAACTTTGTCCATTTTTCATAGCACTCCTTCACAAATTTAGCATATGAATCATCAGAAGGCTCCAAATTGCATATTAGCATGCTTCTCTCAAGTATTATTATTTCCCTGTAAAGCATGCTGAGCTTTTCCCTGCCACTTTCATTTATGGACTTTGTTTCTATCAGGACAGCTAGCGAGTTTCCGTCAGTATTCAGGAAACCTTCAAGGAGCTCCCCATATTTCTGCAGCTTTTCAAGCATCTTTTCAGAAATTTTCTTCATCGAGTCGCAATTCTCTATCTCTTCAAGAAAGAATTCCCTGTTGGCCTTGTCATAATCCGGAAGATTGTATTTCTTTGCCTTTTCTTCGTAAAATTCTGATTTCATTGCATTACGAACTGCGAAACTATGCCTGCCCTAAAAAACTTTCTGTTGTTTTGGTAATATCCCTCAAAACCAGCAATATATTTCTATATAGAAAATAATACCTCTCTTCTCATTTCTAGAAATGCTTAAATAATCCACACTGTTATGACAATAATCGTGACACTCAAGGAGCAGTTCGGAAGGATAAAGGACAACTGGCTTATAGCTGTCATAATAGTTCTTCTTTTGCTCGTTTCTCTTGGAGGCAACAAGTTTTCAAGTATAACCAACTATGCCGATTCCTCCTACAGTGAAGATTCTGCGCCATATAAGAAAGATCTTGCAGCAAGCAGCAGAGGGGGAATGGTGCTAAATGAAGGATTTGCACCAGAAGAGCAGGATAGGAAAATAACAAAGGGCGCAAGCCTATCTTCAGAGGTTAAAAGAGGATCTTTCAGCGATGCTGAGCAAAAATTCAGGAACATAGTTTCATCTTCAAGCGCATTGATAATCAGCGAGAATATCAACAAGTATGGCCAAGGCAGGGATTCATACATGTATGGGAGTTTTTATGTTAAAATTGACATGAGCAAATACAGTAGCGTCATATCACAGTTTAAGGATATAGGCGAAGTAAAATCATTTTCTGAGAACTCAGACGATATCACAGAAAGTTATACGAACGCTGAATTGAACCTTGAGCTTGAGAAGTCAAGGCTTGAAAGATACAATAAGATGTACAATGAAGCTACTTTAGTTGGTGATAAAATAACTCTCAATGATAGGATTTTCGAGCAGGAAAGGCTGATAAAATACCTTGAAGACTCACTTAAGAACATAGATGTGAGGGTCGAATATGGTACAGTAAATGTTGCACTAACAGAGAAGAGTTCTGAGTATGCAGGAATATCATTGCCAAAATTCTCATCTTTGGTCAAGAGTCTTGTTGGAAGCTTTAACAGCTTGCTTTATTTCCTCTTTTCAATACTTCCGTGGGCAATTGCTGCGGGCATAGCCGCATTAATCTGGAAATGGGTTAAGAGATAAAGCTTAAATCATTTTCTTCATTCAGTTACCTGACTTTACCCTAAAAAATGCTCACTACATTTAGGTTAGTGCGGGATTTATTTTGTCTATTAGAGGACAAATCCTAGCATGATGCTTGCCGCTAGAGCTATACCTACACCGATATACTGGTGCTTCATTATCCTCTCGCGGTTAAGCCACAAGCCAAGCAAAAGGGCAACAGCCGGATAGCTTTCGCTTATTGCTGTTGTCAGCGCAATCTCTTTTTGCTCAAGCGCAAACGCATACATCAGCCAGGCCATGACATCAAATATGCCTGTAAGCAGGATAAGCCAATGATATTTTTTCCAATTGTTTGCAAATTTAATAATGCCTTCTTTCCTGCCTATTATAACAAGGAAGCACAAAAACATGAATACCACATGCGGCCCCCATATTGCAAGCACAGGAGAAATTGATTTTGCACTCCATCCTGTAAGGACATTCATTACTCCCATGCCTAATCCGCCAATCAAGGCAAAAGCAACGCCCTTTTCGAGACTGCGCAGCAAGCTGCCTATTTTTGAGAACCTTTCAACTGCTATGAGCGTTATTCCAATGAAGACAGAGAATATTGCAATTCCCTGCATGAGAGAAATATGCTCCTGCAAGAACACAAGCGCCAGCATGACTGTAACAGGCAATTCTATCGTCATTACAATTTCAATCACAGATAGCTTTCCTTGTTTCAGGGCTTCAAAATCAGCAATGGCAGCAAAGAAAGTTACAATTCCCAAAATGCCAAGGACAGCAATGTTCCTGGTATCAGAAAGCAGATGAAAGTCATGCACGACCAAAGGAAGGAGAAGTAAAGTGGCAATTATACCGATCCATGTCAGGCATTCAATGCTGCCTATTTTTCGCACACTTCTTTGTATCAGGAAATCCCCAACACCCCAGAAAAGCATTGCGCCGAAGGCAGCCAGGACAATATATTCAAAAGCCATGCCAAAGGCTAAATTGCCTAACTTAAATACTTAATTATGGCACTTTTTCCAGAGATTACTCACGGAAGGCAACATTGCAGAATTCTTTGCTGTGGCAACTAAGGTAACTAGAAACAGTTGTATTTTGGCATAATCCGCAGGCATCTTGCCTTTCTAAGCATTTATTTTCATCTAATTTTTCACAATCTACTTTCTCTTTGGCACAACCAGTAATAATGAGTGACGCAACAACTAATAGACAGAATATTATTTTTACATTCATGCATAATTACAAAATTAAAATCCATTTATAATTTTCCATCTAAGGTATAATAAGCCCCCGGCGGGAGTTTATCAAAAAGTTACATTTTGGGGCTTACTTCATCGTCTGAGAACATATATGAAATTTACCCTATTATTCAAACTCAATATAGGCAGTATAAACCATCCTGAATTTCTTGAAATCATCCCATAATAAACGTGCCAGAACTTAAAAATATTTTCACGCATAATTTTACTTCCCCCAATTCCCCATATACAAGTATAACCAGTACCCTTCTTTGTCCATCTTTCTGAACCATCATTTTTCTACCTGCGGGTTGAGGTTTTTGGAGTGAACCATCAACCCATGAAAACCATAAAACACAGGAATTGTGAAGTAAGCATCATGGAACTGCATACTCTTCTGGGCATAAAATACAAGGTAACCAGAAGATTTCCAGAAATGTCAATCTCAGAAACAAAGATTTTCCGCTCAAAGAAAAAGGCATCAGCGTTGAAGTGTTACTCCTAGTGACTGCGTCACGCACGGGTTAACAGCCTCGCCTTTATTGCCCTTTTCGGTTTTTCCATCTCTGTTGCACGAGGGGAAAACTTTCTTGCGAAATCCCCATGTTCTCAGGCCGAACAGGCCCAACATATCTTCGGGTTGTATATCAGCCTGGAGAGACAAAAATGAACAGGTACAAAATATATAAGATGGTGCAGTACATAAGGAACTCGAGCTTTGAGTTCGAGGTGCATGAAGTGGAAGAGAACCTTCATGAAATCCTCACCCTGTACGGCTTCGATATAGAATTAACAGCAGAGGAGGAGCTTCTCAAGTTTGAGCTTACCCTCCTTGCCGAGCAGTGGGAATTCTCGGAAGTGGCAAGGCTGGTTCTTGGGGAAAACAGGCTCACAGCCTGATTTTTCTTTTTCTTCATTTTGATTTGAATACCTACTTTTGGATAGTAATATTTAAAAATGATTATAGGCTTCCCTATGGCATGGATAGCAATCTTCAGTTGCCCCCTGATCAAGTTCTTGTTTATGCAGACCGAAATCTCATAAAAGCATGGGAGGGCAATAGCAATCCAAGGGTTATAGCAGATCGTGGTTCTGGATTAGTTACCGCGCTTACTTTATTCAATGGCAGGGTAATTGACGGCACAATAGATAAGGTCATTAAGGATACTTTGAGTGGGGAAATAATTGAAGATGATTTTAGTCCAGAATTGCATCCTGTAAAAAGAAGTAACCCTGCTTATTTTAGAACTGAGTTGTGTGGGTTGCAGGGATATGGTGATTCATTGGTCATAGCCAGAAGCATGGATGGCTTGCCTCCGGTACATACAAGTGATCCATATTATGGCGTTGTAATTTCACAGTTGAATGTTAAAAAGCCGATTGCTTTTCTAGGCGAGCATTGGAAAATCCCTATCGAGGGCAGTAAGGGTGAAGAACAAGTGAGCAGCGCTGACCTTTATTTTAGGCCATCATCCCTCAGCTTGGCAAGAATCAATGATACAGTTTATGTGGCCAGTGAGAATGTTGTCGGAGTCGACATCAGGACTGGCAGGGTTACGAGGCAAAATGACATGATAGAAGCTGACCACGTGCGTCTTGCAGGAGACGTCCATGGAGTGACATCATATAGCTACCACAATAACAATACGCATCCTCATGGAGGCGAGTTTAAGCATATTCCCGGAGGGGATATTTTCGCAAGAGCCCCAATGCCACATGACGGAGGATATATAAGATCAGTAGCCAAAACAGGAGACTTGCTGATTCTTGGAATTAATAGCCACCAAAAAGGCGATTCCTTTTATCTGGCCGATACGTTGGCAGTATTTGGAGGACTAAGTTATTTAACACTGCAAAGGGCAGAAGGCAGGTTTTATGATAGAGAAATATCTCAAATGGGTAATCCTATACTCATAGTAAGCAAAGACCATTTGCAATAATTTTCTGATTTTCTCTTCATTACTGCACTTGAGCACTATACAATTTCTTTTTTTATTCCATGCAAAAAGAAATTCTCCAAAGAGAGGATTTCAGAGGCGAAAAAATGACAGGGCAGATGGAAAAGAAGTTTGATGTAGGATTAGTTAAGGCAACTGTATGGAAGAACACCTCCAGCAATGGGGAGTTCAGGACAGTAAGCTTAACCAAGAGCTACAAGAAAGATGGCGAATGGAAAAATGGCAATTCATTCGGTGTTGCCGACATTGGCAAGGCAATACAGGCTCTGGAGGAGGCAAGGGATTATCTTGCTAATCCTGAATCAGGCGACGAGATAGTCGCTTGATTTTTTTATTTTATTTTCAATACTTGTAATTTAGTCGGCGTTAATAAAACCGCACATATCTATTAGTTTTGCCTTCGTGTATCTATTTTGCGTGTATTCGCCTGTCTTAAAGTCAAGTGTCCAGATTTCGTTTGAGTCCAACAATTCTTTGTTATTTTCATAAAACTGTTTAATTGTTATAAGAGACTCTTTATTAAAAGTATGAACACTGAAGCTTTTCCTGAAGTACTGGTCAAAAGCGGGAACATTTGCGAACACTCCTAGCATTATCTTTGTAATCAAGGTGTCGCTTGTTTTTTCATACCCCTGCAATTTTTTAAGTTCATTCTTGAAATGCAAAAGCAAGGCTATATTGCTATCTGTGTAGTTATTTGCATCAATTTTCCAGAATTTTACATCTAATCCTGATATTAAATCAATGACCTTCTTGAAATTCCTTGCACTTTTTTTCAATAAAAGAGTAGAGCCCCGCATCATACCCCAGCTTGCCAGATAGAATCCAAGCTGCAAGCAACTTTCCTGCCAATTATTTTCATCGGATAATTGCCCAATCTTGCCTTCTTTATAGAATCCATAAAAATAATTATAGCAATAATCAAAAGAAGAATACCTATCATCAGGTTTCCTTTTCGACATAAATTGTTCTATTGACTTTTTAATATCCATACTTCATAAGTCTGCGCTTCGTTATATAATTTTTTCGTTCATTAGGCTTTTATATAATCCTAAAATTATTTCCCTACTATACTAATAGAACTTTCTCAGATTTTTCCATTTCTCACGAAAGAAAAATCTTTCGGAGGCAACAACATGAAGCAGCAAATGAGCTTAATGGAATTGAAAAACAAGGCAATGGGTTTTGACAGGGCAGAGATGCGGGATGTCCACATTGTAAAAGATGCTGAAGATTATCTCAGCAGGAGGCACATGGGCGTGTGGAACATAGACAAAAATGAATTGGCTTGCCTGGCCCCAAAAAGCTACTGCGTGATACAGCACAGGCACGCAGTTGAATCCGTTGTTGATGCGATAACCAGCCTGAACATTCCAGCTATGGCAGAATTAAAGGCGGCAAAGCATGGCATCTTTGTTGACATCAGCTTTCCAGAAGCGAAGTTCGAGCTGAAGGAAGTCGGTGACAAGTTCACCGCAGGGATTCAGATAACAAACAGGTACGACCAGGTAGCTGGCTTAGTGATAAGCCCGAAGGTAACAAGGCTTGCATGCAGCAACGGCATGGTTGTAACGGAGATTGTGAGGCAGCAGAGAATCAGGTACACAGAGGAGCTGAAGATAACTGTTGAGAGCCTTGTCGACAAGATGATAAAAGACATCATCTCAAGCGATGACAAGCTTGCTGACATGGTAAGCTCGTGCATATCTGACAGCATAGAGTGGCAGGCATTGAGGCTTCTCACAAAGGGATTGTTCAGGAAGAAGAAGCACATAGCCATGATTTTAGG
>JAGVYS010000043.1 GCA_018303125.1 Candidatus Woesearchaeota archaeon | reverse complement strand
TACAGTTTCAAATTAATATAAGGTATTATAATATTTTTCTATTATTTTGGCAATAGAGTTGATTTACATTCTGAAATATAGAAAAGTATATATAGTTGTGTACTCCCTAAATTATGTGATAAACATGACATATATCGAAATCAAAAAAATTAACGGAAAAGAGTACAAGTACCTCAGAAAAACGGTAAGGGACGGAAAACGAATGGTGCATATGACACTGAAATACCTGGGACCGGTTGATCCTGTCTACAATACCGGAGCGAAGAGAAAGGGATCCAATGCCTCCATCTACGTGAGGGAATTGGGAGAAGATGAGATTGGGGAACTTAGGAAAGCAACAAAATCACAGAATTCTTTCATGAGGGACAGGGCAAATATCATTCTTCTTTCTGCACAAAGGCTATTCGCAAAGCAAATTGCTGAAAAGCTGAACTGCGAAGAAAGAAAAGTAAGAAAAGCGATTAAGGCATTCAACAGCAAGGGAATCGCTGCCTTGCAGAGGGGCAAAGCAAAAGGTGCTATCCCTAAATTCACCGACGCTATAAAGACAATAATTCTCATGCATTTCTCAAAGCAGCCAAAAGATTTTGGTTTGCATTTCACGACATGGACTCTGCCCAGGTTTAGAAACCACCTAATTGATTACAAAGTGGTTGACTCGATAAGCATAGAAACAATCAGGCAAATTTTGGATGGGGCCGGCGCAAGGCTCAAAAGAAGCAAGCGATGGCAGTACTCTCCCGACAAGGAGTTTGATAAAAAAAACTTGAGATAGAGCAGGCCATCGCATACTGCCCGATTGTTTATGGCAAGAAACCTGCATACAGGTAAGAGGCACTACACTTTCTATGATTGGAAAAACAGCTTTATCGTCACTCAGTTTCTTGAGGAGCTGCTGAAAAGATATCCCGATAAAGACATCTACATAATCTGGGATGGGTGGAGCGCACACAGAAGCGAGCATACAAAGATGTTCTTGGATTTGCATCCAAGAATAAAGATACTGCCTTTGCCTACAAGAGCATCGTGGCTCAATCCAGTGGAAAGGGACTTCAGCCAAATACAAAGATTCTGCCTGAGCAACAGTGATTTTCAAACAGTAACCGAAGGAATGGCAGCTATTTCAAACTTCATTGAAAAAGAGCCATCACTTAATGGAAAGTGTACTTAAAGCACGATTTGGCAATTACATCAGAAAGGCATCTTTTATTACACTTGCCTTTGTATTTGCCAAGCCTATTGTTTGGCAGGGTAGGAGATGCTCCTTATATTGATACAGGCATATGCCAGTTTGAGATTGACTCAGAGACATTGCAAATTTTACGAAAAACCTACAGGAGTCCCGGTAGTGACATAACCGAGGTACATACTTTACGCCAAGATGGAGGGTATACAACCATGCAGTATGTTTCAGTAAGGGAAAATGACGGCTGGTCACTAAAGGACCTTTAACATAATAAATCCTTAATTCGAATAGATATTCTTAAGCTCTATTAAGGAAAAATTTTCATTATCCTGCTGATAAGCTCCCTTATATCCTTTGCAAGATTTTCTGTAATGGATTCAAATACAAGCTTGTCATTTATCCTCCCATACTGATGCACTATGAAATTCCTCATTCCTTTTGCCTCCTTCAGGCTTTTGTATAGCCTGTCACTTATTATCCCGTTTTCCTTAAGTATCTTAAAGGAGTCTATATCATCCTCAGGAATTCTGAATTTATTATTTGATTCATACCCAGTGAAATTTTCTGGCATTGCTTCAAGCAGTTCCTCCAAAAATTCCTGAATCTGCCTTATTTTTTCATCAATCCTGCTCAAGCAGCCTCACCAAATATCCTTTTTGCCCTGATAAAGAAATCTTCATCCTTCAAGTGCCCTGTGCTGAAAGATAGGTTGTCAAAATCATCTTTCTTGTATAGCACCTTATGCGAGATGGAAATTGAGCGCCTAATTTTTTGCGGAAGAGTGTTAAAAACCTGGATGTCCATAATAACGGGGAAATTGCCTAAAATTCTCACCCTGAACCTGTCAGCTTCATTTCTTTCTATCTCACTGAATATCACACATATGTCTATGTCAGACCTTGGCGTAATATTTCCGCTTTTCCTTGAGCCAAAAAGGACTATTGCTTCTACCTTGTCTTTTAGCTTGTCCCCAAGAATAAGACTTATTGCCTTTTCAATGAGCATCTTTGCGTCCTGATCTTTTTTTAATCTGAATTCATCCTTGAATTCTGCAACTTCTCTAATAAATTCGAATTTTGGCCTTATGTCCCTGCTCAGCCTATTTCTTTCTGATTGGGTCAATGCAATGCCATGCATTTGCTTCAGAATTATTTCTATCTCTTTTCTGCCGAATATTTTCCTGGCATTTTTGTTGCTCTTCAATATTTTTGATAATGTCATAATTATTATTTTGGTTATTATAACCTTAATTAAGGTTATATTTAAATCTATTGTTTTTGCATGCATAAAACTTATAAAGGAAAACTTTTGCTCATTTTACAATGCGAATATTAGCCATCTTGATTATTGCAGCAGCATTGGCATTCTCAGGCTGCGGGAAAGAGGAAACTGCAAATTTTGATGCTTTTGCTCAATGTCTCACAGAAAAGAATGTTGTGATGTATGGTGCGGAATGGTGCCCTCATTGCCAGGAGCAAAAGAAACTATTTGGAAAGTCATTCCAGTATGTGCATTATGTTGATTGCGACAAGCAAAGAAATGCATGCATTGAGGCGGGGATAGAGAGCTATCCAACATGGGTTATAAACAGCACATATTATACTGGCGTGCAGCCTTTGTATAAATTAGCATCTTTGGCAGAATGCGAAGCTTGATTCTTGAATTTATTATTGGCGGGAGTTAAAATAAAATTTAATGTTTTAAAAAACCTTTTTATATCGGGCAGACGAGATTGTTAAGCTCTTTGGTTAGAACAGTTTCATTCTCTGCGTAGCTTATCGGGCACTCTATGATAACAGGGCCCTTTTCCGTGAATGCCTTGTTTAGCAGAGGAAGAAGCTCTGAAGCACTGTTTACCTTGTAGCCCTTTGCACCGAAGGATTCAGCAAACCTAACAAAGTCTGGATTGCCTACGTCCATAGCATAATCCTTGAAGCCCTCATTCTTCTGCTTCCATTTTATGAATCCATAAGCATTGTCATTAAGTATGAGCACAACTATGCCCAGCTTTAGCCTTACTGCTGTCTCGAGCTCCTGTGCATTCATCATGAATCCGCCATCACCGCACACAGCGAGGACCTTTTTCTTGGGGTGCACAAGCTTTGCAGCCATTGCGCTTGGCAATCCGGCACCCATAGTCGCAAGAGTATTGTCAAGCAGGAACGTGCCTATGCCATATGTCTTGTAATGCCTGGAAAACCAAAGCTTGTATATTCCATTATCCATGCAGATTATGTCTTCCTTGCCTAAGGCCTTTCTACAATCTGAAACTATCCTTCTTGGAGACATAGGGAATGTTGCATTATCAGTACCTTCCGAAAAGAGACGGTTTTCAAGGAATGACCTTATTTTTTTGCAGTACGTTCCTGAGTGCTTATAAGAACCGAGTTCCTTGCCAAGCATATCTAAAGAAGAGGCAATGTCGCCTATAACTTCGCATTCCGGATTATAGTATATATCATTCCTTGCAGGAGTAAAATCAATATGAACTAATTTCTTCTTCATGCTCCTGTTCCAGACACTTGGCGGATGCTCTCCCCTGCTGTAACCTATTGTTACTATGAGGTCGCTTTTCTCAACAACGCAGTTCACATAGTCCTTCTTGTGCATGCCGAATGCAAAGAGCGAATTTAGATGGTCATCCCCGAGAGCACCTTTTCCCAGCTGGGTATGGATTGCATAGAGGTTGGTTTTGCTGCAGAATTTTTTCAGGCTGCTGCTTACGCTGTTTCTCTGCGCCCTGCTTGAAACAATGAGTATAGGGTCATTGGATTTCCTAATCATCTCTGCTGCAAGTGAAACTGCCTTTTTCTCAGCTATAGGCCTCCTTGACATACCAGGCTTCTGCGGCAGGAAACCCTCTACTTTTTCGTCTGCTATGTCCTCAGGCAGCTCTATGTGGCATACCCCCTGCCTCTCGGATGTGGCAACCTTGAAAGCCTGCCTTATTTCTGCAGGTATGGATTTTGGGCCCCTGATTTGCCTAGAGCGCTTTGTTATGGGCTTCATCATGTCCACTACATCAATAACCTGGAAATCGGCCTGCCAGTTATCCCTTATTCCTTTCTGGCCTGTTATTGCAAGCATGGGCATGCCCCCCAGATGAGCATGGGCGATTCCTGTTACCAGGTTTGTTGCACCTGGGCCGAGCGTTGACATGCAAACTCCTACCTTGCCAGTAAGCCTTCCGTAAGTGGCAGCCATAAAAGCAGAGCACTGCTCGTGCCTGTTTACTATAACCTTAATCTTTGAGTTGCTCAGGCTTTCCAGCATGTCAAGGTTTTCCTCGCCTGGAACGCAGAATATATACTCTACACCTTCCTCTTCAAGGCATTTTACAAACAAGTCTGATGCTTTCATTTTGCATGCTCGTACAGGTTTATTGTCTTTATGTTTACGAATTCTTTCAAACCGTAGCTTGATAGTTCCCTTCCAATCCCGCTTTTCTTTATCCCGCCGAATGGAAGCCTTGGATCGGACTTAACTATGCTGTTTATGAATACACTTCCTACCTTTAATTGTTTTGCTATTTTCATGGCTTTCTTTTCATCCCTTGTCCATATGCTTGCACCAAGCCCGAATTCGGTAGAGTTTGCAATTTTCACTGCTTCCTCAATACTGCTTACTGTTATGACAGGCGCAACAGGCCCGAAGACCTCTTCTTTAGCAACTTTCATGTCCTGATTTACATTTGACAAAACTGTTGGAAGATAAAAGTATCCTTTCATATCTGCTCTTTTTCCACCTGTCTCAACTTTTGCGCCTTTCTTTACAGCATCCTTTACCTGCTCATCCAGCTCATTAAGCTGCTTTTCATTAACCATTGGGCCTATCTTTGTGTCAGGATTATCAGGGTTTCCCTGCTTGAGGGAGCGCATGTTTTCTGCGAATTTTCTCGTGAAATCATTGGCAATGCTTTTCATCACTATAAACCTTTTTGCAGCTATGCAGCTCTGGCCGGCATTCAATGCCCTGCCTATGCATGCGTTCCTTGCTGCAAAATCTGGGTCAGCATCCTCAAGAACTATGAAAGGGTCAGAGCCGCCAAGCTCCAGCACAAAAGGCTTCAGGCTTTTTCCTGCCGTGCTGCCAACTTTCATGCCTGCAGTTGTGCTTCCAGTAAGCGAAGCGGCCTGGATGCAATCTGATTCCAAAAGCCCTGAGACAATATCGTGCTCTGCTATTATTGTCCTGAAAACATTTTCAGGAAAGCCGGATTCCATGAAAGACTTTTCTATGGCCAAGGCGCATTCAGTTACATTGCTTGCGTGCTTTAGTATGCATACATTTCCTGCCAGCAAAGCAGGTACGCCAAACCTTATTGCCTGCCAGAACGGGAAGTTCCAGGGCATGATTGAAAGAATAGTGCCAAGGGGCTCAAAAGAAATAATATGTTTTTTTCCATCTGCCTGCAGCAATTCATCTTTCAGCCAATTTTCGCCATTTTCAGCATAAACTTCTGCGCACCATGCGCATTTTTCTATTTCAGCGATGGCTTCTTTAATGGGCTTGCCCATTTCCTTTGTTATTATTCCGGCATAGTCTTCCTTTTTTTCCCTGAGATGGGACGCATATTTCTTCAGGCAAACAGCTCTCTCTGCTATAGTCTTGCTGCTCCATAAAGAAAAGGCAATGTTCACTTTGGAAGCTATACTGAAAACTTCCTCTTTACGCATAGTCTCAAATTCCTTTATTGCTTGCCCGGTAGCCGGATTGACTGTTTTGAATTTCATCTTAGATTTGCGAAGGAATTCCAAAGAGATGCTTGGGATATCGCACTAGGGAGCGGAAAGAGGATACTTAAAAATTTATCCCGAAAAATTAATCTTTCCTTTCAGAGAGCTGTTTGTCAAGGATAAGAAGGCCCT
Organism: Candidatus Woesearchaeota archaeon; assembly: GCA_018303125.1. Lineage (GTDB taxonomy): Archaea > Nanobdellota > Nanobdellia > Woesearchaeales > WJIZ01 > JAGVYS01. Next base: position 830 of record JAGVYS010000043.1, on the reverse strand, counting down.
CTCCTGTTTTTGCCAGCTTTACCCTGTCAAGAAGCTCGGATGCATTGGCTTCTTCTTCTACCTGCTCATCTACGAACCAGTGCAGGAAGACATCTGTTGCCTTGTCATGCTCTGCTTCAGCAATCTTGATTATGTTATGGATACTTTGCGTTACGGACTGCTCATGCTTGTATGCTGTCTCAATTATGTGGGCAGGAGAATTCCATTTACCATTTGGTTTCGATATTTGCTCAAGTTCGATTATTCCGTCCCTGTCAAGAATGAACTGGTATATCTTCATTGCATGCCCAAGCTCTTCCTTTGCCTGCACCCTCATCCAGTGCGAGAATCCAGTAAGGCTTTCCTGCTCAAAATTGGCAGCCATTGACATATAAACATAGGCTGAATAAAGCTCCTTGTTTATCTGCCCGTTGAGAGCATCTTGTATCTTTTTGCTGATTTTCATATTAACACCCCTCATGAAAAGCATTGGATTCAAACTATAAAAGAATTACGGTTTCTGCGGCATGAGGAAAAATATTATCAGGATGATTATCGTGAAAATCATGCCAGCAATGAATAATGCCCTATCATTCCCGAAGCCAATAGGGAAGGGGCCTATGAGCCCGAAGAATGAAAATTTTGCATTGCTTTCGGAAGCACCTTTTCCAGATACGAGGAAAGAGCCTATTATTATTAGTATAAACCCGACAAGAACCACAAGAAAGCCAATGCTGATTAAGCTTAGTTCTTTCATAGTTCTTATCAAATTGCCATATATATAAACTTTAATATATTTCTATATAGAAAATAATTACCTTGCTATTTTAAAAAATTTCATGGAAAAATAT
>JAGVYS010000042.1 GCA_018303125.1 Candidatus Woesearchaeota archaeon | reverse complement strand
GATGGCATTGAATGGAGTTTGTATGTTCCTTTAGAGCCAAAGCAGAAAAAAATGTTGCAAGCATTAAATGTAGTGTATAAAAACTAGGGAAAAGTTAAGAAGTTAGACAAATTTGCAGATCATAAGTTTCTGGGAAATTGCACTATAGTATAATGCGCCAGCCGGGATTCGAACCCAGGTCACAGCCTTGGGAAGGCCGTATCTTAACCACTGGACTACTGGCGCGCAAAAAGCATGGTGAAATAAAGTGTTTTATTAAATCTAACTATGCCGAAAAATTAACCAATCCCAAGCAGCCATTTCCAGAGTGGCCTGTAAGTTATATTTCCCTTCGTTCCAAACCACTCTTTTCGTTCTGATTTCTCCTCGCTTGAGTTGAGCAGAATCAGGTTGGTGCATTTGAGTTCCTTACTTGCGTTTAGAAGTGCCCTTATTTCACGCTCTTCAGTCTTTTTGTTTTGAAGAGAGCAGCATACTTGTATAATATCTGTTATCCTGTTTTCTTTCTTTACTACAAAATCAACTTCTTCATTTGTCTGTGGATTTTTCCAGTAAAATATTTTTGTCCCGGCAGAATACTCCCTTCTCTTAAGCTCTATCGCGGTTATGTTTTCGTATAGCTTGCCTATGTTTTGGGTTAGTGAAAAAGCCTTCGCTTTTATAAGCCCGTTATCTATGCAATAAATCTTCCTTGCTTCTATCTCCTGTTCCTTTATCTTGTATGAGAATTTCTTTATCGAAAAGAAAAGCATTGATTCCTCAAGTATCCTGCAGTACTTTTTTATTGTCTCAACACTCTTCACACCCAGAGACCTTGCTATCTGGTTATAGGACACTTGAGTGGCTGTGTTCGATATCAGAAAATCTGCCACTGCTTCAAGTTCTCTTGGCTTCCTTATTTTGTATCTTTTTATAGCGTCTTTGTAGAGCGTTGATTCGAATAGCGTTTTTAGATAGCCCCCGATATCAATATTTTTTACAAAAGGCTCAGGGTATCCGCCGTCTCTCAAGTATTTTTCAAATTTTCCCTTTATTTCTGCTGCTGTCTGGTCTGTTGCATCACCAACAATTTCCCTGAATGAAAGAGGGTATATCACAGTTTCAAGGTGTCTCCCTGTCAGGTGAGTGGCTAACTCGCTGCTAAGCAGATTTGAGTTGCTCCCAGTTAGTATAATGTTTCGACCTTGTCTTTGCAGGCGGTTGACAAACAACTCCCATCGTGGCAGGTTTTGAATCTCATCAAAAAAAAACAATTTTGGATTTGAGTAGATATTATCAATAGCAGCGACTATCTCATCATAGTTTATCTCCTGTGTTAAGTACTCGTCATCAAAATTAGCGTAACCGAAATTATCTTTCATGGAGTTCATTATGAAAAAGGACTTGCCTGCCCTTCTTGGACCAGTCACTACCTTTATAATGTTCTTCTGAAGCGATTTTATTTCAGACTCGCGCTTTATGTAAAGCTGCCCCTTCTGAGCATCTAGTTCCCTCTTCTGCCCCAACAATATATCCCTAATCATATAGCCACAATATAATGGATAAAAGTATATAAATTTATCCATTATAGAAAGGCTGTCGTATGGCAACATCACAAAACCCAAAGAATGCGCCAGCCGGGATTCGAACCCGGGTCACAGCCTTGGCAAGGCCGTATCTTAACCACTGGACTACTGGCGCATGACATACCAGAAATTCAAGTCTTTTTTAAAATTATCTTCAATGGGCCCGACCGGATTCGAACCGGTGACCTTCTCCTTGTAAGGGAGACGTTCTAGCCGCTGAACTACGGGCCCGGAAGCCAAGAGGTGCCAGAGGCAATTTAAATAATTATCGTGAAATACAAAAAGGTATACTAGTATCTATTAATGCGATAAATATTTAAACATCATTCCTAAACTTAAACTATGGACTCAAACGAAAAAGTGCAGGACATAATCTTCAATAAAGATGAGATTACCTGGCAATCGATCCTCTACGAACTTATAAGCTCAGAACAGATGAACCCATGGGACATAGATGTATCTGCAATAGTCAACAAATACATAAAGATGATAAGGAGCCTGCAGGAGCATGATTTCAGGCTATCAGGCAAAGTTATACTTGCAGCCGCTATACTTCTTAAGATAAAGTCAAAGAAGTGGATTGAAGAGGATATAGCTAACCTCGATAATCTGTTTGCCTCGCAGGAAGACGATGTGGATGCTCTTCTGGAAGATGTGGAAGATGATTACAGGCCAAGGGAAATAGTGGAAGCGAATCTTATACCAAGGACACCACAGCCAAGAAAGAGAAAAGTCTCTATTTATGACCTCGTGAGTGCTTTGGAGAAGGCTCTTGAAGTCAAGCATAGGAGGATACTTAGGGACTTGCCTATTTTAGGAATCGAGGCACCGAAGAAGAAAATAGACATAACAGAGATGATAAAGGAAGTTTTCAAGAAAATACACAGCCTTTATGGAAACAAAAGCCCGCTTACATTCTCAAGCATAGTGAAATCCTCGAGCAAGGAGGATAAGATACTCGCCTTTGTCCCTCTCCTCCACCTGGTGAACATGAGGAAGATTGATATAAACCAGTATGAGCACTTCGGTGAGATTGAGATATCAGTAAGGCAATCCTAAAATTATTTAAATCTTGAACAGTTCTGCATATTCATGAAAAGGCACCTTACGCTTATAGCCGGCAGTTCTAGTATTTCCCTGGCTGAAAAAGTATCAAAAAGTCTTGGAGTTGACATTACCCCGATTGAATCAAAGAAATTCAACGATGGGGAAACCTATGTGAAGATAGAGCGCTCAGTCAGAGGCTCACATGTTTTCCTTGTACAGTCTACTTCCCCGCCAGTAAACGACAGTCTCATGGAGCTGCTTATAGTCGCAGACGCCCTGAAAAGAGCTTCAGCAAAGGAGATAACTGCAATAATACCTTATTTTGGATATTCTAGGCAGGACAGGAAGGCTGATTCGAGAGAGCCGATTACAGCAAAGCTTGTGGCCGACATAATAGAAAAATCAGGGGTAGACAGGGTTCTGACTTTCGACCTGCATGCCGACCAAATTCAAGGTTTCTTTGACATACCTGTTGATAATCTTACTGCGCTGCCGATATTGGCAAGAGCAGCCCTTGAAAACAAGCCAAAGGACATTGTGGTGGTAGCGCCTGACGCAGGAAGCGTTGCAAGGGCAAGGAGGCTTGCCAAGATACTTTATTCTGACCTGGCAATAATAGATAAGAGAAGGCCTGCCCATGGCCAGTCAAAGGTTGTTTACCTTATGGGAGAAGTAAAGGGGAAAAACGCCATTTTGGTAGATGATATAATCGATACTGCTGGAACGATATCTTCTGCTGCGGCCGAGCTTAAGAAAAGAGGAGCCAAAGATGTCAGCATATGTGCTACCCATGCAGTCTTCTCAAAAGACGCTATAAAGAAGCTAAGCTCGAGTGACATAAAAGAAGTAATCATAACAGATTCCATAGTCCTAAAAGAGGAAAACAGGATACCGAAGATAAGGGTTGTTTCAATTGCCCCATATATTGCAGAACTGATAAACTCAATATACGCTGGAGAGTCAATGGGAGTCATAGTCAAGGGAAAATTTGAACAGGTGTTTGAATGGAGCAAAAAGAAATAGAGAAGAGAGTGCTTGAGTACCAGATGCTTGAGCAAAGGATGAGGGACATGCAAGAGCAGCTTATGGCAGCCGACCAGCAGTTGATTGATATGGTTTCGACTGCAAGGAGCATAGAAGAGATTGCATCTATTGATGACAAAAAAGACATGCTGGTCCCGATAACCAATGGCATATTCACCACAGCTTCGCTCCGCAAAAGCGACACGCTTCTTGTGAACATAGGCTCATCCGTGGTTGTGGAGATGAGCATGGATGAGACAAAAAAGCTCATAGAAAAGCAGAGGGAAGAGCTTAAGATGCTTAGGACTAATATCTCGGAGAACCTGAAGAAGTTCATGAAAAGGGCATCTGAGATTGAAAAGGAGTTAAAAGACATAATCTGAAGATGTTCAAGTTTCTAAAGGAAAAGCTCAGGAAAGGGATTTCTGCCCTGACAAGAAAAGTAGAGGATTCTGAAGTTACTGAAAGTGCAGAGGATAAAAAAGGTTTCCTGAAAAAGTTATTCGGAAAGGGCTCTCCAAAGGAAGTGGAAAATAAAGAGCAGGAAGAACCTCCGAAGAAGGATGAAGTAAAAGCTAAAGTTGAAACAAAAGATGAAACTTTAGTTACAAAAATAAAGGAGAAGAAAACAAATAAGGTAAAGCATCCGCAGGAAAAAATCATACCAGAACCGGTAAAAAAAGAGGAGCCTTTGCATGAAGAAGAAACAAAGAAGCAAAGTCTCCAGAAAGAAGAAAGCGTACCTGAGCAAAAAGAGAAGAAAGGCTTCTTTAAGACACTTGGAGAGAAGATAACAACAACAAAAATCTCGGATGAAAAATTCGACGATATTTTCTTGGATATAGAGATGGCAATGATGGAAAGCAATGTTGCTGTTGAAGTCATAGAAAAGATAAAACACGACTTAAAAAGGAATATTGTTGGAACACCAATAAAGAGAGGCGAAGTTGAGAAAGCAGTAATTAGCTCGCTTAAAGGAAGCATAGTTGAGGCTATGTCAGTTACAGGCTTTGATATCCTGTCAAGGATAGGCGCAAAAAAGCCTGCAGTAATTTGCTTCATTGGGGTTAATGGCTCTGGAAAGACAACAACAATAGCAAAGATTGCAAAAATGCTTCTTGACAATAAGAAAAAGGCAGTAATAGCTGCCTCAGACACATTTAGGGCTGCGGCAATAGACCAGCTGCAGGAGCATGCAAATAATCTAGGAATCAAGCTGATAAAGCATGACTATGGCTCTGACCCTGCAGCAGTTGCATTTGACGCCATTAAATATGCCAAGGCAAAGGATATAGATGTTGTTTTGGTTGACACCGCCGGAAGGCTGCATTCAAATACCAACTTGATGGATGAACTGAAAAAAGTTGTTAGGGTATCAAAACCTGATTTGGTATTATTCATCGGCGAGAGCATAACAGGCAATGACTGTGTTGAGCAAGCACAGAAATTCTCAAGTGAGGTAAACATAGATGGGATTATACTAACAAAAGCAGACATTGATGAAAAAGGTGGAGCTGCACTGTCCATTGCCTATGTCACAAAAAAGCCCATATTATTCCTCGGAACTGGCCAGTCTTATTCTGATATAGAGGCATTTGACCCTGAAAAAATTGCTGAGAGCCTTGGCCTGGAATAGCTGTGCTATCACGTTTTTAGTTCGCATGCAATAACCACCTTCGGTGGTTTTCATGTACAAACTAACTTTTGAAAAACGTGTATGGATTGTTAAACAATATTTAAAGAGTAAATCTACTTCTATAATAGCCCTAAGTCAAAAG
>JAGVYS010000025.1 GCA_018303125.1 Candidatus Woesearchaeota archaeon | reverse complement strand
CTGAATTTCGCATCCTGTAAAAACCTTCATCATTTGTGAATTTCTTTCCACATTCCTTACAGTTATATCTCTGTATCTTTCCCCTGTCCTCTGTTGTCCTAAAGCCATCCTTTGAGTAATTACTTTTTCCGCAATGCGCACATTTTATGTTTGTCATATCTATTAGTAGGTACCGAAAGTATATAAATAAATCGGTACCGAATAATAACAATAACGATATATAGTTTTCTGTACCGAAATGTTTATATATAAGCGGTACCGAATAATAGCCATGAAGCTACAAAGGCAGTTATCCAAGAAGATTGGCGATAAAGAATACGACAAGTGGGTAATTGTTGTCAAGCCTAAAATTATTGAAGAATTGGGATGGAAAGGAGGACAGAAGCTAAAGGGAGAGATTAAAGGAAATAAACTGGTGGTGGAAAAAAGTGACGAATAATTTTTTTGAATATAATCCCCCTCTAACTTTACAGCTCACCTTTTAGGTAACTTTATATATTTATTAGAGGGGGATATTACTAATGTATGATGTAATATGCGTGGGAAGTTCTACAGTTGATGTATTTGCAAAAACAAAGAAATCTGAGCTTATCAAGATATTCGACGATGAGAAGGAAACTGATTTGCTTGCTTATCCTACCGGTGCCAAGATACTTGTTGAGGAGCTTAGCATAACAACAGGAGGAGGCGGAACAAATGTCGCAGTCTCTCTTGCAAGGCTAGGCATGAAAGTAGCATATTTGGGCTGCATGGGCAAAGGCGCAAATTCAGATATGGTCCTTTCCGAGCTCAAGGCAGAGAAAGTCAACACCAAGCTTGTTGTCATGAAGAAAGGCGAGACAGGCTACTCAATAATCCTTGACAGCCTGGAGCATGACAGGACGATACTCGCCTACAAGGGCCTAAACAACAATCTTAGCTATTCAGACATCAACAAGAAACTCATTAATACAAAAAACTTTTATTTTTCCGCCATGATGGAAGAATCATTCAGGACAATGGAGAAGCTTGCTGAATATGCAATTAAGAACAAGATAAGGGTCGCATTCAATGCAAGCCAGTATCTTGCAGAGAAGGGCGCAGAATTCCTAAGCAAAGTATTATCTGCAACTAACATACTTGTTCTCAACAAGGAAGAGGCAGAGCTTATTGCAGGAAAAGGCGATATTGCATATCTTGCCAAAAGGCTGCATTCGCTTGGCCCGGAGTATGTTGTCATAACTGACGGCACAAAAGGCGCATTTTGCCTGCATGATGGAATCTTATATGAAAGCGGCACATCCAAAAAGAAAGCATTAGAAACTACTGGTGCAGGGGATGCTTTTGCTTCCACATTTTTCGGGATATTGCTTATGGATAATGATATCCCAATGGCCATGAGGCTCGGCACCACAAATGCAGAGTCTGTCATAAGTTATCACGGCGCAAAGAACAATCTCCTGAGCTATAAGGAAGCAAAGTCAATTCTCAAGAAGAGACCAATAAAAGTAACACAGAAAAGGATTTCTTAGGCTATTAGCGGCGACACGAAAACCTCAAGCAGCGCAGCTACGATGAGCATGACTAATGCGCCAAATACAAGGTCAAGGCTGTCAAGCATTATATGTTTGGCTTTGGCAGTCCTTAAATCGTGCCTTATCACCGCTACCGATATTATGCCACCTGCAAGCCCTCCCATGAAATAAGCGAAAATCTCAGGAACACCATGTATCATGTACCTGAATATTGCCTGCGGAATAAGTATAGATACGCTACCCATCCCTGCCTTTATGAAATCAACTATCGCAACAGCTATTATACCGGCATTCCAGGTGAGAATATATATGGCCCCTGCGCCGTAGAGGAAGGCAAATATAAGGCAGAAAACTAATACTTTAACATTGTTAAGCAGTATCTTGGAGAAAGTCCCGAAAATGTTCATTGCATTCCCCGATACAGGGCTGTTTATCTCCCTTATAGTATCAGACTGTATCTTGAAAACAGACTCTGATACGTTTTCAGGCAGGAGTGCATACCATAATGAAAATGAAACCATGAATCCGAAGAAGAGGTATACAAAGAAGGCAAGGGCCTTTCCATGCTCCTTTATCAGGAGCCTTTCATCCTCTATCTCAAGGTCTTTTCCCTCCTCATATTTTATGGTATTGTACATAAGCGGAACAGATGCCAATACTGTAAAAAACACTATAGTAAGGCCCGCATACTGGTAGAAAAGGAGTATGGATATAGCCACAGCAAGCGAGCTGTATACTATACCAAGAAGGAAAACAACCCATCTTCTCTTCTCAGCCATTTCAGGATTAGTAAGGCTTTCGAGCACCATGCACCTCTTTCCTTCATGCGTACATATTAAATTTTTGGTAAGGTGCACGAAATATTTAAATATGTGGCCGGGAAGGAAATGCATGGTGGTATTTTGATAGATTTTTTGGAAGGGCTCCTGAAGATTTCAAATCTGGTACTTTCTGTCATTGCAGGCATAATAGCTGCCAGCATGTTTAAGATAAGCCAGGAAAGGAAGTCCCTTAGGGCATGGAAGGTTCTTATCGTAGTGCTCCTTCTTTTCGTAGTGCAGCAGATACTTGGCGCATTAAGGGCATTTGGCATCTATTCCTCTCCATTTCTTACCCATGTCAATGTTTCAATCTTGCTAGGCTTTCTTATCTATGCCATGGCCCTGCAAATACATACATACCTGGTGGAAAAATGACTCTCGCAGAAAGCTTTGGAATTGTGGCACCTTATTACAATCTGGCATTAGTGTTAATAGTCATTATAATGTTCCTGAAGATGTTCTCAATCTCAAACAGGAAGGTATTTGCATTACCATGGAAACTCATGTTTGCAGCAGTTATTATCTTTGTAGTGGAAGAGGTCATAACCGTCTTAAATTTGCTTGGGCTTTTTGCAACCCCAAGAATACTTAATGTGATATTTGAATTTTTCATAATAACCCTGTTTATCTATGCCCTTCTTTTACAGAAGGAGCACCTGAAGAAAAAATGAATAAAAAAGCATTATCCCCCCTTGCAGCAACAGTAATACTGGTTGTTTTTGCCCTTGTAATAGGCGCAGCAACAATGAGTTGGGGCAAGAGCTATGTGTCTAGCATACCTGATGAAAAAGAGCCGGCTTTCAAGTCATCATTCCTTCTTAGCATTGAACAGATGGAGAAGCAGCTGAAGATAGTTGGCGTTGAGCAGATAGATAACTCCCTTAAGGACCTGCAAATGAGGTATATAAGGGACGAGATAACCTTGGAAGAGTACCTTAGCCAGGAAGAAGCAGCAATTAAAGGAGCAAAGAACTAACCGGATTTCTCAAGCATTGAAACTAAGTTCCATATCTGGGTCCTTACATAAGGCTGCAGGTTTGTGTCATCACCTATTTCATCCAGGCCATGCAGTGCCTTGTTTACCTTTATGGAAAGTTCCTTGCTAGATTTCAATGAATTAATCATCTCAGAGAATTTTTCCTTTACGTTCTTGGGTACACTAGTGTCCTCGCAAAGTTCCTCAAGAACTTCAATAACATCCTGCAATTCATTATCTGCCATATTAATCCGGCTCAATCTTTCATGCCGTCGATTACTTCTTTTTGAAGCGTCTTGACCTTCTCTTTTATGGAGCTCTCCTGCTTTTCAAGTGCCCTGACCCTCATTTCTGCCTTTAGCTTCTTGGTGTTAAGGTCATCCTTCAATTCTTCCTTTGTGGAGTCTACCATTATATTGCCTACTATCTTGTAAACCTTCTTTGCAGGCTCCATCACTCCAAGGGCAGACTCTATTTCAGTAATCTGCGCCTGAAACTGCTGTTTTTGCATAAGCAGGCTCTGCAAGCTTTGCTCATACATCTGCAATTGATTTATTTTTTCCTCTGTCATTTTTTATAAGCTCATCAGTTTTTTCGAGTATTGTTATTGTTTTCAGCACATTCCCAAAAGATGCTCTGAAGGCAGTTAAATCCTCAGCCGAAATAGTGAACTTTATCTTCCGCCCGACCTTTTTTACTGAAATCTTGCTTCTTTTTCTGTTCTCTGCCTCAGGAAGCAGTATTTCATACGCTCCAGAGATCTCAGCATTGTAGTCTATATATGACTCAAACTTCATCTTGCCCTGATTTTAGTAGCTATGGTCCTCGGCTTGAAGAGTATCTTCCCGCCACAATAAGGGCACCTTACCTTCTTCTTAAGGTAGTCCATTGCGACCTTTTTGTTGCAGTCAAAACACTTGTATTCAGTCATTTTTCTCCTCTACAATCAGATTATTTTTAGATATAGTATACGCCTTGCCTGTAAACTTGCTCCCGCATTTTTTGCAGAGCCATATACCAGCAGCAAGTCTCTTTACCGCAATCCTGCCGCAATAAGGGCATTTGTGCTTTCTTCTGTGCTCATCTTCAATCTTGGCAAAAAGATGCCTCAGGCTGCGGCCATACCTTGCGCCAAATCTCTTCGCCGATCCTAGTTTTCCTTTTTTTGTCATTTTTCAGATGGGGCTACCCGGAAATTCAGCACATTCCTCAGAAAAGTGCTTTTGAACCGGGGTCATCTGGTTTTTTTAAATTCTTCATTTTCCCAAACCAGAAAGGATTGCCAAGCTACCCCATAGCCCCATTTTAGGTGACCAATAGAATTATAAACAATTTATAAACATATCGGATTGCCAAGCTGCAAAATGCAATGCAGTTTGTTTCCTGAGTGCATATCCTTCAATATGCCCAAAGGTTTATTAATATTGTTTTTCAAGTAGCCAATATGCAGGAAGTGGCTTGGCACTCAAAATCACAGAAGGAGGTGCTTTCTCTGGTTGATTCAGCTATCTCAGGCTTAAGCTCTGCTGAGGCAGGGAAGAGGCTCGAAAGGGACGGCTATAACGAAATAAAGGGAGAAAGAGGCATATCTCCCATAAGCCTTTTTTTCAAGCAGTTTGCCTCAATGGTCATAATGGTGTTGCTTCTTGCAGCAGTCATTTCATATTTTACAAATCATAAGATAGAGTTCATTGTTATTCTGGTAATTTTGCTGCTAAGCGTTATAATAAGCTTTAGTGAGGAATACAAGGCCTCAAAGGACATGGAAGCGCTAATAAGCCTTGCACCAAAGAAGTCCACAGTCATTAGGGATAACAAGAAACAGGTAATCTTGTCAAAGGAGCTTGCCATAGGTGACATCCTTGTTCTTGAAAGGGGCGACATAGTTGGAGCGGATGCCCGCATAATTGAGGCCAATAACATAAGGATAGATGAATCTCTGCTGACAGGTGAGTCGCTGCCTGTTACTAAAACAATAGAAACTATTCCAGGAAGTCAGCAAATAACCCAGCAATTAAACATGGTTTTTGCAGGCACAAACGTAACAGATGGCAACTGTGTTGCGGTTATTGTCAAGACAGCCGAAAATACCGAAATGGGCAAGGTATCAGGCCTGATAAAGGGAATCAGGCAGGAAACAACACCTCTCCAGAAGAGGCTTGACAAGCTGGCAAAGCAGATATCATTCGGCGGCATAATGCTCGCAATCGCTGTATTTTTCATAGGTTATATGCATGGCAACGACCTCACAACAACATTGCTTTTCTCTCTGGCTGTAATTGTTTCAGGAATCCCTGAGAGCCTGCCAACTGTGGTCGCAGTAACTCTTGCAGCAGGCGTCAAGAAAATGGCTGATAAGAATGCCATAGTTAAGAGGCTTCCAGCAGTTGAAACACTGGGAACTTGCAGTGTCATTTGTTCAGACAAAACAGGAACACTCACTCAAAACAAGATGGTTGTTGAGAATATTTTCACATATGGTGCAGAAATTAAGGTAACAGGAAACGGCTATGACCCGAAGGGCATTTTTCTTAAGGAAAACATAAAGTTTGACCCTAAAAAGCATAACACCATCTCAAAGATACTTGAGATAGGCATCTTATGCAACAATTCAGACATAAAAAAAGAAAACAATGCATGGAAAGTGGAAGGGGAGGCAACTGAGGGCGCGCTTATAGTGCTTGCAAGGAAGGCAGGCATAATAAAGGTAGATTACCATAGGAAATTCCCGAGAAAGAAGGAGCACCCTTTTGACCCTGTAAGGAAGTGCATGAGCACAGTTCATCTTTATAACGGGAAGAATATAGTATACTCAAAAGGCGCGCCAGAATTGCTTCTCAAGAAAGCAAAATATTATTTTGATGATGGAAAAATAAAGAAAATCACATCAAGTGTGGCAAATATTTTTCTGAAAAAAAACAAGGACTTTGCATCAAAAGGGCTCAGGGTAATCGGCCTGGCTTTCAAGGAGCACAAAGGCTCTTTTGAGCTTCATAATGTCGAATCAGGGCTTGTTTTTGTTGGCCTTGTTTCTATAAGGGACCCCCTTGAAACATCTGCCTTGGAGTCAATAAAGCTTTGCAAGGAGGCAGGAATTAAGGTAGTGATGATTACAGGCGATAATGAGTCCACGGCAAGGGCTATAGCTGCAGAACTTGGCATATTGGGAGAAAGAGATATGGTCCTGACAGGAAAGGAGCTTGATAATCTTAGTGACGCAGAGCTAGGCAAAGTTGTTGAAAGGGTAGCTGTTTACGCAAGGGTTACTCCTGCCCATAAGCTTAGGATAGTTGAGCAATTGCAGAAGGCAGGGCATGTCGTGGCCATGACAGGAGACGGCGTTAATGATGCCCCTGCTCTTAAAAAGGCCGATATTGGCATAGCAATGGGCAGGTGCGGCACAGAAGTGGCGAAGGAGTCATCTGACATTATACTGAAGGATGATAATTTCACAACTATTGTAAATGCAGTGGAGCAGGGAAGGGCAACATACGAGAACATCCGCAAGTTCGTTTATTATCTTCTTGTCACAAGCTTCTCAGAAGTGCTGATAATCTTTATCGCAGTCCTTGTAGGGACTAATCTGCCCCTTACTGCCCTTATGATACTCTTCCTTAATCTTGTTACAGGCCAACTTCCTGCTCTCGGCCTTGGCCTCCAAAAACCACCTAAAAGGATTATGAACCAGAAGCCAAGGAACCCAAAAGAAGGCATTTTAAGCGATTACCTGCTTCTCAAGATAGGCGAGCTTATCCCCCTTGTTGTGCTTGGCACAATAGTGATCTATATACTTGAATTGGTAATCAGGCAGTCACCGATACAAAAGGCCCAGACAGTTGCATTTGCGACTATAGTCTTTTTTGAGCTGTTCCATTCCTTCAATGCAATGAGCTGGACTGATTCAGTGCTGTCAAAGGAGTTTTTCTCGAACCTATATGTAGTAGGCGGCACAATTACGGCAGCCATTCTAACTATTCTTGCAATACATCTCCCTCTGTCAAGGAAAGGGAAAGCATGGAAGTCTCTCCACCAAGAGAGGCATGAAATGGCATTTTACACTATGATTATTAACCCCTAACTCAAACTTAACAATTGCAAACTTTTATAAATATTTAAGGAATTTTTATAACTCAGGGGATAGCTATGAAAAGTAAAATGGATGCAGAGTGTATAACTAAGGAAATGACAATAGGGGAAGTTGTGCAGAAATACCCATCTGCTGCAAGGATATTCACAAATTATGGCCTTCACTGCGTAGGTTGCCACGTTTCTCCAATGGAGACAATAGAGCAGGGTGCATTAGGGCACGGCATGGACGAAGAAACATTGTCAGAGATGATTGAGGAGGCAAATAAGCATTTATCAGATAATCCTGCAGGCAAGGCAAAGGATTTTGACGTAAAGGATGCAAAAATAGATCTTACAGATGCAGCAATCAGCAAGCTAAAGGAAATAATGAAACAGGAAAAAAAGACAGGCTATTTTTTCAGGGTAGCAATCCTCCCAGGCGGCTGTTCAGGATTTACATATCATTTCGACCTTGATGAGAAGCCGGGCGATGAGGATATTGTAAGGGAAATGAAGGGCCTCAAAGTGGTCATCGACCCTGAATCATTGCATATGATGGATGGCTCGAGGATAGATTACATTGAGACGCTGCAGGCAGCAGGATTTAAGGTAGATAATCCGCATGCTAAATCTTCATGCGGCTGCGGCCATTCATTTAGCTGAAAATTAGAGGTGGAAAAAATGGTCAAGGAACTGCCAAAACTGGATTATGAATATTCTGCTCTTGAGCCTTATATCGATGAAGATACTATGATGATACATCATTCTAAGCATCATCAGGCATACATAGACAAGCTCAATGCTGCTATAAAAGGGACAGAATTCGAGAAGATGTGTACATGTGATATTCTCAAAGAGCTTAGCAAGGTTCCTGAAAACATAAGGATGGCAGTAAGGAACAACGGCGGCGGGCATTTCAACCATACGCTTTTCTGGAAAATGCTTTCTCCAAAAAGTGGAAAACCATCAGCTAAGCTTGCCAAGGCAATTGATTCCTGCTTCGGCAGCTTCGACAAATTCAAGGAAGAGTTTGAGAAAGCAGGAGCAGCAAGATTCGGCTCAGGATGGGCATGGCTTGTTTTTGACAAGGGCAAGCTATGGGTAATCTCTACTCAGAACCAGGACAACCCTATAAGCGAGGGCAAGGGTGTGGTATTTGGCGTTGATGTCTGGGAGCATGCTTATTACCTTAAGTACCAGAATAAAAGGCCTGATTACCTGAAAGCCATATGGAATGTCATAAACTGGGATTATGTTTCTGAGAGATACGAGAAACTCTCTCACTAATTTTTCTTATACTTCTCAAGCAGCTCCCTTCTCAGCAATTTTCCTGAAGGGCCTTTCGGTATGGAATCAGTGAAAATAATTCTTTTAGGGCATTTGAAATTTTCTAGGTGATCCTTGCAGAACTCGAGCAGTTCCCCTTCATTTGCATTTTCTCCCTCTTTCAGCACTATGTAAGTAACAACCTCCTCACCATAATGCTTGTCAGGCACACCAATTGTAGCGGCATCCATGACAGCTTTATGCTTGTAGAATACCCTGTCTACTGCAACAGGGCTTATGTTCTCCCCCCCTTTGATGATTATTTCCTTTATCCTACCGGAAACATAGTAATGGTGGTCTTTGCGGTATCCAAGGTCGCCGCTATATAGCCATCCATTCTTGAGCCCTTTTTTTGTGGCTTCAGGATTCTTATAGTACTCCTTGAAGATATGTGGGCCCTTAATTATTATTTCACCTTCAACACCATCTGCAACCTCTTTTCCTTCTAAATCAACAACTTTCATTTCTGCAATGTCCAGCGGGATGCCAATAGAGCCGATGGCAGGATTCGATACATCATTAATTGTCGTAAACGCGGTATTTTCAGTTAGCCCGTACGCGTCTATTATTTTCTTCCCAAAAACAGAAGTAAACTCTTCTATCAATGCAACAGGGCAGGCGGCCGCAGAGGTTATTACATAGCGCAATTGATGTATTTCATGCTTTTCTATTTTTTGCGGGTTGTTCAGTAAATACGATAGCATTGTCGGTACAACATGCGTGTTTGTCACACCATATTTTTTCACCATCTTCCAAAAGTGGCTCTTTGAGAATTTTGGCTGTATTACGCAGCATGCTCCAGCGCAGGTGCCTGCAACCAAGTTTGGAAAAAGCCCACCTGAAAAGAACAGAGGGAGATTAACAAGAAGCACGCTCTTTTTATCATACCCAAGACCCCTCATTATGCTATGCCCGCCATATAATATGTTTTTTTGAGTCAGGATTATGCCTTTTGGCCTTCCTGTTGTTCCGGAGCTGTACATCAAGACTGATTCATTGTCTAAATCAGCATTCATATCCGCGAGTTCATTTCTTTGTTCTTTGATGAGACTTAACAAGGAAGCATCAAATATGTTTCTTAGCTTCGGGAGAGAAGGTACCTTTTCCCTATTTTTCTCATCACAGAACGCGCAAACAGTATCAGAATTTTCAAGCACATATTCCAATTCTTCCCGGCTAAGCTCCGGATTTATAGGATGGAAAACTGCTCCTATTTTCTGGCATGCATAGAAAACATAGATAACTTGCAAGCTGTTTAGTCCGATATATGCTATTTTTTCATTCTTTTTTATGCCTAGGCCGAGAAGGAAGTTTGCTGTTTTGTCAACATATATTTTCGCCTGCCCATATGAAACATGTTCATTTGTCTGAGGGTCTATAAGGAATGTGTTTTCTTTTCTTTTTGCTGCAATATCATCAAAAAACGCGCCCACATTTTTGTATGATAGCTCAGTTCGCATTTTTTATCCTTGCCTGTATTGATTTTGCAGGAACCCCGCCCACTATGTCTCC
Organism: Candidatus Woesearchaeota archaeon; assembly: GCA_018303125.1. Classification (GTDB taxonomy): domain Archaea; phylum Nanobdellota; class Nanobdellia; order Woesearchaeales; family WJIZ01; genus JAGVYS01. The sequence goes on along the minus strand of JAGVYS010000025.1, from coordinate 18,358 downwards.
TTCAGGTACATCTTTGATTACCAGTGCGCCTTTGCCTACGATGCAATTCTTGCCTATATGCACTCCAGGATGTATTGAAGAGAAACCTCCTGCAAGGAAATTATTTTCAATGCTCACCTTACCCAGAATAAGGTTTTTTCCTACGATGTCATGCGTGACAATTTTTACTCCCCAGCCGAGAAGCGCATTATCTCCGATAGTTATCAGTTCTGGGAATAATGGGTCAAAATGAACATCCGGACTTAAGCACACGTCTTTTCCAATCTGCATGCCGAAGAAAATCCTGTAAAGAGAATTCTTAAACCTTGAAGGTGGAAGCTTCTTGAATACCTCATTCAATATTCCGCGAAACATCATAAGGAACGGATTCCTGAATTTATACCATGCGCAGCCTGCATTTGCCTGCTTGCACTTTATAGTTATTGTTTCTTTCCTCTCTTTTCCCTGTATGAATTTTTTGATTTCTCTCATTTTCTGCATAATATAGGAGAATAGTCACATTATATAAAATTTCTTTGTTAAATCTGAAAACTTTTTATATAAGCCTACCATCTTTGTTTCGGGGGCAGCAAATGAAAGTCTACTTGGATTTGCTTAGGCACATCCTTGAACAGGGCAAGGAAAGAAAGGACCGTACAGGAGTTGGCACAATCGGTGTATTTGGCTATCAGATGCGCTTTGACCTCTCAGACGGGTTTCCACTTCTTACAACAAAGAAAGTATACCTCAAGGGAATAATACATGAGTTGCTCTGGTTTCTTAAGGGAGATACAAACATCAAGTACCTTGTTGACAATAATGTCCATATTTGGGATGACTGGCCTTACGAGAAATACAGTAAAAGCGCCGATTATAAAGGAGAGAGCATAGAAGTTTTTACTGAAAAGATAAAATCAGACTCATCTTTTGCAAAGAAATGGGGAGAGCTTGGCCCTGTCTACGGCAGGCAATGGAGGAATTTTGAAGGCATTGACCAAATAAAGAATATCATAAGCCAGATTAAGGTCAATCCATACAGCAGAAGGCATATAGTAGCAGCATGGAATCCTAAGGATGTTCCAAGCATGGCATTGCCGCCATGCCACTGCCTTTTCCAATTCTATGTTCAGGATGGAAAGCTGTCATGCCAGCTTTACCAGAGGAGCTGCGATGTTTTTCTTGGTGTTCCTTTCAACATAGCATCTTATTCACTTTTGACTATGATGATAGCGCAAGTATGCGGCCTTAAGCCAAGCGAGTTTGTCCATACCCTTGGAGATGCGCACATCTACCTTAACCACATCGACCAGGTAAACCTCCAGCTCTCAAGGGAGCCGAAAAAATTGCCTGTCATGAAGATAAACCAGAAAGCAAAGGACATCTTCTCATTTACTTTTGAGGATTTCACTCTTGAAGGATATGAACCACATCCGCCGATAAAGGCGCCTATTGCAGTATGAACATAATAGCAGCAATGACAAAGGACAGGGTAATAGGGAAGGACAATAAGCTTATCTGGAATATCCCTGTTGACCTTAAGAATTTTAGGAATATCACATCAGGCAATACTGTCATAATGGGGAGGAAGACATTTGAGTCAATAGGAAATCCATTGCCCAACAGGCACAACATAGTTGTCTCCTCATCCATGCAACACGTAGATGGCATTGATGTATGCAAAGACATAAAGGAAGCATTGGCAAAGGCAAAGGAATATGGAAAGGAGATTTTCATAATAGGCGGCTCAAGCATTTACAGGCAGACAGTTCCTTTCGCAGATAAGATGTACATATCATGGGTGAAGAAATATTATCATGGAGATGCATATTTTCCTGATTTTGATATAGTCGAATGGGAAGTAATAGAAGAGAAAAACTTTCCAGAATTTGATTTTGTTGTTTACAAGAGGAGAAAATAAGACTATTTCAGATGGCTTTGCCTTTAAGACAAAAGGGAGTGCATCCTGTAATTCTAACCTTCATCTCCAATCCAATCTCAAGCACACCATCAACAACAACTTGCTTGTATGCGTAGTTTCTGCCTATTGAAGTGCTGTTTTTTCCAACTTCATCTATAAGCACATTTCCTTCCCATCCAAGCCACTTCCTATTGTTCTCCAGTGCTATTCTGCGGAACAGCTCTGTAAGCCTTCCTGTCCTGTTTTTCAAAATGTTCCCATCAAGCTGCGCCATAAGGGCAGCTGCTGTCCCGGGTCTTGGAAAATATCTGGATATATTGATGACATCAAGCCTGATATCGTCAACAAGTTTCAATGTTTCCCTGAAATCATCCTCTGTCTCTGTAGGGAAGCCGCAAATTATATCTGTTGAGATGGTTATGCTTGGAATTTCCTCTCTAAGCTTCATAACTATTTTCTTGAAATCATTAACTGTGTATTCTCTTCGCATATCTCTAAGAACTTTATCGCTTCCTGCCTGCACAGGTATGTGCACAAACTTGAATACTCTATTGTGCTTTATTGCTGATGCATATTTTTCAGCGCAGTCTTTTAGGAAATCAGGGTTGCCCATGCCTACTCTCAGCATGAAATCCCTTTCTATGCCTGTAATCTTTCCCAAAAGCTCTATTATGCTGCTTCCTTTGTCTTTTCCGTATGCGGCAGTATCCTGTGATGTTAGCCATATCTCCTTTGCGCCGTCTTCAATTGCCTTGCTGATGTGCCTTATGATATCATTTTCAGGATACGAGAATAAATTGCCTCTTGCCTGCTTTGTCTTGCAGAAAGTGCAGCTGCCAAGGCATCCGTCATTTATCGGCACAATCTCAATTATGCTATTCTTTCTTGTTTTCGGCAGGTTCAGCCTTGACTTATTTTCCCTTTTAAGAAGCGTGACCAAATTCCCTTCCATTGTTTCATTAACAGCATAATCTATCTTGTCTATCTGGAAAGTCCCTATGATGGAATGTTCTTTGAACTGCTCTTTATTCTTTTCAGCCTGTGGTATGCATCCTGCGATTATTACTTTTTTCTTCCTCTCAAGTTCTTTCAGCTTTTTCCTGAAATACGTCTCAGTCTTTCCTTTTACAGTGCATGTGTTGTACACTATTATGTCAGCAGAGTTCTCATCATCAACTATCTCATGCCCTTTATCAGAAAGTATTCCTTCCATTATCTCGGAATCTGCATGGTTTGCCGAGCATCCCTGTGTTATGAAGTGTACCTTTGCCACAGGAATAAAGTTTGCAGTATTCTATTAAAATTTTGCTACCTCTTGTTAAATTTTATAACTACAATTAAGTAGTAAAAAAAGAAAGATTTTTAAATAAATCCACCCTCATACAGTCATACCAGAAGATCTAGATGCATTAGTGTTAGCTGAATTGCCAGAAGGCGCTTCAATCAGGAAGTTAGTAACCAGAGAACTCCCTAATGTAAACTATGCTTTTTTTGTAGGTCCTACTGAAGCGCAGGATACACTTAAAGATCTATCAGCATTCTATTGCATGCCCTATATTGATGATAAATTTGAAAATCATGATAGGAGGCACAAATGGGAAGGTGATATGGAGAGTAAATATTCATGGTTCAATGAATGGCATCAACAGCATAGTGGCCTAAGTCTTAATCCACTTAATTTCTTAACAACATTACTTTATTACTTGAAAGGGCAATTCAAAGATGGTGATGTTGAAGGTTTTAAGCAGAAAATAGATGCAATAGATAAATACTGCATAACAAGCAAAGTGGAGTATGGCCCAAAACCACTAAATGAAAAGATAAAATATCAGACAGAAGTTAGGGAAAAAATATATGAACTATTCGAATTCTTGGCTGTTAAGACATAAATAATCAGCGCGCTTTGAAAGCTTCCTCAGCTTTTCATAATATTGAATAGCTTTTTGCCTTACCTTTTCCTTTAGCTCATTAGGGAGCTCTGATTCCATTAATGCAGAATCAATGTCTATCTCAGGTAATTTGGTAAAATTCCCTTCAAGCCTTCTTCCTGCTGCTTTGCATGCATCCTCAAGCTCATTGGCAAGAGGAGTGCAGAAATCATTGAAGACAAGGAACCTTGTGAAGCTGTTGCATCCTGCTTTCAGCATCAATGGTAAATCCTTGATTCTTTCCCTTACAAGAGCAACCTTTATGCATATTTTCGGGCAGGCTATCCTGATATTGGATATCCACCAGGCCATGTACTCGGCAGACGGAGCCTTGCTCTTGAAAAACATCGTATCTTCTTGCGGCTTGAGAAAGCAAAGCTGAACTTTGCTTATACTCCATTTCTTAATTTGTTCAATTACCGCATTAACATCTTCCTCCCTCTCACCCATGCCAAGGATTATCGTGATGAAGCTCGGTATTTCTTCTCTTTTCAGTATCTCAAGGCTCTTTAGCAGGGATTTCAAAGGCTTGGAGGGGCATATGAAATCATGGAGCTTTTCATCGAATGATTCGATGGCAGAGCCCATTCCTGAGATGTATGGCTTGAACTCAAGTATCTCCCTTTCAGAGTAAGGCCCGAAGTTCATGGCAACCTTTTCCTTTGTTATCTTTCTCATGTTCTCCATAAGCCCAATAATGTATTTTGTCGGTTCTACCCTCAAGCCTCCTGTTATGTAGCCTATCTTCCAGCCCATTTTTTTGCATATAAGCGATTCTGCCAGAACAGACTCCATGCTCCTTACAGCTTTCCTGTCAAGCTTTGGCATGGTGGAGAGATAGCAATATTTGCAGTCAGCTATTGCGCATGTCCAGTTTATGAAGATGGAGCGTTCAAACCATGTAGTGCTTGGAAAATTGCTTTTGTAAACTTCATCCGCCTTTTCAAGAATTCCCGCAAGTTCTTTTTTTCCTATATTGTGCTCCTCATTATTCCTTTCAATAAGCTCTACATAATTCATGAATTCAGAAAATCAGGCTTTCTATTAAGCCTTTTGAAATCTATCCGAAAATAGCCCTTCCTAGCCTTATCATGTTTGAACCTTCTTCAATTGCTGCCATGAATGAGTTAGACATGCCCATTGACAGAGTTTCTATGCCTTTATGGCTCTTCCCTAGGTCATCAAATACCTTCTTTGATATTTTGTAATATTTTCTGTCAACATCTTCTTCTGCATCAGGTGAAACAACCATCAGTCCTTTCAGCCTTAAGTTAGGCATTCCTGCTATTTTTTCAGCCAATTGCATGACCTCTGAAGGCATGCAGCCTGATTTTGACTTCTCCATTCCTATGTTTACCTCTATAAGCACATTCATTTTCTTGCCTGCTTTTTCACATTCTTTCTGTACCTCATTTGCAATCCTGAAAGAATCAATGCTCTGTATCATGTCGAATATTTCAACGGCATTCTTTGCCTTGTTTGTTTGGAGGTGCCCTATGAGGTGCAGCTCAGCATTTATCCCGGCACATTTGCTTGCAGCCTCCTGTACGTAGTTCTCTCCTATTATTCTTATCCCTGCATTTATAGCTTCATTAATCTCTTCCCTGCTTCTTCCTTTGGTCGCAGCAAGTATTTTTACATTTCTTGGCACGGATGCAATTATCTTCTTTGCTTTTTCTCTTATTCCCATCTTAGAAGCTGCGCAGGGAAACCATCTCCCTGTATCTTTTCTCAATATCATCCATTGACACTTTCTGCAGGCTGCTAAGTCCGAAGCCCTCTGCATTGAATGATGCTATTACCGAAGCATAAACCATTGCCTTCTTCATGTCCTTTGACTTGGAATAGTGGCTTATGAAAGCTCCCCCGAAACTATCACCGCATCCTGTAGGGTCAATGACATCCTCAAGCGGATATCCCGGGCAGTTAAAATGGTCGTCCTTTGTAAAGAGCAAGGAGCCATGCTCCCCTTTCTTTATTATGACTGCTTTAATCCCAAGCTTAAGTGAATTCTTTGCAGCCTTTACAAGGCTCGGTGTCTTGAATAATTCCCTTGCTTCCCCCTCATTCAGTATTAGCACATCTGACTTGGCTATCGCCTCAATCACTTTGTCTTTCTTTGACTCTATCCAGAAATTCATTGTGTCTATTACCACAATCTCAGGTTTTTTAAGGGAATTTATGACTTTTAGCTGTATTTCTGGGTCAATGTTTGCGAGGAATGCAAATCCCGCATCTTTATAACTCTCGGGTATGTATGGCTCAAATGAGGCCAATGAGTTGAGCTCTGTCTTCAGGGTCTTTGCCTCATTCATGTCGAATTCGTACTCCCCGGACCACCTGAAATTCTTTCCCTCTGTCCTTACTCCCTCAAGAGATACCCCTCTTTTCTTCAGGAAGCTAATGTCCTTTTCCGGGAGGTCATTTCCCTTTACAGATATAATCCCGCATTCATTGAAGAAAGATGCAGAATATGCAGAGTATACAGCGCTTCCTCCTATGACCTCTTTTGCTAGGCCAAAAGGTGTTTTCAGCGTATCTATCCCTATCGTGCCAAGAATAATTATGTTCATTTCCTCTTTCTCACTTTTTTAAATGTCTTTCTCATAACAATATATGTTATCATGCTTCCAGCCATAATCCCAAGGGCAAAAAGCAAAGCAGGCCAGGCATTGAAATCAATTGCTATATTTTTTCTCTCCCTGAAATACATATCAATATTTGAAAGTTCAAGGGAGTATTCGGCATAAAGCAATGATGAAAATATCTCAGTGTCCTTAAGGTTTTCAGCATACTCATAATAGCTGTAGCCCAAGATAGGGAACATCCCTTTTTTGCTAACTTTCTGTATAACCCTGTTTGCTGCATCAAGCTTCTTCCCGACAAGCGCAGGCAGAAATTCCTCCTCAATCCCGAGGGTGTTCAGGATTATGTTCACTTCCGCCTTTGCCTTGCTTGCCTTGAACAGGCACATGGCATACTCTCCATTACCTAAGTCTGCGTATGCTGAAGCAAGTCCACTGATTGGTGAGCTTAGGTCTACCGGAACAAATATCTTCACATATTCAAGCCTCTCCTCTGCTTCTGAGATTCTTTTCCTGCAAGACTCTTCCAGGCTCTTATTATCCAATTGAAGCTCCTTGCCTGTGTGCTGTAGGAATTTCGCCCATGAGTGGGCTGAAAGCAGCCTTTCATTCGCGTATGAATATGCATATGGCATGTTTGTGCTGTTAGTTATGTTTGTTGCATCCATGGCATCTATTAGCCTCTCTCTTACAACCATATAGCTTTCAAGGTCGGTTATTGTCTTGATTTGCAGGGAATTAACCTTTTTTTCGAAATTTCTTATTTCAGTCTTCAGCTCTGAAAATAGGGACTTATATTTCTGCTCGGAGAAATTTTTTGTCCTCAAGAAAGCCTCATTGAATTTGATGTTTGAGCCGAAGCAGTAGCTCGCCGCGGAATAATATTGTCTTTTTCCGAATGTATCCTTGCCTTTTATTGAAAGGTTGTTTGCAGCATCATATGCTTCTGTTGTAATGTTGTAATACTTGCTTTCTGACTTTAGCTCATCATTCCTGTCGCAAAGCTGGCTTGCAAGCGAGTTCATTGTCATTTCGTAGCTTTCGCTTATGGTTATGTTTTCTGCACCATTGCTGAATTTCCTGCCTGTGAATGCTTCTATAGCTGTCGAAATCTCGCCAACTTCCTCAACCTTTACCTTTCTCGCAATTCCATAGCTTGCTAGAGAGCTTTCATTCGTTTTCATCTCTCCCTCAGGTATCAGCACAAGGCTTATGCCGTTTTCTGCTGCAGCGTCAATCTTTTCTTTCAGGCTCCCGACAGGCCCTATCAGCCCTCCCGAATTTATCGTGCCAGATATAGCAACGCTTCTGTTAATTGGTGTTTCTGTCAGGACAGCTACAGTCAGCACAGTGGCAGCAGCTCCGGCGCTCGGGCCGCCAATTATTGGCGATTCCGCCTTAATTAGATAGATGAAGTCATAGCCGCTGCAATCCATTTCAAGGAAATCGCAGGCTATTTCTTTTGCAAACCTCATGGAAATCTGCGTGTCCAGCTTGCTTAAGGGGAAAGTATCGACAAATACCCTTCCTGAACCTTCCTTAACCTCAAGAAAAAGCTCTGCTATGCCTCCTTTCTGTATGCCTCCTGCCTCTTGGACAGCAAGCAGGGGCATTGACCCTTCAAGGGCCGATGTTACAGGCACAATGCAAAGTAGTATGAATATAATCTGGACGTATTTCATGGTTTTATGGTGCTCATAAATAGTTTTATAATACTTATGGAAATGTTTTTAATTCAAATCAGGTTTCTCTGCTTAATGTCTTACATTACCCCAAATCTCTCAAATCCGCGAAATGAGTCAAGGCTTCTTGGTTCAGGTGATAAGTACAGGGCAGCGTTCAGCAATTGGTATTACAGCGCGCAGATAGGCATCGGTGGATTCGGAACCATTATGTCAGTTATTCATGTCTGGACGCTTGAACAGGCAGTTAATCAGGCAAGCACAACTTATGCAGAACATCTTGGAGATAAGGGATTGACTTTCCTGCTGGGCAGCACTTTTTTGACTCTTGCTGTGAGGGGAGCCTACAATATAATGAACAAAAACTCATCTTGAGGCATCTTTGCTCTGCTGTATCTGTTCAGTGTGCTTGCATTTCGGATATTGGTCACAGCCCAGGAATTGCCCGTAGACGCTGCTCCTCAAAGCAATCTTCCCTTTCCTGCATTTAGGGCACTCTGTCCCTATCTTTGCCTGTATCTCTTTTGGCAGCTCTGATTCTTCCTGCAGGTTCTTTGTCTTGCAGTCTTTGTTCATGCATATCTCTTGGGGCCTCTTTTCTCTTTTCAAAATCATGATAAGTGGCATTCCGCAGGAATCGCATATTTTTCCAGCAGGCTTTATTCTCGCATTGCCGGGAAGGGAAAATGTCGTCTTGCAATCCGGATAACCATTGCATGCAGCAAAATGACCGAACTTTCCTTTCCTTATCTGCAGCATGCCTTCCTTGCAGTTGGGGCATTTTCCGAGCGTAGTCATTGCATCCATTGTTTCCCTGTTGGCTGACTGCAATTCTTTGCCGATTTCCTTTTCCTTTTTCTTGAAATCCATGAGTATGCCAGCAATGGCCTCTTTTGCCTCATCCAGAACGCCTTTCTCTGTCTTCTTGTTGTTCCTTATGTCTTCCATCTCTTCCTCGAAATGCCTTGTCAGCTCATCGTCAATTATCTTCGGAGAGTATCTTTCAAGAGTGTCACAAGTCCTTATTCCTAGTTCAGTGGCTTCTATGGCTTTGCCGTGCGCATATCCTCTCTGGAACAAGGTGTCAATAATTGTTGACCTTGTGGCTTTTGTTCCAAGATTCCTTTTCTCTAACTCTCTGATTATTGATGCAGGCGTATACCTCTTAGGCGGCTGAGTTTCCTTGTCATACTTTGTTGTCTTTTTTATCTGTAGGGCATCTCCCTTTGTGACCTTTGGCATCTCTTCCTCTTCCAGCTTGACATACTCCCCATAAAATTCGTGCCAACCTTTCTTTGTTGTTCTCGTTCCTTTTGCAAGGAACATCTCATTTCCTGCCTCTATTGTTATCTTTACTGTCTCCCTGATTGCAGCTTCTCCGAAGGTGGCAAGGAATCTCCTGACTATGAGGTCGTATATCTTTTCCTGCCTTTCATCCATGCTTCCGGGTTCTATGCCTGTCGGGTATATGGCAGGATGCGCAGGGTCTGTCTTTTTTCCATTGTTAGGTGAAATTTTCTTCATGGAAAGTATTTTTTTTGCAGGCTCTGAATATTTGCTGTTTGCAGAAATCATCTTTATTATCTTTGTATACCCTATGCTTTCAGGATATTGTTGGGATGATGTTCTTGGGTAGGATATGCATCCTGATGTATAAAGTTCCTGGGCCATTTCCAAAGTGGAGCTTGGCGATATCCCATGGCACCTGTATGTCTCAGTCTGCAAAGTTGTCAAGTCGAAAGGGACAGGGGGCATCTGCTCAAATGCCGAAGACTCTATGCTATGCACAACACCGCTCTTTTTGTCTTTTACATTATCAAATACTTTCTTTGCATCATCCTCTTTCCAGAACTTGTCATTGGTATGCCATGCCTCCATGTCTTTTTCCTTGGTGGCGCATAGTATGCTTATCTCCCAATAAGGGACGGGCTTGAAATTCCTTATCTCCTTTTCCTTCTCTGTAAGAATTTTGAGTGCAGGTCCCTGCACCCTACCAATGGACATTATCTTGAATGCACCGGTTGATTTTATAGCAGAAGTCAATGCCCTTGAATAGTTGATTCCATTGTACCAATCAAGAAAGTGCCTGGTTTCTCCGGCCTTCGCTTGTCCCCAATCTATGCTTCCTGTTTTATCTTTATAGGCATCCCTAAGGTCATCTTTTGTAAGTGTCGAGAACTTCATCCTCGAAGCATCCTTTTTCTTGAACACATACCTAACGATATTGAGCCCTATTACTTCTCCCTCTATGTCGTAATCTGTCGCAATAGTAAATTCATTGGCATCCTTGGCCAGTTTCTTTAGGGCAGTCAGGTATTTCTTTGTAAAAGCAGAGTCTTTCCTGTTCTCATGCGAAGGCTGCCATGTTACATCAAATATAGGGTAGCCCCACTTCTCGCCTTTTTCCTGCTCAAGCCCGTATAGGTGCCCCACCGCACATGCCACCACAATGTCCTTCTTTCCATGGGTTATCTTATAATAAGGAACCCCTCCTATATTCTCTTTTACAGGCTTTCCGTCGCAAAGTGCTTCAGCTATCTTATTTGCTGCTTGTGGCTTCTCACAGACAATTAGTTCATACATAAGTTAATCCAAAATTCCAGCGCGATTTAAATATATTTGCGATTCATGCTAGTTTTTCCATTTAGATTCAAGATATCTTTTGTCTATTGTCAGGTGGACTCTCCATATGCTGTCATGCCTCTCAGGATAATCTTCCATAAAATGCGTTCCCCTTGACTCTTTTCTCCTTAGGCTTGCAACTATTATTGTCTTTGCAACAGTAATCATGTTGTCAAGCTCCTGTACATCTTTGTTTGTCCCGTCTTTTTTTATCTTCTCTATTTTTTCCTCTATCCTCATCATTTTTTTCATGGCTCTCATGAGGCTTTTTCTGCTCTTTATTATGCCCACATCTTCCCACATTATATTCCGGAAAGAAGCCCTTAATGCCGATATCCTTCCATTGCCTGCTGCCGAAAGAATTGGTATCACCACCTCAACTTTCTCGAGCTTGGCCTTTTTTATTCTGTTTCTTATTATTTTTGACATTCTTGAGGCAATTACCAGCCCCTCGGTCATTGAGTTTGATGCAAGCCTGTCTGCGCCATGAAGCTGTGTGCATGCGCATTCCCCAACAGCATACAGGTTTTCCATGCTAGTCTTCCCGTACGAATCAGTTTTTATTCCCCCGCATATGTAATGTGCAGCAGGGCTTACTGGTATGGAATCTTTTGACATGTCAATCCCATACCTCAAGCATTCGTTGTATATATTAGGGAATCTTTTCTTTAGGTAGCTGCTGTCGAGATTGGTCATGTCTAGGTAAACATTCTTTGACCTTGTCTTTTTCATTTCAATAACTGAAAACCTTGATACAACATCTCTTGGGGCAAGCTCACCATCCCTATGGTACTTTCCCATGTAGGTCTTGCCACTAGAGTTCTTCAGTAAGCCTCCTTCTCCCCTGAGCGTCTCTGATATAAGGAAAGAAGGATTCGAGTTATGCATCATTGTAGGGTGGAACTGCATGAATTCCATGTCCTCCAAAATGACATCTTGCCTTAAGGCAATGGCAATCCCGTCTCCTGTCGCTACGGCAGGGTTCGTTGTTATTTTGTATACTTGGCCTATTCCTCCTGTCGCTATTACTGTTTTTCTTGCGAAGATTGGAAATATTCTTTTGTTTTGTAAGTCAAGGACTATGCAGCCAAAGCATTTGTTGTTCTTTGTTATCAAATCAAGCACCATATGGTGCTCCATTATTTTTATCCTTTTGTTGTTCCTTGCGGCTTTTGATATGCTCATCTCTATTTCCCTTCCTGTCATATCAGAAGAATGGACTATTCTTGCCCTTGAATGCACAGCTTCCCTGCTTAGCTTGAATTTACCATCATTGTTTTTGTTAAAATTTACGCCTATCTTGGATAACTCCATGACAGCATATGGTGAGCCATTAGCTATTATTGAGGCAATTTTCTTGTTTGATATTCCATCCCCTGCCCTTAATGTGTCTAGTACGTGCTGCTCCTTGCTGTCGTCTTTTCCGAAAACAGCAGCCAACCCACCTTGAGCATAGAACGTGTTTGACTCAGTCATCTTATCTTTTGTTAAAATTACCACATCTGCGAATGCAGAGCATTTAAGCGCAGACTGTATGCCAGAAACTCCTGAGCCGAGTATTACTATATCTGTATCCATGCATAAGACCGCCATGCCAAGTTTTTAAATACTTTTGCATGCCCTACTCATACCTTAGCGATTCTGAAGGCCGCAATTTGGATGCCTGCAATGCAGGCATTATGCCTGAGACAGCACCTATACTAAATGAGAAGATTATACAGCCCAATGTGAGATATAATGGATAGACTGGCTGCAGGAGAGCAAAGCCGGCTGCTGCTGTAACGCCTCCTATAGTTGCAGATATCACGTACCCGAGTAAAACACCTAATATTCCTCCTGTCATGCCTATAAATCCGGACTCGAAAACAAATATCCAAAGTATGTCGCTGTTCCTCGCTCCCACGGCTTTCATTATGCCTATCTCCTTCGTCCTCTCAAGCACTGCAGTGTACATGGTGTTCATTATGTTTACAGACGCAACAATTACTGATATAAGGGCAATTAGCAGCAATATGCCATTAAGCACTCCAATGATTGTTGAGAATGTGGCAAGGGCGTCCTCGAAAGTAGTTACGAAGAAATCCTCTTTCCCTTTCTCCTGGCCCTTCTCCTTCCTGAGCCTTTCCTGTATTCTGTCAGCGAGCTCAGAAACTTTCTCTGATTTCTCGCTCCTTATTATTACAAATCCAAACTTGTCCTTTGTTTCAGGATACAGCTCTTCCATTGCATCAAAAGTAATATAGATATTGGAGTCATCTTGTGGATTGCCAAGCTCATCATAAAAGCCTATAACTTCAAATATCTCTTTGTTTATACCTATCTTGTCCCCTACCTTTATTGCCTTCTTGAAGAATTTGTTGTCAAACTGGTAACTGTATCCGAGAACTGCTTTCATCATATCTCCTTTCTTTAATGTTCTACCCTTGTCAATCTTTATGACGAAAGTCTCTTCAACAAATTCCATATCATCCGGATTGGCGCCCATAATAAACGCGAATTTTTTGTCCTTTCCATGTTCTATCTCTGCAGTCTTCATATATACTCCCGAAGCTTCCTTGACGCCGTTTATTTTTCCGACGAAATCAACATCAGTGTCTAAAAGAAAGAAGTTGTCATCAGTTCCTGGTGCTCCTATCCCTTTTGCCTGTATGAATAGTTTGTCGCTCCCTGCCTCCTCAGCTACAGCCTCGATGTATTCTCCTATCCCCATCCCGAAGCTCATAAGAGCGAAAATTGATGCTATGCCAATTACTATTGACAGTATTGTAAGGAAGCTTCTCAGGCCTCTATGTTTCAGATTTTCAAGGGAATACTTTATCTCGTCTATCCTCATTTGGCATACCTTAAAGAGTCTATTGGTGTTTTTCTTGAAGCCCTGTATGCAGGAATTATGCCTGCCAAAAGCCCTATGATGACAGAGAACATAAGTGACATTACAATCAGCATTGTAGGTACATGCGCCCTTATTATTTCAACTCCTAGAAGTGCCCTTCCGGCAGATGCTGAGCCGTATGCAAAGCCAAGGCCTAGTAAAATGCCGATAATCCCGCCTATAAGGCCCAATAGGCCAGACTCTATGAAGAACAGGGTGAATATTATTGAGTTCCTAGCGCCTATGGCCTTCATTATTCCTATCTCCTTTGTCCTCTCGAGCACAGCAGTGTACATTGTGTTTGTTATTCCTATTCCTCCGACAACTATGGATATCAGTGCTATTATTATGACAAACATCTGGACGGCAAAAAGGGTTGAATCAAGGCTGTCAAGCACGCTCTGCGGGCTTTCAACTACAAAGTCTTCTTCACCTTCCTTTACCTCTCTTTCCTTTCTCAGGAGCTTTTCTATGCCGCTCTTTACATCATTTATTTCCTTTTCATCTTTTACCTTTACAGCGATGGCATTGATTGTATTGTCATTTTTGAAAAGCTCAATAAGAACATCCTCATTCATTCCTATGGATGAGTCAAGTATAAAGCTCCCTTTCTTTTCAAGTAATCCTACGACCTCAAATTCAATCCCTTTTATCAGTATCCTGTCTCCAACCGCAACATCCTTACCGAAGGATAATTCCTTCGTGAAATCATGCCCAAGCATTACCTTCTTTCCATCGCCATCCTTTAGCATCCTGCCGCTCATTGCTTTTATGTTAACCATGCTTTCCAAGGCCTGTCTGTCTGTGCCATCAGGCATTGAGTAAACTATGCTTATGACTTGCTTATCATTGAACTCAACAGGTGCGCTCTCTAAGTACCTGTTTATCACGGTTTCAACTCCCTTGACCTTCTTTATCTTGTCCGTTAGGTCACCTGTCAATGGATTTGCTACAGCAGCACCAGGAGGGCCAGCAAAGTTAAGGCCAGAGGCCTGTATGCTAAGGACATCAGTTCCAAGAAAGCCGAATTGGGAGCTAATAGCAAGCCTTAATCCCTCGCCCAAGCCTATAAGTGCAACAACAGAAGCTATGCCTATGAAAATACCTATCATAGTAAGGTAGGTCCTTGTCTTTCTGCTTGCAAGGCTCCTTACAGAAATAGTAAGGTAATCCCTAAGCATTTGTTAATGCTTCCTCTTTTTCCTTCTGTAAATGTAAATACCAGCAGCGACTATGGCAACCATAACCAATATTCCGACAAATGAATTCCCTTGCTTTCCCTGCCTCAACTCAAGCGCCTTGCCGGAATACAACTTTATTTCCTTATTCACCTCATAGCTGTATGGGTTTCCGTTGGCATCACGGTAGCTTATAGAAATCGGCAGCATCAATGCATCCTTTGTATTTGCAATCAACTCAAATTCTGCTGTTTCGTAGTCATCGCTGTCTATGCTGCCTATGTAAAATTCCTCATTCGAGGTGATGTCAAAATCTTCGCTTTCCATTAGCTTCACGTTTAGGAATTTTATGTCGCTGAAGCCCTTGTTGACAAATTTTATTGAAACATCTCCCTTTACACCTGCAGTATAAATGCCGCTCTCTTCAACGCTTACTGAAATGTCAGGCTCAGAATCAACAATTAGGCCAAGTATTCCTGTCCTAGTGAAATTAGCTCCTGCCTCATCAGTATATGCAAGCGAATACGGTACTTTATACATTTTAGATTCTGCGCCGGAATCAGTAAAAAGCTTGAATGACATCTCCTTTGACTCACCTGTGCCTATAATCTTCATGGATTTCTCATTGCCAGAGCCCACAGGAGTAAACGGCAATTCTTCCTTATCTATTGTTGAGCCTGCAACTATTGTATTCAGCAACCCGAGCTTCAGCTTGATATTCTTCAGCACGCTCCCTGCCATGTTCTCTATCTTGAATGCCACATTTGTCTCTGTGCCAGGTACAATCTTAGCTGGATTTGTCGATATTTCATTTATTGCGAGAAAAGCATCCCTGCTACCTATGTCAACACTAAACTCTCCTCCTTTTACCCATGTTTTTCCTTCTGGCCCGTACCAGAATTCTATCTCATTCTCTCCTTCAGGGGCATTTGTGTCAACAAGAACCTTGAATTTAACCCTTACTCCAACATCCTCTATGCGACCGGATGTCAAAGTCCCTATATCTTTTATCTCCACATCACCAGGATAAATAGAGAATGGGTATTTTGTGACTATTTTTGTCTGTACATTCTTTAAAGGATCAGAGCGTAGGCTCTCTATCCTGAACCTGACCTCAACAACATTTCCAGGCTCAACAGGGTCAGGCTCCTGGCTTATCATCGTGACAATCACCTTTTCACGGTTTTCTATGCTTTCAAAAACCTCAGCATATGCATAGCTGGAAATAATTAAGCAGGCCAAAACAATAAAAATCGCTTTTTTCATATTAAAAGTCATTTTACCTCACTATATATTTTTTGCTATTTTACCATCCTTCAGGAATTCTGTCCTGTCTGCGTTTTTTGCAATCTCCCTGTCATGTGTAACCATTATTATTGTCTTTCCCTCTTCTGTATGCAGCTTCCTCAGGAATTGCATAAACTCCTGGCCTGTTGTGGAATCAAGGTTTCCTGTTGGTTCATCAGCGAGAAGTATTTCAGGGTCATTGCATAGCGACCTTGCTATGGCAACCCTTTGCTGCTGCCCTCCAGATAGTTCAGTGGGCCTGTGGTATCTCCTGTCTCCGAGCTTCACTATGTCAAGAAGCTTTTCGGCTTTCCTGACTCTTTCTTCCCTTTTTATATTCTGGAATATCATTGGCAACATGACATTCTCTATTGCAGTAAGGGTAGGTATTAAGTTGAACTGCTGGAAAACAAAACCTATTTTCCTTCCCCTTAGCTGTGCAAGGTCTGACTCATACAGTTTTGATATGTCGTGCCCATCAAGGTATATGCTTCCCTTGCTTGGCACATCAAGGCAGCCTATCATGTTCATAAGCGTGCTTTTTCCGCTCCCTGAAGGGCCCATAACAGCAAGGAACTCACCCAGTTTTACCTTAAGATTTACTCCCCTGAGAGCATTTATGTCTATCTTCCCCATCCTGTATATTTTCCAGACATCAATTAGCTCAAGAATGTATTTTTCGCCCATAGGACATTGCCACGCATTTCATTTTATAATGTTTTTCTTTCCTGGCATTGCTCTTTATTTATTGATTTTATTTTAGCTTGCTACGAAAGTGAATAATAAGTATTAAATAGTTACATCATAAATTTATCGTATGGGATGGAAAGAATTTTTCAAGCCGACAATTCTTAAAATGATTTTGTTTATCATAATGTTAACAATTTTGAATCCATTTTCATTTAATTACATGATATGGGATATGGAATGTGTAAATCCGCCGTGTGACTGTGTACCAAATGTATATTACCGCTTTTTTGGGAACGAAATATGGATGCCTTGTGATACCGATTATAGCCTGCTGCAAATTGTAGGATTTGCTTCCCCTATTTTGGAATATCTTTTATCTTGCTTAATATCTTATCTTATTTCTAAGAAATAAATTTTGCATCAGCAGAATTTACCGAATTCATCCTTCATGTCATAGAATATGCCGCAGAATTTCCTTGTTGCTGCCTTTATCTCTTCCTTCCCCTTTTTAGTGAGCCTGTATTTCTTTTCCTTGCCTTCTTCCTTTGTCTCCTCTATAAATCCATTCCTACTGAGGGATTTCAGGACAGGATAAATAGTGCCGGGGCTTGGCTTAGTCCCTCTCCTCTTTTCTATTTCTTCACTTATGTCTTCTCCTGACATGTCCTTTTTGCTTATTAGCCTCAATACTATGAAGCTCAAAAAACCACGCATGTCGCAACAGTTCTTCATAGGGATTAATGTATCTAACCTGTTTATAAATTTTTATGGATACATATATCGTATAACCGATATATTTAAATACATGTTCCTTTCCCAATATCGTATATCCGATATTGAGGATCGGGGGTGAGCAGGATGCAAGGATGCTGCGGGTCAAGGAGCTTCTTCACAAAGGAAGAAAAGGTCGAAATGCTGAAGGAGTACAAAGAATCACTTGAAAAAGAGGCCAAGGGAGTTGGAGAGCAGATAAAATCTCTGCAGGAGTGATTTTTTGTTTTTATTTTTTTAATTTTTGCAGGCTCAAATAAAAAACATTAAATATCCATCTTGAATGCTGGGTCGCATGAGGAGAAAAGAGAAAAAGCCTGCTGTTTTTCTGGCAGTATTCATAGCAGCCATAATGGTAACAAGCGTTATAGGTTATATAATAGCGGACAATACAACCCAGCAGAAGAAGTACAAGGGCATAAAGTTTGAAACTGATTCAGTATCATGGTTTGCTGTTATTGATGGAACAAGGTATTCCTTCTCATTCCTTCCACAGGATGTGGAATATATAGAAACTCCTAAAATGGACTATACTGGCATAGTTCAGTTATATGTGACATCAAGCCCCAATTCCACGAGTTCAGGACAGATAGCGGAATCCATTTTTGAGCTTTCTCAGACCTTGTCACAGAAGGGGATATATGCATTGCAGGGGTTTATAGTTGAAAATGAGTATTCACTTCCGGTCTTTACATGCAGCAATGCAACTCAGTTTGTGCCTGTGATATATTACGCAGATGGCAATTCAACAGGCATAAGGAAGGAAGGCAACTGCATTATCATTGAGTCTGATAATTCCTATAGCTTCTTGCCTTATACTGATGCTCTTATATACAGGTTTTTGGG
>JAGVYS010000024.1 GCA_018303125.1 Candidatus Woesearchaeota archaeon | reverse complement strand
CGATTTCAGCTGCACTGTCAGCCTATCCCAACCATATATCCCTAACATGATAGGGGATTATACAATAGATGTAAGGCAGGATGACTGGGAAGGAAAAGATGTCAAGGTGCATTCTGGCTATTTCATCGCTTATGGCAAAGCAGAGATAGATTCGATTCTTTTAAGGTATGGGATAAAGAATTCAAAATATATAGAAGAAGAGAATAGCCGTGCAGGCTATTTCAATGAAGGCACTGAAGTTTTCATGGCTCAGTATAAGGCAAACAACGATGTAAATATTATAGATGCATCAGCAGCAAGAGGGCAGAATGCCATAGAAGATGCGATGAGAGAATGGCTTGTAGAGAATGTACTTGGTGCAGATGAGAGAAGTGAAGCAGATTTCAACGTTGCAGAGATTGAAGCAAACGACAATAAACATACTGTTTACAGCGTAGTATGGCTGGACAAAGAAACAAAGAAACCATCAAGGATTGAATACAGATGGACAAGCAAAGGAAAGGTAGTTATTATTGAGCTATATCTGGGTATACGCATAGAAGAAAAAGAGCTAGAAGCTGCCCTTAATGACTTCAACGACGTTGCCAAGGCTTACCTCGAAAGGTATCCATCAGACACATCAGTAAATGTGTGGAATTACATTCTGAAGGTTACAAGAGCAGAATATAAGCTGCCTACAGGACCAAGAACAGATGTGCTCACAATTGAGATTAGCAATCCTCTAGAGGAGGAAATAAAACAGAGCGAGTTCAACCTGATTTTCACAGGTAACGGGCAAACAATTAAGATTGGCACAGTAGGGTATAGGATGGAAGAGCTTACAGACGATATTGAAGGCAAGACTTCTATATCATTTACATTTAAGGGAACTGGCAATGCGCCTTTATTTGCAAAAGAGCAATGTGAGAAAGATATATCTATTGGTCTTATCAGCAAGAGTATAGTAAATCCTGGAGCCATAACAGATGTACCAAAAGGCTCGAGAGGGATACTATTTCTTCAGGATGTTGTACTGGACTGTGGTAATGGCGCAAAAAAGGAAGGTATTGAAGAAGTTGAGGATACATTGGGCTTAGGAAAATCAAAAGAGTATCCTCTAGATGGAATTAAATATAATGTAAACATTAAGTCTGTTTCAGGTGAAGGCAATGATGCATCAGCAATAATAGATGTAAACGGAGAATTAACAACAAGCCTTAGGAAAAACGAATATAAAATATTAAAAGATGGTGCCGTTATCAAGATAGGGGAAGTATTCACAAATATCAAAGGAAATATAGATGAAACTGCGCTTGTAGAATTTAAAATAAGCACAGTTGATAGCACTTTAGGAGGAGCATGCAGTTTCGATTCTGAGGGCGGTTTAACAGTTCCAGGGTACATATCAACAAACGCCAATATAGGGCTGGATGAGGAGTTGCATTACAGCAAAGAGGAGAGGAAATTCGAAGATGCCTGCTGTGTTAATTGCCTCACTGCACCTTCCGATAAGGGCAAAAACATAAGGGAATGGTTCTGTGAAAATGGAATAGGCAGGAGTGTACTTCAAAAATGTGATTGTGAAAATGGAGCTTGCCTGCTCGACCTTTCCAACTATCCCAATTTATTTATCATTGGTGGTAAGTTCGATGCACAAATTGTTATAGGGGATAGCGCCCATACAGATGAAATCTTTGCTGCTTCAGATATCTCGGCTGGGTTGTCGAATGCAATAATACGTGTTTCAGCCATTGAAAAGGTTGACGCCCAAAACCTCATATTGGTTGGGACACCAGATTCAAATCCACTTATTAAGCAATTCACAGGCAATGTGGTTAGCAATTATGGCTATATTGGAATCTACAAAAATGGGAATTATGCTGCGGTGGTTGTTACAGGCAAGACAACTAAAGGAGTGATAGAAGCTGCAAAAGTACTCGCTAAGGGCGGTTTGTCCGGCATAACACATTCAATTCCAGAGCCATAAGAGAAATTTCTTTTTATTTTTTAAATTTTAACCAACCGCTCTCCTTACATCAGTAATCTCAGCGGAATTTACTTCATCAATCTTTGCAACTTTCTCAGAAACAGCATCTGGATTGCCTAAAGACTCATCCATCACAAAAATTATGTTGATTGCGTTAAGGCCGAATGCTATTGGCTCTATGCTCACTCTTGTATCCTTGTTGCCGTTAAAAGCCCTTATTTCCTCCAATGCTCTTTCCTTAATAGCATCTAAGTTAGAATCAGGAGAAGTAGGCATTATTTTCAAAGTTACAACAGCATTTGCCATATTAGTTCGGGCCGGTAAATCCACATTTCTCGCATTTGTATTTTATGGCAAGCTTTCTTGCCCTTGCTGACCTTACTATAGTCTCGCCGCATCCTGGGCAGGGCATTATTACTCTACCTACATCATTGGTTATAGTGACCTTCATGGAACTGCAAACAAGTTTTTGTGCTGTCATAAGAAAAGGATAAGGGACATATTTAAAAAGCTATCTGCCCTTTGGACCTTATGATCCTTCTTCCCTCATCAACCTCAAAAATCTTTCCTAGAAACTGCTCACATACATAGATGTTTGCCCTTGTGTGCATTGTTATCTCTGATGCCCTTATAGCGCCTCCGAAAAGTGCAATGAAAGGTATAAGTTGGTCAGCCAGGAAAGGGTCAGCTGGCATACCGGAATTTAGCAGGCCAAGAAGCCTTTCTCCTGCTTCCTTCCCTATATCCTCTGCCTTCCTTCCTTTCTCACCCAATACATCTGAGCCCAGTATGATTGGATTTACTATGTCAAGGTCATCCTCCCTTTTAGAGAATATGGCCCATAATGTAATGCCTGAGCCTGTAGAAAGTGTTTCCTGGTATTCTGTCCTGACAAACAAAGGGATCCCAGAGCTGCGTAGAATGGAAGATGCTGATGCTGCCTGCCTCTCAGCCACCTCCTGCTTTGAAAGGTCAGATGAAGCATGTGAAATCCCTTTAATCTGCATTAGCTTCCCGTTCTCAGTAAGGTCAAGTGTTCCTTTTATTTGCCCCTTTTTAACATAAAGCTCTATCTCGCCGCCTCCCTTCGGATAATATCCTCTCTTTTTTAAGGTGAATACTGCCTTTTCTGAATACCTTCTTATATGGGGCAAAAACACCTCTGAAAAATAATCAACCTGTGATGACCATTTTACATCAGTGCCTCCTTTTATTTGCATCCTTACACCGCTGGAAAACAAAGAAGGGATAACAAGAGACTGTAAAACCAGAGTTACTGAACCAGCTGTCCCGACATCAACTGTAATGTTTTTTCCAGAGATTTTTCCGGGCTCATATGTAAGTGCTGTCGAGCCTATGTAGTTATCCTTTACACTCGCATTGCAAAGCTGTTGGAGAGCCTTAACACAATGTACATGCTGTGCCTTAAGGCCTGGCATATTCCTCCCTTTTCTGATGTTTATTGCCCTAAATGGCTTGCCGGCCACAGTGGAAAGTGCCAATCCAACTCTTATTATGGCCCCTCCGCCTTCTGCATAGCTGCCATCAAGCTCTATCATCAAATTAGATTCATTTGCTTTGTTTAAATGCTTTTTCCTAACAAAAATCTGGGCATAATATTATTTCAGCGAAAGCCATTATAGGAAAAATAAACCTTTACAAAGCTTTATAGCACAGCTTTTTATGGGAAAGATTTTTATAATGAGTAAACATTTTAGATGTATGCGAAGAATTATACTCTTGCTGATGATAATGTTGGTCATGCCGCAAGCAGTTAAGGCAGCAACAATCCATGGCGGAGCCTATGACGGCTCATTCAATCTTATAACCAACGTCCAGTTCAACATTAATACCACCCCTGCCCAGAGCCATGTGTCAAAAAACGGGCTGTATTTCTTTTTCGCGCTTCCGGGAACATACGAAATAAGTGCTGAAAAAAAGTATGGAAACAACACTCTGTATTATACAAAAAAAGTAGTTGACATAACAAAAGACGGGGAGTACAATATAGATGTAGTCCTTGAGAAGGTTTCTGATATTGACTTGGAAGAGGATGACCCAAATAAGGACATGGGCACCTATTGGCTGATTTTAGGGGCCATAGGTTTAATCATTGCCGCCGTTGCTTTATTGTTGATGTTCCAGAGAAGAAAAAATGTGAAGAATGTTCCTCCAGTTATTAAAGAAAAAGAAGTGGTGGATGCGCCCAAAGATGTTATTGAACCTGAAAAGGTTCCTGCGCAAAAAGCAGAGCCTGAGAAAAACGAAGAAGACGCCGCAAATCTTGAAAAGATACTCTCCATCATAAAAAAGGAGGGCGGCAGGGCAACGCAGAAGCAGATAAGGAAAGGAATTCCATATTCAGAAGCCAAGGTAAGCCTTATGATATCAGAGCTTGAGCAAAAAGGCTTGGTTGAAAAGATAAAGAAAGGGAGAGGGAATATAGTAATTCTTAAGAGCTAGCCAATCAATGCCTAAACACAGTCTGCACTTTCTTTGTGTAAGAAGTAAGCCTGCTTCCGTTCAGCTTGTCCCTTACGAGAAAGTAAGGTAGAATATCTGAATATATTTTCTTGTATATTGAATCTCCTTTACTTGTGAGCGATAGGTCCTTATTATTATAGGAAATTAAGCGCTTTTTTTCCAGTGCTTCGAGATTCTTATAAAGTGCCCTCTTCTGCTTCTCGGCAAGCCCTGCATTCCTTACCATCTCTATGAAGAGTGCCTTTGAGATTGAAACTTGCAACTGCTTGTCTACAATCCTCTTGTTAGCCTCTTCTATCCAGCTGCCCAAGCTGTAAAGTATGAACTTCTGCACAGAGGTGGCCTTCATGGCTCAAAAATAGCAGTTATCCTATAAAAATATTTGCCTGAGGACAGCCTCAACTGCCCTCTTGGAGTACTCGCTTGCCCTTCTCTTTGCATCCCTCCATGTTGCCCTGGGCCCCATTATCCCCATGCCGACTGGCTTGTCGAATTCCAGGGATAAGTCAAGAAGCTTAGAAGCTGCGCTGCTGGCAACTATGACATCATGCCATGTCTTGCCTCGTATAACCGCGCCAAGGACAACTAATCCGGATATGCTCTTCTGCTTAAGCAGCCTCTTGGCTACCAAAGGTATCTCAAAAACTCCGGTTACATGGACAACTCTGCAAAATTTGCAGCCAGACACTTGTGCATGGCTTTTCGCTGCTTTTTCCATAATTGATGTTATCTCTGGATTAAATTCAGAAACAACCAGGGCTATTCCTTCCATATTATCTCCCCAGCATTATCCCTTCCCTGCCTTATGCCTTTGCCTGCTTTTTCTGAAAGCTCAGTCTTTCCCTTGAGCAAGGCTATGGCATTTATAGTATGGTCATAAGTTCTTCTCCTCGCGATTTCCAGAAGGTCTTTTTCGTCCTTGGCCTCATCAAGGTGCACGAATATTTCCAGAATGTGCTTGCTCTCCAGGAGCTGGACTTCAATAAGCCCCTGAGATGCTTCATGTGAGCACATCTTATCAATGCTCTCCTTGCCTGGCATCCCTAAAGCAAGGACGATATCGCAGCCATGCTCCTCAAAAAGTTTCTTTGCCGCAACAGGCAAATCCTTTACTCCCGGAACAGTATAGCGCTCCACGAGTATATCCTCTCCACTATCCTTTATTGCCCGATCAGCGATTGCAAACATGTCAACCCTGGCAAACATAGTGTCGCATATGCCTATTTGGTATCCCATGGCTCAATGCCCACCTCATCTCCATCTTTAAGCTTGAACTTTCTCCTGAAATAAGTTTGTGAAATCAGCTCTATGGTGTCTTTCTTGTGTGATGTCCTGTCCGGCACAATTATAGCAGAATAGATTCCGTTTACCTTGGACTTGTATGCTATAAGTCCGCCGAAGCTCCTTGATTTTGTCTCAAAGCCCGAAATGTATACCCTTTCCTCGCCAGAGGAAAATGCCATAAAATCAGCAGGAGATACGTTTAGGTTAAGCGTCCCTGGAAATGGTTTCATGCCAAGCTTGGACTCAAACTCCCTGACATAGCAATCCTGTGACATGTAGTATGCCCCTTCGCCCAATCCTGATTTCACTTTCCCTATTATCGTTTTACTTTTCTCTGTGAAAATCCCCTCAAGCCCTGCATAAAGTGACTTAAGGTACGCTGCCCCCTCTGAGCTCAGCCTGACCCTGACTCCCTTTGTGCTTGCGCTCCTCTCTATAAGCCCCTTCTCGGAAAGCTCTATCATCTTTCTGCTCATTGTCTGCTGTGTGCTTCCTGTTTCCTCAGCCATCTTTATTGTTGATATCTCTATCTCTTTGGAAAGCGCGCCCTTTCTGGCGAGGTATAAAAGCAGCCTATCTACATCCAGCATAGTGCAAAGAAGCATTATATTACTTATAAATGTTTAGCTAAACACATATAAGTAGCAAATGTTAAAAGCACAGGGGGCAATATTAGGGCATGCATGGCATCATTGTTGGTATAGACCCGGGCACTACATCTGGCATTGCAGTTCTTGACATGAGGGGAAATGCCATTAGCGTCACGTCATCCAAAGATCTGGGGCTTGATTCCTTGACTATGATAGCAAGCAGGCTCGGCATACCTTTGATAGTCGGGACAGACAAGGCAAAGGTGCCTGAGATAATATCGAAATTTTCCGCGAAGACAGGTTGCAGGATAGTCTGCCCTCCTACTGACCTAAAGGGAGAGGAAAAAAGCCTGCTTACCGATGGCCATAAGACAAGGGACATTCATGAAAAAGATGCGCTGGCATGCGCATTGTATGCGTACAGAAGGTATTTCCATATCCTGGATAAAACAAGAAGGTATCTTGAGACAAATAGCCAAATCAATCATGATGGCTTCATAAGGTGCGTAATAAAGGAAGGCATGCAAATCAAAGCAGCCGCTGAACTCCTTGCCAAAAAAGAGGAAAGGACAGAAATTATTGAGAAAAAAGAAAGTGAAGTGCCAAACTATGATAAGCCGGCACAAAATGAAAAATTAAGACTGGCCCAGCAAGACATTGTGCATCTAAGAAAATATAATATGCAGCTCAGGAAAAGGATTGCATTTCTTGAAAGCAAGACAAAAAGCCTCTCAGGAAAAAGGCGATTGGATAGCAGGAAAATAGGCTCGCTTTTTCATTTCAAAGAGGAGAGGATAGCATCCATGGCAGAGAGGATAAAGAAAGAAGAGGATAACTCTGCAAGATTAAGGGAAGAGCTAAAGGCTGCAAGAGAAGTGCTCTCTGGCCTTAGCGGGCATTATGTGCTAAAGGTTCTTCAAAACCTTGGAAGTGAAGAAGTTAAATCAAAATCAGAGAAGCTGGGGATATATGCAGGGGACATTCTGCTTGTTAGGGACATGGGAATAAGCAGCGAGAAGGCAATATCCATGCTCAAGGAAATAGTGGGGACAATTGCCTACTTAAAGTGGCAGGGAGTAAGAGCCGAGATGCCGTTTGACTTGGTAAATGTAAAAGAGGGTATAATAAGGTATTTTGGTGATTATGCAGTTATTGCTAAAACTGCCATTGACTCTGCAAAAAATGAAAAAAATAGGATGATTAACATTGTAAAGGATTATAGGAATCAAAGAAGATTACCTTAATTTGTCAAACTTGATATGTATCTTTTCACTCGTGCGAACATTCCTTCCCAAGATTTCCTTGCCTGCATAAATGACCTCAATTTCATCTCCCTTATAGGATATTACATCACCTTTCTTTAATGGTACATGCCTAAAAAGAACGCATCCCCTGTAAACATCCTTGCTAGTGAACTTGTTTCTGGTGAAGAGGGTATTGCTATAAATAAGCTCGCCTGTAAATTTTTTCTTTAGCTTCTTTCCTAAATCCTTTAGAAATTTGTTTGAGGAAATATAAAGGTCAATCCCTCTTTTATGCCTGACACTCTTGGCTATATGCACCTTCTTGTTTGAGCTTACTTCTTCCTCTATGTAATCAATAATCTGTTGCGTGGGGTCCCTTAGCTGCAATACACCCTCAAAATATTGATTGTTTACCATGATAGGGGTTTATCAGTAATCTTTTTAAAGCTATGTGGGGGGTAAAGCACATGGGATATTTTGATAAATTCAACAAGCCACCTTATAGAGGGAAGACAAAACTCCAGAAGGCATGGCACTTCATATGGCATGAGGATAGCATAGAGAGCTGGACGATAAATATTATCCTTGCATTTGTATTGATAAAGTTCGTAATATATCCCGGGCTTGCGCTTGCCTTGGGCACAACTCACCCTATAGTGGCTGTTGTTTCAGGAAGCATGGAGCATAAGGCAGTTTCAGTATGCGCCTCTCCAGACAGCATAAATGGTAGATGCCCTGAATTCACCAATGTTATATGCGGTAAAAGAATAGATAGCAAAAAAAGGTTGGGGGTAGAGGAATACTATGATGTATGCGGAGACTGGTACGCCCAAAAAGGCATATCAAGGGAAGAGTTTGCAGGATTTACAATGAGGAATGGCTTCGACAAAGGCAGCATAATATTCCTTTTCGGGGCAAAACAGGATAACATAAAAGTAGGGGACATAATAGTTTTCAGGACAGCGGAAAGGCCTGAGCCGATAATTCACAGGGTCATTGGAATAAATAAAGAAGAAGGCGCTTATACGATTTCAACAAAAGGCGACCACAATGCAGATTCTTTTCCTTTCGAGTCAAATATACAAAGCGAACAGGTAATTGGAAAAGCTTTTATAATGGTCCCTTATCTTGGTTACATAAAGATATGGGCAGTTGAAATTGCCTGCGTTTTCGGTGATTTCAGCTTCTGTATAAGGGGGTAAGTCTTAATGTTTTGTCCTAAGTGCGGCTCAATACTGATGCCGAAAAAAGAAGGCGGGAAAAAGGTTCTTTCATGCAGTTGTGGCTATAAAAACAAGGATACGCAGCAGGCAAGAATAAAGGAAGAAAAGATTGAGAAAGTCAGGGAAGTAGAAGTAATAGATAAAGAGGCAATGGAAACTCTTCCAATAATGAAGGTAGACTGCCCTGAATGCGGAAATAAGAATGCGCGTTTTTGGCTTGTCCAGACAAGGGCAAGCGATGAGCCTGAAACAAAGTTCATGAAGTGCACGAAATGCGGGCACACATGGAGAGATTACGACTGATTTTTACCCAAAGGTTTATATATTATTATAGCTGGATTCTCCGATAAATAAAAAGGGGTGAACAGGGGTTGATATTTTATCTTGTAGGCAGTTCTATACTCCTTGTTATACTAGTGCTGGCAGTTAAAGGTGAAACAATGTCTCCTCAGGAAGATGAGAAGTTAAGCTCAATTCTCCAAAGGATAAGGAAAGAACAGGAAAAACTGTCCAATGAGCATGAAAAATTCTCTGTAGAGCAGGAAAAGAAGGTAACATACAGCCTGCTAAAAAAGCTCCGCGACAGCAACATTGCCAGGACGATAACTGTAAAGAAGAAAGAGATTGAGGAGAGAACAAAAGCTTCCAAGGAAATAAGGCTTGAGAGGAAAAGGATTCTCGAGGGGAAGAAAAAGCAGGATAAGGAGAGAAAAAGCAAGGCGATTGAAGAGAGAAAGAAGCAAATTGAGGAAAAAAAGGCAATAAGGGGGAAAAAAGTAGCAGATTTCAAGAAAGACTTAGAGAAAAGCATCTCAGGAGCCAAGAAAAGCATCAAAGATGCCTTGCATAGCTCTGGGCTGTATAAGACTGAGAAGGAAAAGGAAGACGCAAAGAGGCTTAAGGAAGAAAAGAAAAAAGATGCTGAAAGTAAAAAAAGAGAGGAAAGGAAAAGGCAGAAAGATAGTGAGAGAGAGCATAGGTTAAGGAAAAAGGAAAAAGAGGAGAGAAAAAAGGCAATAAGGGCAGAGAAGAGAAAAAGAATTGGGGAAAAGAACAGGGAAAGAAGAGACAAGGAAAAGGAGAAAAAAATAACACTAGATGCTGAAAGGGAAAGAAAAAGAATTTTTGACGCTGAAAAAAGTGAAAAAGAAAAAGAGCGCAAGAGGCTAAACCAGGAAAGGAAAAAAGAGCTGGAAAAGAAGATTAAGCAAAGTAATGCACAGGTAAAGAAGGCTATTTCTGAGGCAAAGAAGAATGCTGTTGGCTTCCTGCATAAAGTCGGGATTTACCATACCGCTCAAGAAAAGGAAGAGATTGCAAGGAAGAGGGCCTTGCTTAGGGAAGAAAGAGGAAAAGCTGCCGAGGCAAGAAGGCAGGAGAGAGAGCGGATAAAGGCTATTGATGGGCAAAACAAGAAAAATAAAGTTATTACTATAGAAAAGGAAAGGCTCAGGAAGGCAGAAGAGGAAAGGAAAAGGGAAGAGGAAAGGAAAAGGTTCCTTGAGCTAAAGAGAAATGAAACAGAAAGAAAAAGGCTGGAAATCGAAAAGCTAAGGGAAAAGGAAGAAGAGAGAAAGGAAAAGGTAAGGCAAAAAGCAGAGAAAGAGGAAAAGAAGAAGGAAAATATGCTTCATATGTCCCTGGAAAGAAAAGCCAGGGAGGAAGAGCGTCAAAGGGTTCGCAAGGAAAGAGATAGACTAAGAAAGGAAATAAAAAATGCCCTGATTGCAAAAAAGAAAGAAAAGGAAAGGCTGCTGGAAAAACAAAGAAAGGAAAAGAATGAGCTCAAGAGGATAACAGAAGAGAAAAGAAAGGCCAGGAATGAACAGGCAAGAAAAAGAATTTCTGAAGCCACTAAGAAAACAATTGGTTTCTTGCATAGTGTAGGCTTGTACAGTACTCCTGAAGAAAAGGAGCAAAAAAATAAAGCTGCCAAAGCAAGAAGGCAGGAGAGGGAGCGGATAAATGCTATTGAGAGGCATAGAGAAGAGGAGAAAAGAAAAGCCGTTGCCGCACAAAAGGATACTCTCAGGAAGGCAGAAGAGCAAAAGAAGAGAAAAGAAGAGAAAAGAAGACTCTGGGAGCTGAAGAGAAAGGAAGCAGAGAAGATGAAACTGCAGAGAGAGAGAATTAAGCTTGAAAAGAAGATTGCTTTGGATAGGGAGAGAAAGGAAAGCATAAGGAAAAAGGGAATGATGGAAGAGAATGAAAGAAAAAAGGAAGAGGAAAGGAAAAAACGCGAAGAGGAAAGGAAGAAGCAAGACATGCTCAGCAAATTATCACACGAGAGGAAGAAGGAAGCAGATAAGAAACGGGAGCAGATGGAAGAGCAAGTAAAGAAGGCTGTTTCTGAGGCAAAGAAGAATGCTGTTGGCTTCCTGCATAAAGTCGGGATTTACCATACCGCTCAAGAAAAGGAAGAGATTGCAAGGAAAAAAGCCATGCTCAGGAAAGAAGATGAGCAAAGAAGGCAAATTGAAGAACAGAATAACGAGAGCTTAAGGAAGAAACAGGAACTTATAAGGAAGAAAGAGGAAGAAGAGAGAAAGAAGAGGTTCAAGGAGATAGAGAAGAAGGAATCTGAGAAGATGAAGCTGCAGAGAGAGAGGATTAAGATTGAGAAGAAGATGGAAAAAGAAAAGCTGCTGGAAAGAAAAAAGGCAGAGCAAAAGAGAAGAGAGGAAGAAAGGATAAGAAAGGAAAGGAAAAAGGAGCTTGAGAATAAGCGTCTTAAGGATGAGAGGAAAAAGGCAATAATAGTCGAGAAATTAAGAAAAAGGTATGAGCAAAAGAGCAGAGCAAAGGAGCTTGCCGATCAGATAAGGCTCGAAAAGGAAAAGCGCAAGGATCTTGAGAGAAAAAAGAAGGAAGAAGAAAGAATGGATAAGGAAAAGGAGAAAAATAGAAAGGAGAGGGAAGAGCAGTTAAAGAAAGCTGTTTCTGAGACTAAAAAGAATGCTGTTGGATTCTTCCATAAAATAGGGATTTATCGCACTCCTGAAGAGAAAGAAAATAGGAAAAAGGCAATCAAAGCTGAGAAGAATAAGAATGAGAGAAGGAAAAAGGAGATTATAAGGAAGAAAGAGGAAGAAGATAGGAAGCAAAGGGCTTTGGAGATAAAGCAGAAAGAGGAAGAGAAGAAGAAACTGCAGGAAGAGAGAATCATGCTGGAAAAGGAAATGGAAGAGAGGAAGAAAGGGGCAGAAAGAAAAGAAGAAGAAATGGAGAAGGAGAAAAAAGAGAAGGAAAAGCTTGAAAAGCTGGAAATGCAGAATAGGGAGAAGGAAAGAATAAGACTAGACAAGAAAAGGGAAAGACATCTGGAAAAGGAAGAAAGCGAAAAAAGAAAGGAGATTGAAAAAAAGCAGAAGAAGCTAGAAGAGGAAAACCAGAGGCAGGAAGCAGATAGGAAAAAGCTGGAAATAGAAAAGCTAAGGGAAGCTAAAAAAATGGAAGAAGAAAGGAAGGAAGAAGAAAGAATGGAAGAGAGGAAGAAAGGGGCAGAAAGAAAAGAAGAAGAAAAGGAGAAGGAGAAAAAAGAGAAGGAAAAGCTTGAAAAGCTGGAAATGCAGAATAGGGAGAAGGAAAGGGAAAGACAGCTGGAAAAGGAAGAAAGCGAAAAAAGAAAGGAGATTGAAAGGAAGCAAAGGGAGTTGGAACTGCAAAAGAAGAGAGAGGAAACAGATAGGAAAAAGCTGGAAATAGAAAAGCTAAGGGAAGCTAAAAAAAGGGAAGAAGAGGAAAGGAAGGAAGAAGAAATAATGGAAAAGGAAAGAAGGGAAGAAGAGTTGCTAAAGAAAAAACTGGAGATTAAGCAAAAAGAGGAAGATAGCAAAAAGAGGGAAAGGGAAGAAACTGCAAGGAAGAAAGAGGAAGAAAACCGGAAAATATGGGAGATTAAGCAGGGAGAAGAAGAGAAGAAAAGGGAAGAGATTGCAAGGAAGAGGGCCATGCTGAGAAAAGAAAAAGGGCATGGAAAGCAGGTTTGGGAAGAGAAGAAAAATATTGAGCTAAAAATGTTTAATCTTGAAAAAGAGAATGAAAGGAAAGAACATGAAAGTCTGATGCTCCGGGAAATCAAAAATAGGAAGGAAGAAAAGAGGAAGAGAAAGCAGGAAGAGTTTCTAAAGAAGAAGCTTGAGAAGGCAGAAGAGATTGCCAGGAAAAGAAAAGAGAGAAAGGTAAGGCTTGAAAATTATATTTCTGGTGTAAAGGGCACTTTATTCGGGAAGAAAAAGGAGGATAAGGAATGGCTCTCTGACCTCAGGGAAAAAGAGATAGAAAAGATAAGCAGGGTAAAGGAACTTGAGGAAAATGAAAGGCACATTGAGGAGCAAAAAAAGCTTGCCGCAGCTGAGAAGGAACAGAAAGAGCTGAAGAAACATGAAGCAATTCTCATGAAGCATGAAGAGGAGTTCCAGAAGCTGAAAGAGAAAGATAGAATCAAGAGGCAATCATTGGAGCTGGAATCGCTAAGGGAAAGCATAATGATGGACAAGCCTCTGCCTCCGGGCCATATCCTTGATATGCCAACGCTCTCAAAAGAGAAGAAAAATCTTGTAAAAAGAGTTCCCTTGTCAATAGAACTTGACTTCAGCAAACTTAACGAGAAGGAAAGGGAAGAATGGAAAAAAGTCAATAAGAAGCTGGAAAAAACAGAGATGAAGGAGACGGAAAGGCACAGGAAGCAGCTCCTCCTGGATAAGATGCTCAGCGAAAGGGAAGAAAAAAGGCTTGAAAAGGAGATGGAGCCAATAAACGATTATGCTATTAACGAGGAAATGCCGCAGGATGAGCGCCAAAGGATTATGGAAGACAGGCAAAAAATCCTGGCTGAAATCTCTGGAAAAGTAAGGAAGGAAAAGGATAGGCTGAAAAAAGAAGAGAAGGAGTCGAAAAAAGAGATACAGCGTGCTATACATAAGATAAAGCATGACCATCTGGCATTCAAGCCAATGGAGGCTATACTGAAAAAGGAGCACATGGCAGCCAAGGACTCATTGTCAGGCGATATAGCGTACATAATGGGCAGGATAGAGGATGCAAGGGAGGAGCTGCTTAGCCTGAATCTGAAAAAGGCAAAGGAGGCATACAAAGAAATAATCAGTGTATACATAAAACTCTCGCCGGATGGGCAAAGAAGAACATATAATGAGATAGTTGACCTGTATTATGACAGGAAAAGGGCTGAGAAGCTGTTTACCTGAGCCTTGCCATCAGCACATCTATTTTTTTCTCAAGCTCTGCTATTGTGCCATTGTTGTCTATAACAAAATCAGAGTTTCTCATGCACTCCCCAATTGCCTGCCCACTGTTCCTGCCTGAGTTCTCGTCGTCATCAATTTTCTTGAAGCTTTCGAAATCCTTTGGGTCTCCTGGCCTATTCCTCCCTACCAGCCTTTCATATCTTATGCGCTGGGATGCATTAATCCCGAACACCCAGGACTCGCATTTCCTAAGCTCCCTGATCTCATCAGGAGTCCTTATGCCATCGGCAACCACATCGCCTTTCGCATTCTCAATTATCAGCCTCGAGAGAATGCCTGGATTGTTGCTATCCTTCTTTACCTTTGTGCCCAGCTTCTGCAGGTTTTCCCTTGTGGGCTCAATTCCTCTCTTGCGTGCTTCAATCCTTAGTATATCCGAGTAAGAAAAATATGAGAAGCCTTTTTTCTTTATCATCTCTGCTATAGTTGTTTTTCCTGCGGCTATTGGGCCTGTTATGCCTATTATCATAAGAAATACCTATATTTCCTAATTTATAAAATTACTTCATGAAAGAAAAGAAATTAAAAAAAGAAAGAGATAATTAAAGCCTCTTCCTTATCTCTCTGGCTATATCCCTTGCCTCATCCTTGAAGCCAAGCCCGAATGCGAGTGCACATCCGAATACGACTCCTGCCAATATTATAAGGAAGGAGTTTTCTGCGAAGCTTACCTGCACCCCTACCTGCCTAAGGGCTATTAGGATAACATAAGCCAAAGTGATTGCCTTGGCACCGCTTGCAAGAAGCGACCTTTCCTTTGCCCTGGTCTCCTTGATCTTCTTGGCGATATACTCGGCAAAAACCAAGCCGGCAAGCACGGTTATGATTGCAACAATTATGTTAGGTATCCATAACGCGATTGACGTAAGCATCATGCCGAATGACGTTAGGCTTACCACATCAGCTGCCGGAGGCAAAAATGCTACAAATACCGACCATTTGATTATAAGCCCGAAGAACCCGGAGATATCCCATTTGCCAATCTCCTTCTCAAGCCCGAGTTTCTTGACAGTGATAGGGACTAATCTCGTCCTATCAAGCACTTTCCTTACTATATGCCCGACAAGTGAGCCTATAAGGTAACCAAGAATAAGCAACAACACTGCAGCCAAAACACCGGGCAATGCATCAATAACACTGTTTGTAATTTTTAAAAGTGGTTCTCCAACAATCATTCCTGTATCTTCCAAAGCGGACATTAAGTATCACCTCTTTTTGTCCTTAGCTAATTATCAAGCTCCTAAAAGCTGTTCAGTAGTTCATGAAAGGCAGGGTATATAAAGCTTTCTTTTTTTGCAGAGGTGCGCCCAAGTGACATATGTCACTTGGGTATACACTTTTTTTGCTAAAAAAAGATGATTTCCGGACAGAAATATTAACCTACAAAAATTGGCCTTCTGCTTAATTCGAAAGGCAATGAAAGCTGCTCAAAAGGCATTCCCTTTGTCCTGCTTTTTATGTAGTTGCAAATTTCACTGAACTCCATAGCAACAAGGTCTTTTTCCCCTCTGATTCTTACAGGAAGCTTGCCGCTCTCCTTCTCCTTGTCACCTATGACTATTATTGTAGAGCACCATTCAATTTCTGCTTCCCTTATCTTCTTCCCGACATTCAAAGTCCTGTCATCAAAATCGGCCCTTATGCCTTCCTTCCTTATGCTCTCTGCTACCTTCCTTGCATGCTCAAAATGGTCTTCTGCAACAGGTATTACCCTTACTTGAGTTGGGTTGAGCCATATTGGCAGCATACCTTGCTTGCCTGCTTTCTGCATGAAAGCTGCCTTCTCAAGAAGTGCATAGATAACCCTTTCAATTGCTCCTGAAGGGCTCAGGTGCAGGATAAGCGGATGCTTCTGGCTGTTGTCCTTGTCAGTAAACCTAATATCATATCTCTCGCCATTCTCTATGTCTATCTGGTCTGTGCTCAGGGCACTTGCCTTGTCAAGGTTATCTACAAAATTGAATTCATATTTCAGCACGAAATAGAATATTCTCTCGTCCCACATCTCAAGCAGGATTGGCTTGCCTAGTTTCTTTACCAGGGCCACTATAAAATCCTTGTTCTTCTCGTAAAAATCCTTAGTTGTCCTTAGTGCCATTTCTATGTCTGTCTTTTCCAGGCCGCAAGAATCAAGGACATCAAGCGCAAGGTCAAACCTCTTGTTGTATTCTGACATGGCTTGATCCATGTCCGCAACAAGCGCATGGCAGTCTGGCATGGTGAATGCCCTCAGCCTTCTCAGGCCAGTAAGCTCACCGCTCTGCTCCCTCCTGAAGGAATACCTTGTAAGCTCATAAAGTTTCAATGGCAGGTGGCGATAGCTTATTGTCGCGTCATGTGCTATGAGGAACTGGCCGAAGCATGCGGCAAAGCGCAGGAAATACCTCTTCCTGTCGGATTCTATCTGGTATTGCCTTGCTGGGAATCTTTGTAAATACTTGGAAAGCGTGGGATGCTGCATGTTGTACATTATAGGAGTCTCAACCTCTACTCCCCCATATTCAACAACCCTCTGGGTGACATATGCCTCAAGCAGTTTCTTTACAAGCCTGCCTTTTGGATAATATCTAAGGTTGCCGCCATCAGAAGCAGGCTCATAATCAACCATCTCAAGTTTTTTCATAAGCGCAACATGAGGCGGCTCCTCTCTAACTGCCCTTGATTTTTCCTTCTCGTAGAAAGCAAGCTTCTTGAGCTTCTCATGCTTTGAATAATTAAAGCTGCCAACTTCATGAAGCTGCCCGTCAGGCGAAAGTATGTGCCAGTAAGATGTCAACTTCCTTTCCTTTTTCATTGAGTCTGTCTCATCGTCCTTCTTTTCAGCGCTATCAACTGTGAATTCCCTGCTGAGCTCTGACAACGGATGGCCTTTTGCCTTGATGTCAAAGGCCTTGTACCATCCAAATGGGCTTCTGTGGACTGTGAAATCTCCCTTCAACTTTTCCTCAAGCATGACCATTACAGAAACAGCAAAATCAGGCTTTGATGGCTTGCTTGTAAGGTGCACAAATGGGTATAGTACAATATTTTTTTCCTTTACTTTATCAGAAATATCTTTTATGTTTTCAATTGCCTTGTCAACTATGGATTCCTTGTTGCTCTCATCGCCTTCTTCAACGGAAATGAAAAATACAACGCATTCCTCAACTCTTTCTTTCTTGTTCTTCAGCTCCTCTGGCTGCTTTATTGCCTGCTTCTTTGCCTCAAATTCAATAAAGTCGGAATGTATCGCAAGTATCCTCATTCGTTGAGCGATTTGGAACCTTTTTTATAAATGTTTTTGAGAAGTGGACATTTTGCCTTTCAAATTATTTTTCTAGTGTACCATTAATGTCTGCATATAATTGCATAAGAGTCAAGCAGTCGCTCACTGGTTATTCATCCCAATTCAGGAAAGGGAGCATATGCTTTTCGATTTTTAAGTCCTCAATCCTACTCCTATCCAATGGATTGCCACTATCATCCAGAATTCCGTTGCTTTTGGATGCAAGATATATTTGTTTAAGCAGAAATCTCTCCTCGCCTTCAAGCTGCTTAATTTTACTGTTAAAGAAGTATCTCTGCAAATCATCTTCTATCCCATTAGTTTCTTTCTCATATTGTATTACTTTTTGGGATATATGCAAGAAGCCTTTTATGCACTTTTGGTAATCCTCATCATCCAGTGCATCAAGCTTTATTCGTATAACTTCATTCCGTGACTTAATTTTGAACTGCAAGTGCTTCCAATTGTGTCCTTTTGGGTGATGGTGAATCATCGCTTCTTTCTGCTCTGTAATGCCTTCCATAAGGTATTTTGCTGAATGCAAATTGAGGGAATACTTATCCTCTAAGAGGGAATTTGTTTCGGATAATTCAATATGAAAATAGCCCAATGAGAACTTTATGGAAGAGTTGTGCTCTCTTTCAGAGCGGCTTTCTCTCAGATTTTCAATATTTGTATAGTAAGGAAGTATGTAAATATGGCTCATGAGTTTTTAACTCGCAGTTTCTTCTCCACATCCGAATGAAATGACTCCATGGATAGCCCATAGCGCTTATATGCCTTCTCCCAATTTCCCAAATCAAAATAGTCATCCTCAGATGTAAGTTCAGGAATACTGATATGGAATGAATCCTCCAATATATGCTTCAATGAAACAAGATAAAGCAGCAAGTACTCCTTCTTATCCTTGTTCATAAGATGCGATGGTTGTTCCCAATTGCCGTTGGCCTTTCGCATATTTACTATCTCTACATCAGCCTCCCATTCCGGTGCCACTCCGTTGTTGGAGATATAAGCCATGAGTTGTTTGTGAGGGATAGTGCCAATTCCATTTCGGATAGTAGAAAAAATGCTCAAGTCATTGTAAGTGCAAACAACTGAATAGGTATTTTTACCAGTTTCAATTGAAATAGTTTTATTGGCCTTCTCATATTTAGTGATTATTACGTTGCCTTTGGGTGAAATCGATGTCGATGGATCTGTACCTATGCATATGTTTATGAGCCTAGACACAATTTGTTCATGCGTTTCCTTTCCTATTGCGATTGAATCAAGCATTCTCTTGGTTCTTTCAGTAAGACGTATTGAAGTGGCTTTTTCTTTACTGCTTACCTTAATGGTGTTTTTAGACATGGCATTTACCAATATACAAAATATATAACATATGCTATATATGCAAAGTATATAAATCTTTTGATTGATAAACAGCTTAAATGAAAGAAATTTTTGAATCCTCTTCTTACCTTCCAGACTTGCGGAAAAAAATATCAAGTAGAATCTTATCCTATATGTAAAGTGGCCCCGCGGAGACTTTCAGAGAAATTCTCCCATTTGAACTCCGGACCTTCCGATTATCAGTCGGACGCACCAATGCCCGATTACCTTTCTTACAGGGAAAGGGGAAGGATCTCCAGGCTATGCTACGGGGCCGTGAGAAATCTGAATCCAATGACAATTTATAAAGATTTACCCGACATTTTGAAAATACGCCCCCTGGCAGACTCGAACTGCCGACCTTGTGATTAACAGTCACACGCTCTACCTGCTGAGCTAAGGGGGCAAAGCAGTTTTATGAATTGATAACTTCTTTAAAAATTATTCCCTTCGCCTGTGCGGGTTTTCGAGCTTCATTGCATGGCATATGGCAAAAAACACTATGCCAATTAGAAAATAGGAAATCTTCATCCACCAGATGGCATGGATGCAGTCGCATATTGGCAGGCCAGAATAGGCATGCTCCATGTTCCTTATTTTGAAAACATGATAACCTAGAGTTTCAAAAAGTATTAGCAGGGGCCAGTAAAAGGCCACAAAAAGCAGCAGCTTCCTGAAAAATGTCTTCACTTTCAGGATATGCTCATAATGAGAGTATATTAC
This sequence comes from Candidatus Woesearchaeota archaeon, assembly GCA_018303125.1. Lineage (GTDB taxonomy): Archaea > Nanobdellota > Nanobdellia > Woesearchaeales > WJIZ01 > JAGVYS01. The sequence continues at coordinate 2,567 of JAGVYS010000024.1, read as the reverse complement.
ATAGGCAGAAAACAATCCAGATGTCCACCCAAGCAATGGAAAGAGGTTGAACCCAAGCAGCTGCAGCATTTCCTTGTTATAATTATAGTAATCCTTTGCTATGAGCATCCATATGACAGAAACAATAAATGCTACGCCAAGCTGCCTGAAAAGCGATGCTCTGCCTGATACATAAAGATATACAAATAGGAACATGAACAGGGACAGCATGAGCATGTCGGGCCTTATATACAAGAAAAGCAAAAGGGATACTGCTATTACTGCCTTGTCAAGATAGGCAAGCAGATTCATCCATTTTTTTGACAATTTCATCTTGATTTTCTCCTTATGATGACAAAAATAATTACGATGGCAAGTATCGCAATCCCTGCAATAAAATAATAATTACCTTTCCCTTTTTCCAGTCTTTCACTGCCTGAAATGCTTCCTTCCGGCGATATAATCCTTATCTCATCAGCTTCCCCAAAATAAGGCACAATAACAGAAAACTCCCTTTCATCAAGCACAACCTTGCCCCCGGAAAGAATTCCATTCTCATCAGAGCCTTCTCTATAGACTATATTAGGCTCCTTGAACAACGAACTGTGCAGTATGCTTCCCTTTTGGAGTATTTGCAGTGAATATTCGCTTTCAGCACTATGTCTCTGCTCAGGATAATATCCATATTTTATTGCCTTGTCGATAACAAATATCTTTCCATTGTCATAGTATAGGTCAAGGACCATGACTTTCTGCATTTCGGCAAATACAGGGCAAAGCAGGATGAAAAAGATTGTAGCAAGTATTGCCTTATTCATAGCGCCCAAGCCTCTCTGATATCCTTTTCTCATTGACAGGTCCATATGTTTGTGAATCAAGGTCGCGCATGACAGAGTCTCTTGTAGGCCTGAAAAATCTTTTTAGTGAACACCCGCTATAACATCCTGTTCCGTTGATGCTGCTCCATTCTGTGCATCCTGAATAATCGCAATTAGGGTAATCTTCGACATCAAAGTTACCCATGCTATAATATCTTTCGTCAACATACTCATCTGCAAGGTCACCGAATGAATGGCCGAATTCATGCACAAGGACAAATGGCTTGTCAGCCGTATTTATCTTCACCATGTTACCTGATGCAGAGCTCCTGACAGGAAGTATGAAATCCTGCAAAACCGACCGGTCAACCATAACAATGACATGTTCATGCGGGCATTCAGATGCAGATTTCATAACTGAGAAATCATTGCATTCAATGTAGCCGTCAACAGTGCATTTCACTTCCTTACCTGATGCAAGGTAGAAATTGAATTTATCGCTTTCTGAAGCAAAAGGCTCGAACTGAAGGAATATGCTGTTTATGAGCCTGTTCGCCTCTCTTGTGTAGCTTTCCTTGCTCTTGTAGCCATATGGAACAAATACTATGTCTATCTTCTTCTCAGGAGGGCCATTTTCAAGTATGGATACGCACCCTTCGTCCTCTTGGTCTTCGCTTATTTCTATGTTGGTGCCATTCCTTGTTGTGCGGAACATTATTGTAATCTTTCCATTCTTAGGCCGTCCGCATATCTGGCTTTCGTCTAAGTCAAGGTCCTTCAGCCTGTAAGGTATTATTTTATCCCTATGTAACAGAAAAAGGTTGTTAACCTCATCATCAGGCAGCCCGAATCCGCTTCCCAGGGCATCGGCATCAGAAAAGCATATCCTTTCAACAGAAGGAGGCACTGAAAAGCTGGCGTTGGAATAGCTTCCCAATATCCTTGCATTCTGCTGCTGCACTTTGGTATTTATGCTTCTTTGCAAATTTGATATTTCTGCATCCTCTGCCTTTTCGCTGATGCTGCCAAAATACTTAAAGCCCAGGAAGATAATGACAAAAAGCACGAGTGCAATCATTATATAGATAATAGCGCTCTGTTGTCCCTTCCTTTTCATGCTTATTTACCTTTTAATTAAGCTATATAAATATTTAGAATGAATCTTTCTGATCCATCAACTTAAGTTAGGAACACCCTCAATTAAATCATGGTGTCTGGTTGAGTTTACAGTTGCCGCATAAGAATATTTTTATAGATTACGCGATGAAGAAAATAGTATTAGGTATGTTCGCAATTTTCCTATTTGCAGCTATAGCCTATGCTCTTGAGCCTATTACAACTCAAATTTCTTTGAAACAAGGCCCAAATAATGTAAATTTTGAGGTTTTGCCAACTGAAAAGGGATTATCTAAGGTTTTAGTGTCCATTAGTGGGGAATATAGAAGTATAAGGGCAACTGTAGATGGTGTGCAGATGGTTTGGAATGAAAAGCTGCAAGGCCTCCCTTATATCCCAAACGAGCTTAAGAATCTTGACTACGAAACAAGTTATGTCATAGATATGAAAAAAGAGGCAATTCTTACAGTTAGAGGATTCCCTAAGGAAGGCAAACCGTATATTGCGTATAGGAATCCAAGCTCGTGGAGATTAGTGGAGTGCAAAGCTGATGATACAGGCAAAGAATCCAGAACAAGCGAAGCATATGATTATTTCACCGGTGAAACTGTCTTTGGCAAGGAAAAGGTAGAGGAAAGAGCAGCATCATGCGAC
>JAGVYS010000045.1 GCA_018303125.1 Candidatus Woesearchaeota archaeon | reverse complement strand
AATGGCAAAAGAAAGCAATGATGAGCAAATAGGATTCCATAAGGGGGCATTAAGCACACTGGCGAAGGAAAGGGAAGAGATGCTGAAGATACTCAATGTTGTCGAGCAGCTCATGAGGCTCCACGTTGAGTCCTTGAAAAAGCTTGGCGTGGATCTGGAAAAGGAAGCCTCAAAGGTTGAAAAGAAGAAGAAGGTCAAGCCGATAGAGGACCTGATATAAGTTAATGGAATACTCATTCTTGTGTTACGGACACGAAAACATCCTCGCTACGCATAAGGCAACTATTGAGTTTACAAAGGATTCTGGGCTTAGCCTAAATGGGAACTGTATAGTCGGAATAAGGTGTGATTTTGACCCTGCAAAGTTAAGGGAAATTTCAAAAAATGGAAAAAGTGTTTTTGTTGAGATAGCAGGAAAAAATTCAAGAGATCATTTCAGCTTTTTGCCTAATGAAGATTTTTCAGACAATCATGAAATAGTGATTAGGAAAAGCAATTTCCTCAGCAACAGGACAATTGGCACAGGCTCTGAAAAAGCCGCTATTGACATTGACAGGAAAATAATCAGCAAGTTAAAGAAAGGAATTCAGTTCAGGGTAACGCTGAGATACTGACCCTCAACCTTCTTTCCTTCGGGACATGGTTAAGGATTTTCCCATCCGCATATTTGCCGCAACCAAGGTAATCACCTTCATGCCTTATTATGACATATCCTTTCCCTGGATTAGATATAGAGATATCCTGGCCGGTCATCCACTCCAATGCCTGCCTCCTGTCTACATCAAGCACATTCTTGCTGCATTCCTTGCCTATTATCTGGCTGCCCTCAATGCTCAGCCTTATGGCGCCTTTGTGCATCTCGGCAAAATAAATACCAACTGAGTTGACCCTTAAGCCTTCAAAATTTATCCTGCAAACATCCCTTACTGCAATGAATATCCTTTCCTTGTTGTTTGAAAAAAATGCAAAATCCATCTTGCCTGAATAACCAAAGCCTGCCTCAAGCATCGCGTAAATTTCCTTTACATCCCTTGAACCGATTGGCTTGAGGGCATACCCTATATTCCCCATACTGCGTTCTCCTTTCGCTTTATCCCGGCTATTTCCTTTAGAAGCGATTTCTGCTCATCAGAAAGGTATTTCTTGAACTCCTTGTATATCCTGAACTCGCCTTCCTGGACATCTGAATATAATACATCTCCCTCAGAAATCTGCCTGCCTACCGTGACATCTGGCAATGATATGGCAACCTGCTTTCCCTTCTCTGCTGAATTCACAGACTCCCTCTCTTCCTGTATGCCTTTGACAGTTGAAACTGCCTTGCCATTGCTATTCATCACTGGAGTTCCTGCCTTCAGCTTCCCTGCAAGCACTTCAATGCCGACAACAGCAGGGTTATTCTGCCTGAACACATATCCCTTCAGTATGAGCATCTTAGATGGTGAAACTAGATGCTCTATATTCCCCATCTCAATCCTTTTCTTTTCAGCTGCAGCCCATGCCTTGTATGAGTCAAGTATTTCATATATTACCTGAGCAGTTATTACCTTAACCTTGCTGTCCTTAGAGCCAGAGGAATCCATGACATTGAATCCTATTACAGCGCAGGTAACAGGCTCTGACTCATAATTAGACCATGCATCAGAAATATCATTTTTTGTTATATTGCCTATCCCTGTCCTCTTGATTTTGACATTAGCTTCTCTCAAAAGTTTTACAGCTGCTTCAAGGCTTCCAAGAGAGTCTGCCTTCACTATCACGCCGCATCCATCTGTCTCTATCAAAACCTCCTGAACACCTTTCTGCACCTCTTCCTTTGCCCATTCCAAGTTGGAACTCTGGATTATTGGCATGCCTGCAACTGCGTCATCAATATCAGGTGCAGATATTCTTACCCCTGTTGCCGCAGACGCCGATTTTACGCTCGTGAATTTTGCCTTCTTGTCCCTCATTTCTGACAGTGGCTCTGGCTCAAGAAGCAATTTTACCTTGGTAACTATTGGTTCTTTTATCCCGCCTATTATAAGCGGCCCTCCAGACTTTAATGTTCCGTCATGTATTATTGCATCAAGGCATTTCCCTATGCCCTTTTCCTCCTTTACCTCAATTATAATTCCTCTTGCATCACCGTTTGTATCGCATTTCAGGCATTCCTCAAGGAATTTTTGCGCCAGTCCTGCTACAACCATGAGAAGCTCTGCTATACCTTCACCTGTGCTGGCAGACAAGGGAACTATTGCCACTTGCTTTGTGTAATCCTGGACCCTGTCATATCTCTCTGCATTAAAGCCCATTTCAGAAAGCTTCCCTACAATGCCATACATCTTGTTCTCCAATTCCTGGACTGTCTCAGGGGATTGCTCTGTAATGTTCTGAAGAAGGGATGAATTCTTGTTCTTCCATCCCCTGATAAGGTCTACCTTGTTTGCCGCGACAATAAAAGGCGTTTTATAATGTCTCAATATGTCTATCGATTCAACTGTCTGAGGCATCACTCCTTCGTTTATATCTATTACCACCAAGGCGATGTCGGCAAGATTGCCCCCTCTTTTCCTCATGTTCGTGAATGCCGCATGACCTGGCGTGTCTATAAAAAGCAGCCCTGGAATAGTGAATTTCATGTTCATGCTGGAAACAAGGCTGCCGCATATTTTAGTCAAAGTAGAAACCGGTATTATGGATGCGCCTATGGCTTGTGTTATCGAGCCTGCCTCTGATTTGACAATTGCTGTACCTCTTATCCTGTCAAGGATAGAGCTTTTTCCGTGGTCAACATGCCCTACAACAGAGCATATTGGGCTTCTGAGAGTCATACCTGCAGGGATTATCAGGCGCATTATTAAATCCTTTTATATGGGCAAATGCCAAAATAGAGCCCGACTTACAATAAACTTTATATATTAGTTAGCATTACAGAATAGTAACTTTGGGGGATACTATATGATGAAAGGAATCACATTTTCGGTTTTTCTGGTTATCGCACTTGTAGGCGCTGGTTTCCTTGGCAATATTCGCATGATGGATCCTGTTGAAGCAGGAGACGAGCTTGAATTTTACTTAAATGTAAAGAACCCAACAAAAATGAGCTTTGATGATACCAACGTAAAGATGTATTTCATGGACCTTGACGGTTTCTATGCCTTTCCTGGGTTTGACCTTGATCCTTTAGAAACAAATGGCTTCAGGTATGATGTGCCTATGCCTGTAAATGCTGAACCTGGATACTATGTAATGAAGGTAGTGGCAAGCAATGAGGATTTCAGGGACAGCAAGTATGTCTATGTAGACATCAGATAATTATTTATTTCTTTATAGTTTTTCTTGGATTATGGCTCTTATTATTGAAGGAAAAGCAAGTATAGAAGTAAATCCTGCGAAGGTTGTTTCCAAAAAGATGGAAGTTTTTTATAATCCTCTCATGGAACTGAACAGGTCAGTTTCTGTGCTGCTTCTGAATTCCATTGGAAAAAAAGGTATGCAAATTGCCCTGCCTCTTGCCGGGACTGGTGTAAGGGGGATAAGGTTTCTCAAGGAGCTTGACAAAGGGATTATAAAATCAGTTTGTATGAATGATTACAGCAAAAAAGCTGTTAGCTCAATAAAGAAAAACCTCAAGCTGAATAAGATAAGCAGCAAAGTTAAGGTAAGCATGAATGATGCAAACCTCTTTCTCCTAAATTCAAAAGGATTCGATTACATAGATATTGACCCTTTTGGTTCCCCAAATCCATTCCTTGATAGTTCTGCAAAGAGGCTCTCCAGGAACAGCATTCTTGCAGTAACTGCAACCGATACATCATCGCTTGCAGGCTCCCACATTAAAGCATGCATAAGGAAATACTGGGCTATGCCCCTTAGAACCGCCATAATGCATGAGATAGGGCTAAGGATATTGATAAGAAAATGCCAATTAATAGCTGCGCAGTATGACAAGGCTTTGGTGCCTGTTTACTCCTACTCAAGCGACCATTACCTTAGAGTGTATATGGAATGCAGGAAAGGTAAATCACATGTAGATAGTGTGCTAAAAATGCATGGCTTCCATGAAAATGCAGGCCCTCTATGGCTAGGCAGCCTTTGGAACACTAAAATTGCCGAAGCCGTATTTGGCCTAAATAAAGAACAAAAATATGCAAAATTTCTGAAAACCATAAGTGAGGAATCACCTATAGATTCAGTAGGATTTTACCATCTGCCGAGCCTGGCAAGTAGGCATGGCAATATGCCTAGGATTGGGCAACTTATATCTGAGCTGAAAAGCAGAGGCTTCAAAGCTGCAAGAACCCATTTCATGGAAAACAGCATAAGGTCAAATGTACCATATGAAGGGCTCATAGAGATTACAGAAAAGCTTAAATTCAAAGCGTAACAAGATAGAGATATAATGAAAAAGCCGATTTTTTTCCTCATATCTTGCATTATATTTCTTTATCCTGTTTTGTCTCTCCCTCCCGATAGTTCAACTCTTCCTCCACCCCCATCAATGGGTAACTCTAATGATAACAGCAATGACGATGAAAGAATCCTAATAACTGAAGAGGATGTAGACTCGCAAGAAGAAATCCGGTCACCTGACCTGCTTCTTATATCAGCTAAGATAGACAAGCTTAAAGAAGACATTTCCGGCCTAAGCAAGAAAATAGACGCTATAAGGAGTGAAAAAGCTTCCCCGCTTCAGATTCCTACAATTATATACGCAATTGCTATTCTCCTAGTGATATGTTTTATCATTCTGGTAATACTGCTCATAAAGCTGCGCTCAGACGAGGAAAGTGCTACTCCCAGAGTTGACAGGCTCAAAAGGTATGTTGACAAGTATGTAAGCGCAGGATATTCTGCCGAGAGCATAAGGATGTCCCTTGAAAAGCAGGGGTATCCTGACAAGGAAATAAACCTCGCATTCAGGCATCTTTGAATATACTTTTCTATATATTAATATACAAAAATAATAACCTTTATATATTAGCTTCACGAGAATTGTCCAAGACAAATATCTAAGGTGAACCTCATGAAAAAAACAATAATTTTTATGGTTATATTATTAGTATTGCTCGTTGCCTGCCAAACATCTGAATTGCCTCCTGAGCCAGGAACACCAGGAGAGGGCAAAGCAAAGATTGATGCTAAGACAGGTGCAGGTATAATGCAAGTGCCTAAAGGTTACGCACCTCCGGTTGACATATTTGATAATGACAAGCAGATAACATCGCTTAAGAATAGCGTAATAGAGATAGAGGATGACCAAAACTCAGCTAGGCAGGTTGTTGGGATTGAGCATAAAGGCGGCTTGGTATATAACAAAGGATATTATTACAGCACAGTAAGCAAGAAATGGATTCAATTCAAGATTGATGGAGATAAGTTTAAGGAGTCAAACTGGCTCAATGAAAAAGGCAGCAGCACATTAGATATTCCGAGATCAGACCTCACTATAGGAGAGAATTACATAATATCATATTCATGCAAGAAACAGAATAATGAATGGAAATGTGGGTGCAGGGAAGAAAATGACTGCGGTTACTGGATGCTTAACACTTTCTTGCTAAGGGAAACAGATTTGCCACCTGAACCAGAAGAGCCTGGAAATATAAAGCTTGCAGATTTATACTATTACCCTTCTGGAGATATTTTAGAAGTAGG
>JAGVYS010000023.1 GCA_018303125.1 Candidatus Woesearchaeota archaeon | reverse complement strand
TATATACGGGAAAACTCAAGCAGGTTTTGATGCGCTTCGCGCATTGTGGGCATTCATCTACCCCGCTCACGCGGGGAGGCTTAGCCCACTGTTGACTAAAGGAATTCTACGCTTCCGAAAACCGGTTTAGCTATAAGGAATACCTGAAATTATTTGCTGGAACAGTACCTTGGCTTGCTTCAAGGCATGTCCTTGCCCTTTCAAGCAATGCCTTCTGGGCATCTTCTGTGTTGCCCTGTGCATAAAGCTGCAAAGGAGTCTGCAACAATGCTCTTCCGAAAGAGAACGTGACACGAGGAACAAATCCATAATCATGTGCACTTTCGGCTGCAATACCTAAATTTATGGCTGCATCTTCATCGCCCATTCCTCCAGAAAGAAATGCTATTCCTGCAATTTCAGAAGGCACGACCCTTTTAAGAAGTGCACCTGTATGCACACCTACATAACCATTTCCAGCTTTTTCAGCTTCGCTTCCGGGCGTGACCATGTTTGGCTTAAGTATCATGCCATTATAATCAACGCCTGCCGTATTTAGGGCTCTGAAAACATAAGTCAGTACATTTTCAGTTACTTCATTGGACCTTGCAATATCATGCCCTCCATTCATGAGGACCTCTGGCTCAACTATTGGAACAAGTCCCGCATCTTGGACTATTTTTGCATAAGAAGCGAGGTCATTAGCATTCTTTAGCAAAGCAGTACCGCTTGGCATATCTTCACCAATGATGTAAGTTGCCCTCCATTTTGTAAATTTTAGTGCAGGATGCTGTTCTTTGTACTTGGATAACCTCTCAGCTAACCCATCCAGCCCTTTTGTAAATGTTTCTGAAGAATTAAGAAACCTTTCAGTTCCAAGGTCAACTTTTATGCCCGGGATTATTCCTACTCCATTAAGATATTCTGGCACATTTGTTCCATCAAGAATCTGGCCAAGTGTCGGCTCCGCAAGAATAGCTGCGCTGATATAAACCTCCAATTGGGAGGTGGTTACAATGGTTTCCCTTCCATGCCTCAATGTTCTTTGGATTAGGCTCCAGCTTAACTGCTTCTAGCCTCTTTGATATTGTAGATTGGCTCTCGTCCATTGCCAAAATCCCCTTTGAAACTATATTTCCTGCTATTACAGAAAGTGTTGTCATTTTATGGTCACCAGCAAATCCCCTTATTTGCCAGAATTTAAACATTTATGCTCTGCAAAATATATTTCAAGAGCTATCTCTTCGTCAAAATTACTTCCTTTATCCTGTTTCCTGACACCTCTGTTATTCGTATCTTCGCATCCTCAAGCTCAATCTCCTCTCCCTGCTCAGGTATCCTGCCTATCTTGTGCATTATGTATCCTGAAAGGGTATCATAGCCTTTTTCAGCGCTGAATTTCGTCATGAGCTTCCTGTTTACCTTCTCTAAGCTTATCATGCCCAGAATCTTGTATGATTTCTTGCCTGTCTTGACTATATCCAGGATAATCTTTTCTGTCTCGTCCCTTATCTCGCCCACTATTTCCTCAAGTATATCTTCCACAGTAATCAATCCTGATATGCCGCCGTGCTCATCAACTACAATTGCCATCTGCAATGTTTTCTTCTGCAGGACTTTAAGGAGGGCATCTATCTTCTTTGTTTCAGGCACGAAAAAAGGCTGCCTCATAATCCTTTCAACTGGCATGTCAAACCTCTTGTTCTGTATGTGTTCCATTGCATCCTTGAAATAGAATATCCCAACAATTTTGTCTTTCGACTTTTTATGCACCGGGATCCTTGAATGCATCTTTACCTTCTCGAGGGCATCCCTAAGCTTTGTTCCGACTTCCAGAGTAACCATGTCAGTTCTTGGAGTCATTATCTCGCTGGCATTTATGTCATCAAACTTGAATATCTTCTGGATAAGCTCTTTTTCATCCTTGTCTATGCCTCCCTCATCATTTGCCATGTCAACTATGGTTTTCACTTCCTCCTCTGTTATTTTGTGGCTTGGCCTGCGTATCCTGAAAATCCTATGTGTTATGAAGTCAAATACCATAATCAGTGGAAAAAGTATTATCCCTAAAAACCTCACCAACGGTGCCATAATAAGGGAAGCTCTTTCAGAGTATGTTGCGCCAAGGCTCTTCGGTATGATATCGCCAAAGAGGAGTATTAGGAAGGTCATTGTTCCTGTCGCCACAGCGATTGCGTTGTTACTAAGGTATTTTAATGCAAGGTCTGTGGCAAGGACAGATGCGCTTACAGCTGCCATGTTGTTGCATATAAGCAGGGTTGTAAGCATCCTATGCGGATTCTCCCTTAATTTGTGCAAGGAAATTGCACCGAGCCTCTTTTTCTTGAGAAGGTGCCTTACCTTGAACCGGCTCACGCTGAGCAAGGCTGTCTCAGTGCCTGAGAATAGGCCACTTAAGAAGACCAGCATAATCAGACCGATTGCCTCAATAAAATGAGGTATTATAATATCTACCATATGGCTTTGGCTCCTGAAAGATGTTTAAAAGCTTTGCTACATCTCCTCTATTGCGCTTATCCCGAGCAGATTAAGCGAATTTCTTAAAGTAATCCTGAAGGCCTCAACAATCCTTGCCCTTGATGCCTCTTCTTCTGTCCCTATGACCCTGCAAGCGGAATAAAACTCATTGAATGCCTTTGAAAGCTGGAACGAATAGGTAGCTATTGCAGCAGGGTTAAGGTTATCGGCTGCCCTCTTTGCCACAGCCGGAAATTCAGATATTTTCTTGGCCAACTCAATTTCAGCATCTCCTGGCATGTTTTTGCTTTTGCCTGACTTCTTTGCTTTCTGCAGTATGGAAGATGCCCTTGCATAAGAGTAAAGTATGTATGGCCCTGTATCTCCCTCAAAGGCAAGCGACTCATTTGGATTGTAGACAAAATTCTGCCTCGGATGGAATTTAAGGAAGTGGTATTTTATGGCGCAAAGTGAGATTAAGGCCGACCTTTCCTTTACTTCCTTATCAGAAAGCCCCTTCCATCTTTTTCTTATCTCTTCCTCGGCAAGTATAGTAACTTCATCAAGCAGGTCATCAGTATCAACCACATTTCCTTCCCTTGATTTCATCTTGCCCTCAGGCAGCTCAACCATGCCATATGAGAAATGCTTGCACGAGTCAGCAAATGACCAGCCTAGTTTCTTGAATATCGCAAATAGAACCCTGAAATGGTGTTCCTGCTCGCTTCCCACAACATATATTGTGCGGTTGAAGCTGAATTCATCATACCTCTTTTTTGCAAGGTAAATGTCCTGAGTTATATAGACAGATGTGCCATTTGCCCTGAGCAGCACTTTCTTTCCCATATCTCCCAAATCAGCCACTATATTGCCTTCCTCATCCTTCTCGAAAATCCCTTCCTTCAGCCCTTTTAGCACTATCTCCCTGCCATGGCTGTATGTTTCACTCTCCAGATACTCACGCTCAACTGAGAAGCCCAGCCTTTTGTAGGTCTCCTCAAATCCCCCCATTGCCCACTTGTTCATTTTCTTCCATAAATCCAATACTTTCTTGTCCCCTTTCTCCCACTTTATCAGCAGTTCCTGGGCTTCCTTCTCTATGTCAGGAGAGTTCTTTTCCTCCTGTGAGTACTTTACATAATAATCCCCAACAAAATGATCCGATTTTACTTTCTCTGATTCAGGTGTTTTGCCGTTTCCTGATTTCATGTATGCCAACATTGACTTGCAGATATGGATTCCTCGGTCATTTACCACATTAACAATATGCACATCCTTGCCTTGGTTCTTGAGTATGTTAGTGATGCTTGTGCCAAGGACGATGTTCCTCAGATGTCCAAGATGCAATGGCTTGTTGGTATTGGGGCCTGGGCTTTCAACAAGTATTAGTTCTTTCCCTGACCCAACTTTCCCGTATGATTCACCCTTGCTTATGGCCTCTTTTATTATGTCATCAACCAAAACATCTCTCTTTATGAAGAAATTAATGTACGGTCCCTTAGTCTCTACTTTCAATATATATGATGGTTTTTTTATCTTGTCTTTCAATTCAGAAGCTATTTTTTCCGGATTTTTGCCCATCTTGCCTGCAAATGTAAAGCAGGGAACAGAAAAGTCCCCGAAATCAGGAGATGGGGGCTTTGCCACATTTACCTTTTCCCCTATCTCTTTCTCGAGTATTTTCTTGACACCATCAATATACTTATCCATACCATTCAAAGTATTGCAATACTTAATAAACCTTTATGGTTGAATTATAGGACATCTATGTCCTAAATAGGACAATATTCAAAATATTTTTAAACTCAATTGAGCAAATGCACAGATGGCAAAAATAATGCCCTTAATCTCAAGGAAAAGAATATCTGCTAGAGTTAGTGAACTTGTGAAGGAAATATCACATGATTTCCCTAAGCATATTTTCTGCATTTTTGTCCTAACAGGTGCAGTTATTTTCTTCTCTGACCTGCTCAGGGAACTAAAGAAGAAGAATATCGAGATAAGATTTTCTGCAGTGAAATTATCAAGCTATAAGGGAAAGAAGAGTTCAGGAAAAGTAACTATGGCGCTTGATGCAGATGATGTCAAAGGAAAGGACATACTTATAGTTGAGGACATAATCGACACAGGCATTACTCTTGAATTTCTGCGCAAACATCTCCTGAAAAAAGGCGCAAGAACCGTTAGGATATGCACCCTATTGGACAAAAAGGAGAGAAGAAAGGTTGCCATAGAAGCAGATTATGTAGGATTCAGCGTTCCGGATAAATTTGTCGTTGGTTATGGGCTTGATTATAATGGAAGGTACAGGGACCTTGACCATGTCGGGTATATACAATAGAACACTATTCAAATAATTCCTTTACTGACTGTCTTGCTTCTTCGATTATACTCTCCTCGTCTTTTACCTTCCTTCCCTGCATCAGGATATTGCCATCACATATTAGTGCATCAACGCATGATGAGTTTGCTGCGTATACTATGTTGGAAGATAGGTTGTGGCAAGGGACAAGCGAAGGCTCTTTGCCATTCAGAAGAGCAATGTCAGCCATTTTTCCTTCATTAAGCCCTATGTTGAGGCCGAAGCATTTGTAAGAATTTTCAGTTGCCATGGCCAAGCACTCAGTAGCGGGAAGGATGGTAGGATTATTTTCCGCATGCTTCTGCAGCAAAGCTGCTGTTTTCATCGTATCAAACATGCTCAGGTTGTTGTTTGAAGCAGTGCCATCTGTGCCAAGGCATATATTGGCTCCGCTCTTCTTCAGCATGCTATGCTTAAAGGTATTTCCAACGCAAAGCTTCATGTTGGCTATTGGATTATGCACAACATTAACTCCCTTTTTTGCAATAATGCCTGCCTCCTTTTCATCCAGCCAGACGCAGTGGGCAGCAATTGTCCTTGATGAAAGCAATCCTATCTTGTCAAGATACTCTATAGGCCTGAGTCCGTTTTTCTTGATGCAGTCTTTTACTTCCTGCTCTGTCTCGGAGACATGGATATGCATCCTTATATTCTTTTTTTCAGAGAATTCCGCTGCCCATCTTAATGACTCCTCTGATAATGTATATATGGAGTGAGGTCCCAGAGCAAATTGCATCCTGTCATTATAACCAGAGTATTTATCATATAACTCTGCATTTTTTCTTATCTCGGCCTTTGACTTTTCACTGTCGCACATGTCAATCATTACACTGCTGACGCATGCCCTCATGCCTGTATCCTTCACTGCACGTGCTGTGCCCGGGAGATGCCAATACATGTCATTGAAAAAAGCCGTGCCTGATTTAATCATTTCAAGGCATGCAAGCTTAGCGCCATGATATACCAACTTCTCAGTGAGCTTTGCCTCGTTTGGCCATATTTTATTCTGGAGCCAGTCCATCAAGCGCATATCATCCGCATATCCTCTAAACAACGTCATTGCAGAATGGGTGTGCGCATTCACGAATGGAGTAACCGCAATAAGCCCTGATGCATCAATTTTGGATTCTGCCTCTATAGTTATCCTATCGCTTATCTCAGATATTGTACTGTCTTCAATATAGACATCTTTCTTTTTCCCGTTGAGAATGCATCCTTTTATGAGTATTGACATCTTAAGCAGAGTTCCTTCTTGCCATCTCTTTCATTATTTTTTCCAGCCTTGGCTGGTTCCTTTCCCTCATCTTACTAAATTCCTGTGTTTTTATCTCCCTTATGCCATTGGCATAGTTGTCTACAGAGCAGATAGCAGCATACTTTATGCCAAGCTCCTGGGCAAGTGTTGCCTCAGAAGCCATTGTCATTCCTACAATATCGCCCCATTTGCTTATTATCTTTATTTCTGCCTTTGTTTCAAGCCTTGGACCCCTTGTCTGCACATATATTCCTGACTTTTTTACAGCTATCTTAGTCTTTTTAGAAGCTGCAGCGATTTCGCCTATAAGCGCTTGGTCAAGCTGAGGTATTATGAATCTCAACTCGAAATCAAAGAAAGTTGGAGGAGAAAAATGCACATAATCAGAAGGAGCAACTATTGTGCCGGGCTTTATAGATTCCTTCAAAGAGCCAACGGAATTTATCCCGACAATTTTCTCTACCCCATGAAGGTTCAGCGCACAGATGTTTGCCCTGTGATTTACCCTATGGGGAGGTATGTTCTTGCCCTTCCCGTGCCTGGGTAAAAACACAACTTTGCCTTTCTGGTAAAGAAATACATTCCCATACTGGGTTTTGATTATCCTCTGCTCTGCGCCTTCAAGTGCGCCTTCTCCGCTGAATCCTGAACCTATTATAAAGCCAATCCTAGCCATATGCTTTTTCTCACTGGAAGCTTTAAATATTTTTTGAGATAGAATGTGAACAAGATTCAATTGGGCATTGCAGGAGGGCCTGAACTTGAGGACGGCTCATAATATGCAAAATTACAATCAGTTGTTGTTTTTACAAGATAGGTTGTAAAAATATCATCCGGCATGAGCTTATCTCCTGAATTTGATTCAGAAGCTGCATCAATCCATTGGTTATTTGCCTTATCATATTTGTAGAATCTTTGTGCTCCGCAAGAGCTAAATAAATCTTTTAAGGATTTTTGATAGGCGACCATCTTCATATCGACCGGTACAAAATTCCAGCCAGCTTTTAATACCAGCTCTTTATAATTATAACTTTTCTCTTGCTCAGTATTCCCATAATTTTCTGAAATCAATTGCACTCCATCACTCCCGCCAAATATGCAATTTTCAGGAGAATAAATCCATGCTGAACCTCCATAAATATGGTAATACTTAGCCTTAAACTCATTAAGCAGCACATCATTATTTCTTGTTTTTGGTGCCTCCCAATCATCAATTACAGGTATATGATAATAGTCCCCTCTTACAGGGGAATAATACCAAACATTCTGGAAAACATCTTGATCACATGTTTGTCCTTCTTTAAGATTGCTTCAATAGCTTGCAGAAGACTCCATTATGAATTTTAATGGGACAAGATTCCAGCCTTTACCAATATTGTAAATGACTTTTCCTCCGCTTGCATCATCAACGCTGCCGCGATTATCATCAAGTAAAATATTCTGAAAGTCGCTTCGTGAGATGGCAGAAACAGATAATGCGAAAAAAATTGAAATGATTAAGCATATTGGTAAGATTTTTTTATCCATAAACTAAT
Source organism: Candidatus Woesearchaeota archaeon (assembly GCA_018303125.1). GTDB lineage: Archaea > Nanobdellota > Nanobdellia > Woesearchaeales > WJIZ01 > JAGVYS01. Next base: position 15,221 of record JAGVYS010000023.1, on the reverse strand, counting down.
ATACGGCCATGACTGCTTAATAAAGATATCACAAATTTTGAATATATTTTAATAGAGATGCTGCACCCTAGGATTATGATATCCCTCTGCATGATTGTCAAAAATGAATCAATGTTGCTTGATTATTTCCTTGAGCACCACAGGCAAATTGCTGATGAAGTCATAATAGTAGATACAGGCTCATCAGATAAAACAATAGAAATAGCGAAAAAGCATTCATGCAAAGTGCATAATTTCAAATGGAATGATGATTTTTCAGCTGCGAGGAATTTTTCAATAGGAATCAATAGCCCTGTGAAGGTCATGGGTGACTGGATGTTATGGCTTGATCCTGATGAGATGATTTCAAAAGAATATTTCCAAAAAATAAGAGACATGGAAAAAAGAAATGATGTAATGGGTTTCAGTTTCATGCAGAAAACTTATACGAATCAGGAAAAGCATCCCAGGTTCAGAAAGGAAGAAAAGTACGGTTTCAGTGGATTTTACATGAAAGGTATATGCAAAATGTTCAGGAACATGAATGGAATAAAGTTTGAGTATCCTGTGCATGAAACAGTAAGGAACTCAATACTCGGCTTAGGTGGAAAGATAATGAAATCAGGTATTTTCATTGAGCATTTCAGGGAGCTGAGGAACGACATAAAGGAAAAAGAGAGGTATTACAGGAAATTAATGAAAAGCAAAATGCTAATGAGCCCGACAGGGAATATGGCATTGGAGATGAAAGAATCTACTATGCTTAGCATATAGAAAAATTTTAAAGCGTCCTAGAAATTGCTAAAGGAGAATTACAATGATTGAAAAGGAAATTATGGACAAGTACAGAAAAGCCGGGATGATAGCAAAGAAATCTCTCCTTTACGGAAAGGAACTCATAAGAAAAGGCGCATCGATGCTTGATGTAACAAACAAAATTGAGGCAAAGATATTTGAACTTGGTGGGAAGCCTGCTTTTCCCGTGCAGATAAGCTGCAATGAAATAGCTGCCCATTACTGTGCGATAACAGATGACCCGTTAATATTTAATGACCAGCTCTGCTGCCTTGACGTAGGAGTGCATGTGGACGGCTACATAGGCGACAATGCCTGCAGCGTTGACCTCTCTGGAAAAAATTCCGACCTTATCAGGGCAAGCGAGGAGGCGCTCAGGGCCGCAACAGAAGTCTTGGCGCTTGGTGTAAAGATATCATCAATAGGGAAGGCCATAGAAAATGCGATAACAGGAATGGGATTTAAGCCTGTGAAAAACCTGTCTGGGCATGGCTTGTCAAGATATGGCGTGCATGCCCCTCCTGCAATACCTAACTTTGACACAAAGAGCAATGAAGTGCTTGAAGAAGGCTTCATAGCCATCGAGCCATTCGCCACTGACGGCTCAGGAATGATACATGAGAAAGGAAAGGCAAGCGTCTGCGAAATGATTGGCAAGAAGTCTGTCAGGACAGGATTTGTTAGGGATATACAGAAAGAAATAGACTCATTCAACGGGCTGCCGTTCTGCACAAGGTGGCTCCTAAGAAAATATTCTTATGCCCAGGTTAATTTTGCAATGATGCAATTCAGGCAGCTTGGAATACTTAGGGAATACCCTCCGCTTGTGGAAAGAGGTAATGGACTTGTCAGCCAGGCAGAAAACTCATTTTATATCGGTAAAGAGATAATACAAATCACAAATCCTTACCTATAGAACGTGCTGCTTCCTTAATCTTGACCAAGGATTCCTTGCCTGTGTTTAGATTCCTGATTTTTATCACTCCTTTCTTCATCTCATCCTCGCCATAGAATCCGACAAGAGGTATCCCGAGTGAGCCTGCGTAATCTATGTTCTTGCTCGGCCCCCTCTGCATTATGTCGATGTCTGCCTTGACTCCTCCTTTTCTCAGCTCCTGCACCACTTTAATACCATCTACATCACCAATAGGTATTACATATATTTGAGCAGGTGACTTTATTCCAGATGGCCTCTTCTCATTAAGAACCTCAGTTATGGGCTCGATTCCGAATGATATCCCGAGGGCAGGATAATCCCTCTTGCTCACGAGAAGCCTCGATACAAGGTTGTCCCATCTTCCACCTGCTGCCAGGGAAGATTTCACACTGCCTTGCACTGGATAAACTTCGTATATTGCACCTGTGTAATAGGAAAGCCCCCTTGCCAGTGAAGGCTGGAAAATTACTTCGCAGCCAGCTTTCCCAAGCTCAGATAATAGTCCTTTAATCTCTTTCATTCCCTCTGACCCTTTCCCCAGTTGCTTCTCTATTGCCTCTATGGTCTGCTTGTTATTTCCTTTCTGGACTATCATGCTTATGAGCTTCTTTGACTTGCTCTCCGATATTCCTTTGGAATTGAGTTCCTTCAGGACATAATCCATGCCAAGTTTCTCTATTTTGTCTATTGCAAGTATGGCCTCTTCTGTATTGCCTATTTCACATGCTGCCATTATCTCGCTTAGGAGCTTCCTGCTGTTTAGCCTTGTCTCTATTTCTATCCCCAGCTTTTTGAACGCATCTCTTGCGCAGGAAAGCACCTCTATCTCTCCGGAAATTCCATTTACGCCTATTATGTCCGCATCGCACTGCAGGAATTCCCTCAGCCTGCCAAGTTTTATTGGTCCATCCCTGAATACTCTTCCTATCTCGTATCGCTTGAAAGGCATCCTAATATCAGGGTGCATCCCCATGAATCTGGCAAGAGGCACAGTAAGGTCATACCTAAGCCCCAGTTCCCTGTTGCCCTGATCCTTAAGCTTGTAAACTTCTTTCAGAATTTCTTCCCCGCCTGCAAATTTTGCAGCAAGAGTCTCCTGCCTCTCCAGTATTGATGTTTCAAGCGGTGAAAAGCCATATAGCTCAAAAGTCTCCCTAATCACGGATATAACATGCTGCCTTGCTATCTCATTTTCAGGAGGGTAATCTTTTGTGCCCTTTGCCTTCTCTAGTTTCATCTGGCAAAATACAGGAGAATTATATTTAAAGGTTTTGACCTATTCGTACTCTATAGTGCCTGGCGGCTTCTGGGTTATGTCATAAACTACCCTATTGACTCCTCTTACCTCATTCACTATCCTGCTGGATATTTTCTCAAGCAGGCTATCAGGCAGTCTTGCCCAGTCAGCAGTCATTGCATCAACAGAGGTAACTGCCCTGAGGGAGATAATGTAATCATAAGTCCTTGCATCCCCCATTACGCCGACAGATTTTATTGGGAACAATGCAGCGAATGCCTGCCATACTCTGTCATAATAGCCGCTCTTCTTTAGTTCCTCTATGAATATGAAATCCGCTTCCTTAAGTATCTGTATCCTCTCCTTTGTTGCCTCTCCTAAAATTCTTATGGCTAATCCTGGGCCGGGGAAAGGATGCCTATAAAGTATATGGTTTGATATTCCAAGCATTTTTCCAAGCTCCCTCACATTATCCTTGTATAATTCCTTTAACGGCTCAATAACCCTAAGATGCATCTTTTCAGGCAGGGTAAGGTTATGGTGCGACTTTATCTTGGATGCGTTCTTGGACGGCTGGGCAGATTCTATCCTGTCAGGATAAATTGTCCCTTGCCCAAGAAATGCTATTTCTGGATGGTTTTTCTTGAGCTCCTTTGCCTTGGCTTCGAATACTTCAATGAAAGTATGGCCTATTATCCGCCGCTTCTGCTCTGGCTCTGAGATTCCAGCAAGCTTTTTCAGAAATGGTGCTGAAGCATCAACAGAATAGTAATTTTCGAATCTTTCCCTGTATAGCCTGTCAACTTCCTCCCTCTCTCCTTTTCTTATTAGCCCATGGTCTATGAATATGCAGTGTAGCCTGCTTCCTATAGCTTCATGTATCAGTGTTGCGGCAACAGTTGAGTCTACTCCGCCAGATGTGGCCATTAGCACGCCCTTGCCCATGACTTCTTTTTTTATGTCCTGGATAAGTCTTTCTTTCATGCCTGCCATGGTGAAATCCTTCTTGGCATGGCAAATGGAAAAAACAAAATTCTTCAATATGCGCATCCCGCTTTTGGTATGCACTACCTCTGGATGGAATTGCACTCCATAAATCTTCCTGCTGTTGTTTTCCAGCGCAGCCATTTCGCAGGTGTCTGTGCTTGCTGTAATCTCGAATCCTTCCTCAAGGCTCGATATTGAATCTCCGTGGCTCATCCAGACTGCCTCATCTTTCCCGAGCCCGTCAAGGAGCCTGCCCTTCTTCCTTATGTGGAGTATGGCCTTGCCATATTCCTTGACATTCCTACCATCTACATTTCCGAAAGAGTTCCCTATAAGCTGAAGCCCGTAGCATATGCCAAGTATTGGAATGCCAAACTTAAATATGCCCTTATCTATCAAAGGCGCACCCTTCTCATATACAGATGATGGCCCGCCGGAGAGGATTATTCCATCAGGCTGCATTTCCTTAAGCCTGTTTGCAGTTATGCCGCTAGGGACTATTTCAGAATAAACTCCCAATTCACGCACCCTTCTTGCTATCAGATGTGCGAACTGCGAACCATAATTTATGACTACCAGCATATTATAGGAAAGAATATACTCTTTAAATATTTTGCCTTGTTATTTTTGCATTTTTTAATATTAAAGCAGATTAGATTATTGAAAAATTGCCTCATTTATGGTCCACAAAAAAAACTGTACAATTCTCCGTTGGTATGAAGCTCGTAACAATTCCAACCGAAAGAGATACGATATATGTCATTATTTTGCCAAGTATGATTTAATGATTCTTCAATTTCCATTTGCGCTTGTGTTTGATTTGGATAGTCTTTAAACTGTTCAATAGCGAGCTCCTCAAAAATTCCCTTTGCTTCTTCAATGGAAGTTATATTCATTTCATAATCTTTAACTAAATGCCTGTCCCAGATACCTTCACAACTGTCTTTCAACCCAAGAAATACTACGTTAGATATGATAGCAATAAGAAGCAAAATAATGAATAATGGGATAAACGCATATTTCCATTTTGACTTTATTTTCTTAAATGGAAGATATAATGATAAGAAACCTATTAAAATTATAGAAACTGTTAAACTAATCCAAAAAGCAGGATTTCCTTGAAAATAGTTCGTGCATACTGTCATAGTTTAATCTGGCCTTTCTTACCTATAAAAATTTTCCTGATGAGCCCTCACTTGAATTTAAGAAAAGCTTAAAAACAATGCAAATAAGGTAATCAAATGCAAAAGTTAGTTGCAGTTTTATCAATTTTTTTCTTATTCTATGGCTGCGCTTCGCAGGACATTTCTGAAGATGTCGAAAATCAGGCAACCAAAGATAAGGAAATGCAACAGCCTGAAAAAAGTGAGTTGAAGGAAGGCCCCATAGGCTATCTGGGGTGCTCAAACACCATACAGACAGTCCAAGGGTACTATCTTGTTGGAGGCAAGAAAATATGGAAGCCTGACATGAGGTATGATTCTGGCTCAGTTGCACAGTGGGTTGATGGTATAAAAAATGAAAACAGATTCTGGAAGGCTTTTGATGATAACCTGAGGGAAAACCCAGGCACCAATGCTATCTGGTGGGAGCTATGCATACCGGAAGAGCAGCTAGTTTCATATGAGAATGCTGTCCTTGTGCTTGATGCCATCAGAAAAAGGATTCCAGAAGTTGTCATTTATGTATCAGGTCTCCCTGAATACACTGATGGAATATGCAGGATAACAGGCACTGCAGGAATAAAGAGGGGGCTTGAACTGGTCAAGGAGCTATCCTCCGGTAATAATGATGTGCTACCAGGTCCGGCGCTTGGCCCTATGACACCTGAATACACTGATGATGACGGGTGCCATCTGGCGTTTGAGGGAAAGAAGGCTCTTGGAAAGCAAATGGCCATGTTTTTCGGTGAACAGCCAATAGATCCTGATGTTGAGGAAAAAGAGGACGATCCTGAGCTTGAAGATAACGTGTGGCGACAGCGCATAGAGGCTGCACTGGCTCCAACTGACTGCCCAAGTGCACAAAAACAAGAGTTCCCTGACTCATACTACCAAGGCCCATTGATTGACACTCACCTCCATATTCCTGCAATTCCTGACTGGTCTCCAGAAGATGAAAAGAAAGCAATGGAGGATACACCAGAAGGCAGGTTTGGCGGACAGCAGGCACTGCTTGGCTGGAATGTGAAAATGAGCGAGATTGCCTGCAACCTGAAGCACGAAGGAACAATGAAGAATTTTGCATTTTTTCCTGTTTATGAGGAGATTCCACTACAGTTGCTGGAAATCTGGAACAGGACAATGGAAAAGTATCCTGATGTTTTCACTCCCTTTATCATGCCTCCAGGGCCGCATGATGTCACCCCCACAATTGATGGAGAGAAACTAAAAGAAGCTCTCGAATGGTTTCCTATTTTCAAGGGATACGGCGAAATTGGGCTTTACGAAATAGAGGGTGTGAGGAAGGATTTCCCACCAGATTCAAAAATATTCCAAGACATCTACACTACTGTAAGAAACAACAAGCTTGCAGTTTACATGCATCCAGGGGAAGGACATAAAGATAATTTTGAGAAGGTCTTGAAGGAAAATCCTGACATAAACTTCATTGTCCATGGCGACGAGATACAGGGAGATATTACCAGCCTAATGGACAAGTATCCGAACATTTACTACGGGGTTGATGCCTTCTGGGGAGATGATATGGACCTCTTCCGTCTGTTTGTGGGAAAGAGCAAAAAGTCATATTTAGAGGCAATGGAGAAGGAATTTGATGATGTCCTCGATTACGAAATAAGAAAATGGAAGCCAGTTATTGAAAAGCACCCTGACAAATTTTTATGGGGAACTGACAGGGGAGATGCTGTCTGGAACTATGATTTGGAAATTGGTCAGATAATGGTGAAATTCGCTAGGGCGTTCATAGGAAAGCTAGACACAACAGTGCAAGATAAAATTGCGCATAAGAATGCAGAGGGATTGCTCAAGTAGACCAAAGACGGCTAAATTCTTGAGCTTAAAAAACAACACATGAAAAAATATTACCTTATTTTACTGATTTTTTCTGTTTTAGTTGCACTTGGCTGTACCCGGCAGACTTTTACTGATAAAGTTGCAGTAGAACAAGATATCCGGGATAATAGTATTGATGAAAGAGAGATAAAGGAAAAAAGTGAAAGCAATGAAAATCTTGTCAACCCGGACAATCAAGAAAATAGCTCTGAAGCTGTTCCTTTTTCACCTCCGCTGCCTGAGAATAATGAGGAAAAGGTGATTAGGCAATACAGGGAAAGCCCAGAGATACCATCAGAAAAGGAGAGTGCAGGCCTTCCAAGCTGTGAAAATGCAATTTTCACTGTTGCTCCTGTTGAGCTGGGAAATGTGTATGATATAACTCCACTTGGGAATATAGGGCCGCCCGGCCACACATTCCCAACAGAGCACACTCATATCCACCTCACATCTGGAGGCAGTTCATCCAGGCTGTATGACCTATTTGCCCCTACAGATGTCTACATAACCAGCATTAGCAGGGGGATTGGCTATACGCAGGACCCTGAGGATTACACAATCTATTTTGCATTATGCAAAGATGTAATAGGTTACTATAACCATGTGAAGAGCCTCTCACCTGACATGCAGAAAATTTTCTCCTCTGGAAACTGCCGCCAGAATCCAGGAGACAACAAGTACACCTATTGTGAAAACAATCTGAATTTTATAAAAGCTGGCTCAGTCATGGGTAATGTTGGAAGAATGCAAGGAAATTTTGATTTTGGCCTGATTGACATAAGAAAGAGCAACAAGTTCGTCAACCCATCAAGGTATGGCATAAGATCGCTACATATCCAATGCCCGTTTGAATATTATCCTATGGATATGAGGAATAAATTTTTTGATATCATAAAGAGGAACGACGATGAGCAGTGCGGCACAGTAATGCAGGATGTTCCTGGAAGCCTCCAGGGAAACTGGTTCTTAGGGGATGCAAGGGCAGACAATGGGATGGATTGGGACAAGCATCTTGCCTTCGTATCTGACCCACTTGAGCCATCATTCAAGATAGTTTCAATAGGCGGCACATTCACTGAGGCAGGGGAATGGAAATTCAAGCCAATTATTTCAGGTCAGACCAACAGGATATTCAGCGACGTGAAGGCAGATGAAAACATATACTGCTATGAAGGCATGGAGCAGAATGGTAAGGTACTGGTGCAGATGACAAGCAGTAATGAGCTGAAAATCGAGCGCCTGGATGGGCGCTGCTCAGGAAACAATGCCTTCAGGAATCCAACACTATACAGCAGATAACATCACTCAAGCCCTGCAAGCAGCCTTTTCCTGTCCCTTCCCGGAACTTTCTTCCCCCATAAGACAAGTATTCTGTTTATCCTGCTCCAATACTCTCTTGGAGCGATTTTCATAAGTTCCAGCTCAGTCTCATAAGGCGTTTTGGTCTTCACGATTCCCAAAACATTAGCTATCCTGTGGCAATGTGTATCGATGCATATTGCATCCTTGCCGTGGCATTCTATCATAACCAAGTTTGCAGTTTTCCTTCCTACGCCAGATATTTTCACCAATTCATCAATTGTGACTGGCAAGCTACCATGAAAATCATTCAAGATGCATTTGGCTGCTCCTATTGCGTGCTTTGCCTTTGTCCTGTTATAATTTATGCTCCTTATTGTGTTTAATACGTCGCTATGTTTTGCCCTGGCAAGGCTCTCAAGCGTAGCATATTTCCTGAACAGCTCCTCTGCTATAGGTATAGTTACTTCATCCCTTGACTGGGCTGAGAGTATGGTGGCAATAAGTGTCTGCCATGCCTCAGACCATTTCTCACCGGCAAGCCTCTTTTGGCTATCGCCGAATTTCTTCTCTGCCTTGTTAAAAATCTCAAGAAAAAGTTTTTTCCTGTCCATTCAATTATTACACGGCAGAAAATATAAAAATCTAACGGATGCAAAATAATTAAAAGCATATGATAGATTATTCATGCATGAGCCTCAGTTTCCTCAGCAAGCATTATGCAGAAATAGATGAGTTAAGGAGAAAAAAGCACGGTATGATTACAAGGGGAACAGAAAAAGGCCTCTTTGTCCCGACTCCTTTAGTGCACATGACAGATGCCTTCAGTGCACTGCTTAAAGATAGGATCATCAGTAAAAATTCATTATTCCTGGATGCAGGCTGCGGCGATGGCAGGATAGTTGCCCTGGCAGGGATGTTTGGCCTTAAGCCATATGGCATAGAATATGATGATGAATTCTTCAGTATTGCCTCCGATAGCCTAAAGAGTATGAAGGAAAATGGCATGCTTAAGGAATATGGTTTAGCAAAGGGTGACTTTCTTCTGGAAAGCAGCTATAGGAAACTTGGGAAAAAATTCAGGGAATTCAACATTGTATTCAACTTCATAAACATGTGCAATGAGTTAGCGGAAAAAATACACATAGAATCTGAAAAAGGCACGGTTTTCCTTATCTATGACACATCATCGGTTGGAGTTAAATTCGAGAATGTAAGCTACTTGAAAACAATAACTCTTAGGGATGAAGATGCTATCAGGAGATACAACAACAAAGAAAAGTTCACTGACCTGCCAATGATGATAGATTACCTGCACATATATGTGAAGAAATAGCTTATTTCTTGTGCTTATCAGAAGACCTTGATTCTATGGCTGCCTTGAGCCTTTCCAGGCCAACAACATATGCTGCTGTCCTTAAGTCTATGCCATGCTTTGTGGATGTGTCGTAAATCTTCTCGAATGCCCTTACTATCTTCTGGCTGAGCCTTGAGTTGACCTCTTCCTCTGACCAGTACATGCCTGACTTGTTCTGGACCCACTCAAAATAACTGACTATTACACCACCAGAATTTGCAAGTATGTCAGGAATTATCTTTACTCCTCTCTTGGTGAGTATGTCTGCAGCCTCGCTGGATACAGGCCCGTTTGCCAATTCAACTATCATCTTTGCCTTTATTTTGTCGGCATTTTGCCTTGTTATCACATTTTCAAGCGCAGCAGGTATGAGAACATCAACATCAAACTGGAGAAGCTGCTCATTTGTAACGCATACTTTGCTTCCTGAAAGCTCGCAAACGCTTTTCTTTGTCGGCACTCCCTCAGTTTTTGGCATTTTATACTTAATCATCTTGTCTATGTCAAGGCCATTCTTGTCATATGCTGCTCCTTTAGAATCAGATACTGCAACTACCTTGAATCCGTTGTCAAAAAGGTACTTTGCCATATACTTGCCAACATTCCCAAAGCCCTGTATGGCTATGCTGACCTCCTTCTTTATTCCGTACTTTTTCATTGCCTCAATGAACACGCTGAACCCACCATTTGCTGTTGCAGTCTCCCTGCCCAATGAGCCTCCGAGATGTATGGGCTTGCCGGTAATTACGCCAGGATTTTGCTTCCTTGTAATGTGATTGTATTCATCCATCATCCAGCCCATTATAGTGGCATTGGTGTATACATCAGGTGCTGGAATATCCTTATCAGGGCCTATGAAATCTGCCATCGCACTGACATATGCCCTGCTCACATGCTCAAGCTCCCTTGCAGAAAGCCTCTTGACATCTACCGCCACTCCTCCTTTTGCTCCGCCGAAAGGTATGTCTGCCACAGCACATTTGAATGTCATCCATAACGCAAGGGCATTTACCTCATCCTCGCTTACATTGGGATGGAACCTTATGCCTCCCTTGCATGGCCCGAGTATGTCATTGTAATGAACCCTTATTGCAGGGAATATCTCAATATGCTCATTGTCCATCTGCACTGCCAGGTTGGCAAGAAATACTTCCTTAGGGTGCTCAAGTATCTTCTGCAGGTCATCGTCTATATCGACATACTTGTATGCTTTCCTTATATGGTTCAGAGCACTATCAAATATTTCAGATGAGCAGTTATCTGTCTTGAAAATCATTTTAAATAGTTAAGCAGAAAGAAGTTATTATTAAAGTTTGTCTTTATTGAAAGCAAAATTAAGGCTTCCTCATCTCACTCTTCCCTAAAGGGGTATTTGTCCTCTCAATCTGCCTCTTCTCCTTTACAGGTATTTTTGGAGCATGATGTACCTGTTTTTCATGTATAAGCTCCCTTATCTCCTCTTTCTCTATTACCTTTGCCTTTTCTGCTGTCTCTTCAATCTTTTCTTCGAGCTTCTTCTCAGCAGCCGTCTCAGAATCTTTTTTCCTGTGGATTTTTCCGGTTTTTTTCTCAGGAGCCTTCTCCTCAGGTGCACCTTCAAGATCTACAAAAACCTTCCCTGACTCATACTTCTTTGCATGGACCCTTATGCTACTGGGCGGATTCTTTATGCCTCTCTCCCATATCTTCATGTTTGCATGCCTTCCAAGAAAGATGTTATCTGACTTCATGTGCCTTACAAGAAATGACTTTAGGAATGAAATTGCCCTTTTCCCTCTCCTATACCTTGGAACTTTTATGTAATCCCTTCTAAGCGGAACAGTTATTGTTCTCTCCATCAATACCTTGTCCTCAGCTGCTTTCTTCTTCGCCATGTTATGCCTTTACCTTGTTCCTACGCCATGACCTTTTTACCCTTGTATGCCTACCTGGATGCACTCTTCTTGACTTGCCGTATATTTTCGGAACTGTCCAGAAAGGTGCCCATCTTGTCTGCCTTGAGGCCTTTGCAAGCCTTTTCTTTTTTCCGGGGTGTTTTACTCTTGCCATCTTAGCGCTTAATCCTGAATTCTGTCTTCCCTGAATCCATACTCCTTAATATGTCCTTCAGCTGGGCATCGGTTATCTGTTGCCTTATATGGCCTTCATTGACCATCTGGGTTATTACTGCAAGCAACCTCATTGCCTTTTCTGCATGGGCAACCTTCAGTGTCCCATACCTCTCCCTTGCGTTTTTGTCGAGGAACTGTTTCAGTATTTCCTCGGCATTGGCAATCTGCTGCCTTTGCTGGCGCTGTTCCCTTATTTCTTCGAGCTTTTTTCTCCTGAGCTCATCCAGTTCATCCATTTTTAAGATCTTCCTTGGCTTTCTCGGCCAGGTCAACTTTCTCTTCCTGCTTTTTCTCCGCTTTCTTATCCTCTTTTTTCCCTGGTTTTTTCTGGGCTTTCTGAGGCAATAATGAAGTTGCAATCTTATCCAGAAAAGATCTTCCCTTTGGAGCTATTTCCCTTCCCTTGTGCACTCCCGCTTCTCCTTTGGCTATATAACCTTCCTTCTCAAGCTGCTGCAGGATTAGCCTGATTATCTTCCCTGATCCCCTGTAGAACCTCTCTGGCTTATGCCCCCTGTTCTTCTTGCTCCCGTATTTCACCCTGAGCTTTTGAACTCCGATAGGGCCTTTTGATGTGTAAATTGTCCTCAAAACAGAAGCTGCCCTTACGTACCACCAATCGTTTCTTACAGGCGGCCTGTTTTTGGCCATTCCTGTCTTTACCATGCTCGCCCAAACTGGAGGTGTAAGATTATTAGATTTTGCCAATTCCTTGGCTGCTTCTTCTATAAGCTTACCCGCTTCTACTTCATATGCTGTTGCCATTTTGTCATGCCTTGCGGCATTAGAACGGCTATCTCCATAGCCTTAGACAGGGGTAATGCCCCCATTTATAAAGATTTGTTTTCCTCAGATTTCCTGAAATAATCCAGCAATGTTTCTCCTGCCTCACCTATGCTGCTTCCAAAGGCAATTATCCCTGCCATATGCCCACCCATCACCAGAATCTTTTCATTCCTTAGTTGACCATCGGTAAAAAGCCTCTTGATATCCATGGCCAATTCAGGAGTGCCGTACTCTATGCCTTTTTTTGTGGTTGACACCTTTCCAAATAGATTTTTCCACATTTCAATGGAGTGCACATGAAGGACACTTTTTATCTCTCCGTCAAGGCTGTAAAGCATTGCATGGCTCAATGACTCTGATGATGCCTTGATTGGCCCTTTGCATTCCATGCTGTTCTCTTCTATATTGCAGCTCGTAACCAAGGTGTAAGAATCTTTGGTAAGAGAATCCATTCCGCCTGTTCCAGCGCCTGTTATCAAAAATGCGTCTGATTCCCCTATCCTCATGCTTACATTTCCATAACCTATTCCATTTTGATAAGCACCTATAAGCTTAAGATCATGAAGCCTGTCTCTCCATGTGTTTAATTCTTCTGTATCCTCATTCATGCCGGCTTTTATCCAGCGGCAGTTAAACTTTATTCCTTCTTCCATTTCCATGCAGCTTTGCTATGCTTTTCTCATCTGCCTTGCATATTCCCTTTTCAGTTATAATTCCTGTAACAAATTTAGGTGGAGTTACATCAAAGGCATAGTTAAGGGCTTTGCTTTCTCTTGGTGCTACAAGCACGCTAGAGATTTCATTTCCGTGCATTCCCCTAGTATATTTTACCTCATCCTGGCCCCTCTCCTCTATAGGAATTCCCTCTATATCTCCAATTTCCCAGTCTATTGACGAAGAAGGTAGAGCAACATAAAAGGGTATTCCGTGTTCTTTTGCAGCAAGTGCCTTCATGTACGTGCCTATTTTGTTGGCAACAAAACCATTATAAGTTGTCCTGTCGCTTCCGACTATTACAATATCAACAAGGCCTTTCTGCATCAGCAAGCCTGAAGAGCTGTCCGTAACTATTGTATAATTTATACCGTGTTGCTGAAGCTCCCATGCTGTAAGCCTTGAGCCTTGGTTCTGCGGCCTTGTCTCTCCTACCCAGACATGGACATTTATGCCTTTGTCAAAAGCTGCATAGACAGGAGCAAGAGCTGAGCCATAGTCAACAAAGGCAAGCCATCCTGCATTGCAATGAGTTAGCACATTTACAGTATCTTTCTTCCTGCTTATGTCCTCTAAAAGCCCAAGACCTTGCTGGCCTATGAGCCTGCAGCATTCAGCATCCTCATCCGCAATCTTCCCAGCTGTTTCCATTGTAATCCTTACAATTTCTCCGGCTGATTTTGAATTCTTAACTGCTTCAAGCTGCCTATCAACTGCTTTTTTAAGGTTGATTGCAGTTGGCCTTGTTCCGATGAGCATTTTTCCTGCATCCTGCAAGTGCCGATAATCAGGATTCTCCAATGCTGCCAAGTACACGCCATATCCTGCTGCTGCTCCTATCAGCCCTGCTCCCCTGACATGCATATCATTTATAGCTGTTGCAACAGCAGTTACTCTGTCAAATTTTTCTATTATAAATTTATGAGGAATTAATCTTTGGTCAATTGCCTCAACTTTCTTTTTGTCTTCACTCAGCCATATTGTCCTGAAATGCTTATTCCCTACCCTCATTTGCCTTTGACATCAGAAAGAGTTATAAAATACTTTTGAAACTATCTCATTGATAATTTTGGAAAAGAAAGAATCATATGCACCGCTTAGCAAGGAACAGCTATTGGAGCAGGAAGAGTGCTGCGGCTCCGGATGCACTAACTGCCCGTATGAGCCTAGGCATGAAAAGGGAGCGAGAAATATATCTAAGCTATAGGAATAATGTGACTAATCTGCGCTTGTTGCTTCAAATTCTGGATACCAGTCTTGGTCCCAATATAAATCAATCTTATTTTGGATTTCAGTTAAATTTTTCAATTTATCATTATAGCTAGGTATTAATTCGTCATATTTGTTCTTGTATTCTACTGCCATTGACTCTGAACCATAATTGACTTCATAAAGCTGTTTTCCCTGATAATCAATAAGCAGATATAAATCATCATTCACAGACACCAAAGACTCTGCCTGTTTAATCCTGTTTAAAATATCATCTTTAAAAAATGAATTCTGTACAGTGCCTCTCATGTTTTGTAGTTTCATTTTAGTTTTAATTAACAATTCTCTGGCATCCAAAGACTGCTTTTTTCCTAAATCAAAATAGCTTATTGCATATTCATAAGAGTAATCTTTAGCCTGAGCGTAATAAGTCCCAACATCCAGGTTTATTGATGCGGTATTGAATAGGTTAGAAGCTACATGGATATTATTCAGCGCAATGGAATATTCCTTAAAAAAGTTAATAGATTCTTCTTCGAGATTATTGGATTTATTTTGCACATAAGAATAGGTTAAGAATGCTATTAAAATGACTAAAACTATTGCGAGCAAGATAGTATGGAGATAATTTGCAGATTTTTCCTTAACCATAAATGAAACTCCATTTGATTGTTTATATGATTTGTGCTTGTAAAAATGGTTACGAGCCCGGGAGGATTTGAACCCCCATTGTCCGGTCCGAAGCCGGATGTTCTGTCCGGGTTAAACTACGGGCCCACTTGCATGTTAAAAATAA
>JAGVYS010000022.1 GCA_018303125.1 Candidatus Woesearchaeota archaeon | reverse complement strand
GCAGAAGGATTTGTCAGGAGGGTTGTAAAATGGATCAAATCAAATGGTGCTTAAACCAAAAGAAAGGAATTGAACTTGTAGAGCCAAGCGATAATCTTAGAGACGCTTATCTTGTTAAAGCTGAAGATGCTTTGGACACTTTGAAAACTTCAAAGAGCAGGGACTGGCAATTAACAACTGCTTACTATACAATCTACAACAGCATTTATTCTCTTCTTATGAAGATAGGAATTAAGTGTGAGATTCACTCATGCACAATAGAATTTACAAAACGATATCTGAAAGATCATTTTACGCCAGAAGATTTTGAACTTATCGATAAAGCATTCTCTGCAAGGATTGACTCACAGTATTATGTAAACAGGCAAGTGCCAGACCAGAACTATGATTTTATCACGAAGAAGACTCCTGCATTCCTGGTCAAATGCAAAAACATTGTCCTTGACCAAAAAGAGATAATTGAGATACGGGCAAGAGTCTCATCTGTAAGATCAGTATAGAATTCTGATGATAATGCAATGGTTATTTATGTAATTTGTATAATTAGACCGAAACATTCTTATATATTAGAACATTCTAATATGTTTATATGAAGGAACTTTACGAAATGCATGCTGAGATGTGTAAGGTATTCTCAAACCCGACAAGACTTGAGATTCTTAATCTTCTCAGGGAGAAAGAAATGACAGTGACTGCATTAATGGAAAAGACAAAGCTGAGCCAAGCCAACATCTCACAACATCTGGCAATCATGAAAAGCAAAGGAATAGTTGCTTCAAGAAGAGACGGCAAGAACATCCACTACAGAATAGCTTACCCAAAGATTATCAAGGCATTTGACATTTTAAGGGATGTCCTTGCTGAAAAAATGCAAAGGCAGAGGTAAATATCATGGAAAAAAACAAAAACGTATGGATTTGGGTATTTGTTGCAGTAGCTCTGCTCTTCCTCTTTGGAAGTTTTGGGATGGGCGGATATGGAATGATGGGCTTTGGAATGGGATTCGGATTCTTGTTCATGATTTTGTTCTGGGGAGCAGTCATCTGGCTTGTGTATGCATTGATTAAAGCAGCTCAATCAAACACCCAAAGCAAAGAAGAAAACGCAATGGATATACTCAAGAAAAGATATGCAAAAGAAGAAATCTCCAAAAAGCAGTATGAAGAAATGAGAAAAGAACTAAACAGGTGAAAAGCATGAAGATAGGGATAGTTATCGGAACAAACGAGCCAGAGGTCGTCTGGAATGCGTTCAGATTCGGAGTAACAGCATTAAAAGCAAGCCACGAAGTAAAAGCGTTTCTCATGAATAAAGGAGTTGAGATTGAAGAGATTCAAGATGAGAATTACAATGTAAAAGAGCAGACTGATGCATTCATGCAGAATAAAGGTCAAATTTTAGCCTGCGGAACATGCCTGAAATCCAGGCACAAAGGAGCAAGCAATGTCTGCCCAATATCAACAATGCAGGACTTACTGAAAGTGGTTGAAGAATCTGATAAGATATTGACTTTTGGTTGAAACGTGTGGTACTATAAATGGTCTTAATAAAAGAAAACAAGCATCAATGCGAGGAATGCAAGCTTTGGTACAGGGATAAATCATGGGCAAAGAAATGCGAGGCGTGGTGCAAGAAACATCAGAGCTGCAACATTGAAATTACGAGCTACGCTATCAAACATGACTTTACTTTATGACCTCTTTAAACGAGCTTAATCCAAACACGCCATCGCCCATCCTGACAAACACATTATGCTTGTCTCTTTGAATGACTGCAATCACTGTTCTTTCTGGAGTCTTTCCTTTGCTCTCTTTTGTTTTCATTATTTCCTTTGTCAAGTCTACATAATGCATCGGCTTCTTCTGCTCAGAAAGCACCTTTTGTGCCAGTGTATAAAACGATTTGTCTGCTTCCTTTACCATTGTTATTACCTCCTATATTCATGTCGATGGATGCTCAAATACATATTTAAACACCCTCCTCTTACTCAATGGGAGAATTAGATAAGAAATATGTTAGTATTTATAGACGAAAAACAACAAAAAGACCCCAAAGTTCATACTGGCTTTAGGGTTTTCAACAGTACCTATTAGTCATTCTCGACTCTTGGCGCAAGAATGAAGCTTAGCATGAGCTTGTCGACTTCCTTGTATTCGAGTTTCAAGGGATAATCCTTTCCAAAGCATATCTCAACCTTATTAGCCAGCTTTGATGCACCCATCATCTTCTTGAGGTACTCAATGCTGTACTTTGATTTTACTTTTGAAGAACCGTCCATATTAATGATAGTATTCTCGTCCTGCAATATCTCAATCTTTACCTGGGACAGGTCGCCATCTGCGCTAATGTTGATTTTCCCTGTCTCGGCCTCAAATGTCATGGACTCTGCAACAATGCTTGCATCCTCGACAGCTTCATTCAGCCTATCACATGGCATTGATATTGACACAGGAAATTTAAGCTCCGGGACTTTTTGCTCCCTTTCCTCTATTTCAATTATAGGCAAGTTGAATGTCCTGGTGGTATTGCTTTTCAGCTGTATCTTCAGCTTGCTTGCCTCCATCTCAAGAGTAACAGAGTCATTAGACTTTGCCCTTTTAAGGACCTGCTTGAGGTTGCTAAGATTTATGGCAATCTCTGTATCCTGCTTCAATTCATATTCTACAAAGGCAGAACTTAGGAGCTTGAAAAGAACCATCGCGACGTTTGCAGGGTCCATTGCAATTAACTCAAGTGAATTCTTTGTAACCTTGAACCTTGCTTCATTTACCAAGTCTGATATGATAGAAATGCTTTCTTTCAGATAAGTAGGCCCGGCAAGAGTTAATTTCATCATAAACATTCCCCCTGTTTTGCTAACATGAATGAATATAAATAATTTATTATTTTAAATTGAGTGAAGAACCGTTTGACAATATATGCACATTTTTGTTTAATTTATAGCCTTTTTCCATAGCAAGGTCTGCAAGGGACATTTTCATCTTTTCCTCGCCATGCGCAGGCACAAGATGCATTGGGTTGACCATGCTCAGCAAATCCCTTAAGTCCTCCCTGGCTGCATGACCGGAAACGTGGATATCCCTGAATATCCTGACACCCATTCTATGCAGATTGTCCTCCAGCTCCTTCCTGTTGGCCTTATTGACAGGAGAGGGTATGATATTGCATGAGAATATTACGTGGTCATCCCGGCTTAGCTTCATATCCACTTCGCCCCTGGCTATCTTCGACAATGTAGACTTTGGCTCTCCTTGGTGGCCTGTGACAACAAGCAAATATTTTTCCGAACCTGATTTCTGTATCTCCTTTAGCCTCTTCTGTATGTTCTTGCTGTATTTGACTATCTCCACTTCTTTGGAGAAATTAACTACACCTGCTTTCTCTCCTGCTTCAACATATTTCGCAAGGCTCCTTCCAAGGAAGACCAGCTTCCTGTTCAACCCCTTCCCTATATCAATTATTGATTTCAATCTTGCAAGATGGCTGGAAAAGGTTGTAACGATTATTGCCCTGCCACTGGATTCCACTCCTAAAAGGACATCTTTCATCATTTCTCTGGCGACGCTCTCGCTTGGAGTCTTTACAGGCTCTGAAGCCCTAGTAGAATCGCAAATAAGACACTTTACGCCTTCCTTGCCTAGTTCCTTAAGCCTTTCATAATTTGGCTTCTTGCCCAGCACAGGATAATTGTCAAACTTGAAGTCGTTGGCATAGAGGACTGTGCCATCGCGAGTATGCAGGGCAACCATGACCGTATGGGGAATAGAATGAGTCATGTTGATGAACTCAATTGAAAGCCCATCAGATACCTTAAGCCTTGAATTTGGGTGAAGCACCTTTATCCTATTCTTAAGTACTAACTTCTCTTCCTTCATTATGGACTTTATTACTTCTGCTGTAAAAGGAGTGCATACTATAGGGGCTTTGTAGCTGCTGGAGAGGTAAGGTATCGCGCCGATATGGTCAAGGTGGGCATGCGAGGGTATTATGGCCTTGACTTTTCTTGATAACCCTTCTATAACTGTGTCATCTGGTATGGCCTTTATCTGCCTCATTTCATGGACAGACACCCTTTGCATGTCCTCGTCCTCTGTATATTTGATGTATGGCTCGAGATGTATGCCCATATCGAATATGACTGCTTCGTCTCCTACCTCAACTGCGGTCATGTTCTTCCCTATCTCGTCATAACCGCCTATTGCATGGATTATCATTGCTGCCTTCCCAGCATGCCTGCTTTATTAATCTTTTCTGAGAAATGTTGAGATATCAGAAACCACCATGTTTGTTTACCTTAAACATCTTCCCATGGCCAGGAATGACATAGTCTGCCATTTCTAAAATTATTCTACGAGACTCAATTAATTTGGCCATGTCCGTTCCTTTTGCTAGTGAATAGTCCTTTTGATGAATATCAAATACTTGCTTTTCCCCATCAAACCACCAGATGATATCGCCAGCAACTGCTATTTTCCCATTAGGTGTATTGACTATAAGTGAAAGATGCTCTGGGACGTGCCCCGGGGTTTCAATAATCTCAATATCTTTTCCCAATGCGCGCTTATCGAATTTGAGCATTACATCTTTGTCATACATTAAATGGGCATCAAAAGTTATGAATTTTGCATTTTCAAAAATACCTGCAAGCAAAATGTGATCAGGATGAGAATGGGATAAAAAAACATAGTCGATTACATTTGTGGTTAGGCCTTCTTTGGCTAGTGCTGCCAACAGCTTTTCACGATTACATCCTGGGTCGGTAATTATTTTTTTGCCTTCTGCTGCAATCAAACAAGTAGTGGAACTTGCCACACACCCATTCTTAATTTTTCTTGCATATCCTTCTATCAAAATTTTTATTTCAGCCATAACTAGCCCAGGTCACCATTTTTTAAAATATTTTAATGGAAGTAGGATTTGAACATGCTAATTTTCAAGCACGGCATCTGCCTCTATTTCAATCAACCAGTCTGGGTTAATGAATCCTGATACTTCTATAAAAGTGGATGCTGGTTGTATTCTTGAAAATATTTCCCCGTGCGCTTTTGCTGCTTCTTTCCATTGTTTTATGTCCTTAAGAAAAATCCTTGTTCTTATCACATTATCTAACTTCCCACCAGACTGCTCAATAACATCCTTAATTATTTCAAGACATCGTTTTGCTTGTCCATAAATGTTCCCCCGGGCATAAACTGAGCCATCTTTTGCAATCGAAGCAGTGCCGGTAACAGCTATTATATTGCCAATCCTAACAGCTCTTGAGAAACCAATCTCTTTCTCCAGTGGTTGGTTGTAAGTTATGTTTTTCCTTGCCATCTTATCCTTATTCTATCAACGTTCTTGAAAGTAAAAATGCGGGGAGTAGGATTTGAACCCACGTAGGCACTAAGCCAACAGATGGCTCCCAGAGCATTTCATCGGCATATGCCTCATCACTCAAACGACTTGAGTATAGACGTTTAGTACCAACTAAACTCTGTCCCGTATGGCCTAAAACCAAGTCATGCTTGGCTTAATTTGGCCGCTCCGGCATCCCCGCATTGCAACAAAGAACCAGTTTCTGTATTTATTGTTTACTAATGCTAGAAAGCTTCTGCTCTATTTCCCTCAATTGAGCTTCTATATGGTCAACTGTCTGAGGCTTTTCTTGCTTGACTTCTGGCTCTGCCTCAACATCTTCGGAAGGCTTTTCCTTCGGCAGGGCCATGTCTATAAAAGGCAGTGACTCCTTTAGCATATTGAGATTGGCGCTTATCTGCTTGATGGTTCTCCTAAGAATCTTCCTATGTTCTATCTTTTCCTTCCTTATTTCCTTAAATTCCTGAAAAAGCCTCATAGACTGCAGCACTTTCTTATTGCCCTCAAGAAAAGAAACCCTTATGGATGCCGGGTTTTCGACCCTTATGAAAAAACCCCCGTCTTTTTTATGCTTTGCCTTGATTTGTTTCATATGGCTCCCGGACCTTCAAGCCCTGCCTTGGCTATATCCAGCTTGGCTAGTATGGTTTCTGAATTTGCCTTCCATTGCTCAGCTTTTGATTCCTCTTCCTTTGAAAGGTCCTTAATTTTCTGTATAGTAGCTTTTGCCGATGCAATAAGCCCAAGTAAATCAGGTATAAGATTGCGGACACTTGAGTCGTCATCCAGCTTTACATAAACAGGCATTTTATCCATGTGTACCTACCCGAAAAGAGTCTTGTCCAATTCGGCTAATCTTTTTTCTATATCATCCAGATTAGAATTAAGAGCATTGAATAGCTTTTCCTCGTCTTCTATGTCGCCAATAAGATCGCCCACTTCCTTGTCAGACTGCTTAAGTTCTTTTTTTACCCTGCTTATCTCGGCCATTATATCCCTATATTTTGATACTTCTATGAAAATCTGCTCCTTCATTGCTGATTTCATCTTTATTCTTGAAGGCATTTCAGGCTGAGCCTTTAGTGGCTCGCCTATAGGAGAAGAGGGCCTGAATAAATCATCAAAAGGCTTTTCTGGCATGCTGCTAGGAAATTTATTTTCAGGCATCTCCGGAAAAGTGGGCATGGGCTTCATTAAAGGAATAGGCTTTGATGGCATAGAGAAATCCTGCTGAGGAAACATTGGCTTTTCCTGCGGCGTGCCAGGAAGAGAAGGAAAATCGAATTCAGGAAGGCCCCTAGGATAAGATTCATCCATCCCTTGCGGACCTGAAGACTGTGGCCTGTCTAATGGAGGAGGAGGAGGAATGTCCAGAGAATCATCTAAATCATTCTTGTTTTTGCTCTTGAATTTTAGGAACCCCATTTGCTGCAACCTTTCCCTACTATATCACTTAATTGAAAGCTGATGTATTAAAGGTTTTATGAACACTCTGCAATAGTAAATATTACCGATTAGTGTTGTAATCTCAATAATTATATAAAGTTGCATTGGTTTTTTTTTGACATGATAGAGCAACCAATTAGGTTCAGGGCACTTCTGGAGATACTTGGCAAACCAAAGGAGCATGTAGAGAGCAAAATCAAGGAATACCTCGGAAAGATAAAAGAGGATAGTTCGACTATGCTACTTTCTGAAAAGATTCTTCCCCCTCAAGAACATAATGAGTTATGGGGGGTTGTTGCCGAGATAGAAATTGTAGTAAAGGGCATTACAAGCCTTGTTAACTTCTGCATAGATTATATGCCTTCAAGCATTGAGATAATCAAACCGGAATCCTTCAAGTTTCAGGAAAGGACCTTTACTGAATTCATAAATGACATGCTTGCCAAGCTGCATACGGTAGATATGATTGCAAAGAAGTTGGGTACAGAGAATTCGATATTAAAGGACAACATGAACAGGATGATAAACAACCATTTGCTTGTTTCTATAAAGCTCGGAATAGATGATGCAGAGACTCTTTCAAGGTCTTCCGGTATTGAAAGCAGTGAAATTGAGAAATTCTTAGGTATACTTGTCAAAGAAGGAAAATTAAAGAAAGAAGAGGGAAGATATATAATAGGAAAAAATGAGGGAACTAAAAAAGAGCATTGAGGCGATTCTGTTCTCCTCCGGAAAATACCTTACTTTGGAAGAGATAGCGGGGTTATGCAAAAAGAATCCGGATGAAACAAGGCACGCTCTCCTTGAACTACAGGCTGAACTTGAAGGTAATAAGGACACCCCACTAGTTCTTCTGAACGAAGGCAATATGTGGAAGCTTACAACAAGGGAAGAATACAGCCATCTTGTGAGGGGCCTTATATCTGAGACAGACCTTACAAAATCACAAATGGAGACTCTTGCGACAATAGCATTCAAGTATCCGATAAAACAGTCTGAGCTGATAAGGATAAGGACCAACAAGGCTTATGACCATCTTACTGAGCTGGAGAGGCTTGGATTCATAATAAGGCAGAGATACGGCAGGTCAAAGCTAATAAAACTATCAGAGAAATTCTTTGAATATTTTGATTTGCCACATGACAAGCTGAAGCAGAGGTTCAAGGGATTTGAGCAGCTTGCAAAGACAATAGAGTCGAAAGAACACGAAATTGTAAAATTGAAGGAAGAACAAAGGGAAAAGGCTGAGGAAGAAAAGCGCGTTTCAGAGAAGGAGAGAAAGATAGCCGACGGCAATTTTGAGATAGACTTGGTGGATGAAAATGGCAAAGAGTACGAACTTAAAGTATATGAGACAGAGAAACAGGAACAGAAGCTTGGAAATCTAGACGTTGTAGAAGCAGAAAAGAAAGAAGAAGAAATTAAAGAAAAGGAGATTGACAAGGAGAAGGAAAAGGACCTGGAGAAGGCAGGCAAAAAGATAGACGAGTTCTTTGAATCAAGGAAGGATAATCTCGAATGATAATCACATTGAAATGCCCTAAGTGTAAGACGGAAATGAAATATATGTGCAGGGACGGCATAATTACCGGAAAAAGAAAGGCGTGCGTTTACTGCGGCAAGTCATATAGCGTAAGGCAAAACATAGTGCAGAAAAAGGCTTGATAATTTTTGATTTATAGAGCCTATAAGCTAAAAATTTCATCGAAATCCTTATAAAGCTCCGACTATTCTTTTTATGTAAAATTTCTTGGTAAAATGCCTGAAGAAAAAAACACAAAAGAGGAAATCCTTCCCAGAGAAATAGAGGAGGAGATGAAGGAGAGCTACCTCAGCTATGCGATGAGTGTAATTATAGGGAGGGCCCTTCCTGATGCAAGAGACGGGCTTAAGCCCGTGCATAGAAGAATTCTTTATTCAATGTATGAAAATGGCATGCTGCACAATAGGCCATTCAAGAAGAGCGCCAGAATTGTCGGTGATACTTTAGGAAGGTACCATCCTCATGGCGATGTTGCTATTTATGATGCACTTGTAAGGCTTGTGCAGGATTTCTCAATGAGGTATCCTCTAATACAGGGGCAGGGAAATTTTGGCAGCGTGGACGGAGATTCCGCGGCCGCTATGAGATATAGCGAGGCAAGGCTGAACATAATTTCAGAGGAGATGCTAACTGACATAGACAAGGATACTGTCGATTTCGTAGACAATTTTGACGGCAGCCTCCAGGAGCCAACTGTGCTTCCTGCAAAGCTGCCAAACCTTCTCATCAATGGTTCCTCAGGAATTGCTGTTGGCATGGCCACAAACATACCGCCACATAATGTTGTCGAGATAATAGATGCCACAATAAAAATAATTGATGAACCTTCAGTGGGCATAGAGAGCCTTACCAAGCTGGTAAAGGGCCCTGATTTTCCAACCGGCGGGATAATATGCGGCAGAAACGGCGTGCTTAATGCTTACTCAACTGGAAGGGGGAAAGTCGTCATAAGGGCAAGATACAACATGGAGGAAAAGGGCAGCAGGAAAAGCATTATCGTGACTGAAATACCTTATATGGTGAACAAGGCAGAGATGATACAGGAGATAGCTTCGCTTGTCAGGGATAAGAAGATAGTCGGAATTTCTGACATAAGAGATGAATCTGACAGGGATGGGATGAGGGTAGTTATAGAACTGAAGCACGATGCTTCTGAAGATGTGATTGTAAACCAGCTTTACAAGCAGACAAGAATGCAGACAACATTCGGCATAATAATGCTTTCACTTGTTGGAAACAGGCCAAGAATCTTAAACATAAAATCAATGATAGAGTGCTTTATAGAGCACAGGAAAAAAGTTGTAATAAGAAGGACAAAGTTTGAGCTGAAAAAAGCCGAGGAGAGGGCCCATATACTGGAAGGGATAATAAAGGCGCTTGACAACGTTGATATGGCTGTAACGCTGATAAAGACTGCAAAGACCGTGGAGGAAGCAAGAGCTTCCCTGATTAGTAATTTCTCGATAAGCGATATACAGGCAAATGCAATACTTGATCTCAAGCTGCAGAAGCTTGCGACACTTGAGCAGGATAAGATAAGGGAAGAAAGGAAAGGCCTACTTGAGCAGATAGCGAATTATAGTAGGATACTTTCCAGTGAGCAGGAGATTTATTCAATAATAAAAAACGAATTGAATGCAATGAAGGAAAAATACAGGGATGAGAGAAGGACTCAGATAAGCGAGGAGGAAGTGACGGAGCTAGAGATGGAAGACCTCGTTGAAAAAAGCGAGACAGCAATAACCGTTACTTCAAGGGGCTACATAAAGAGGCAGGGACTAGATTCCTACAGGCAGCAGAAAAGGGGCGGGATGGGGATAATAGCCACGAATGCAAAGGAAGAGGACTTTGTAAGGGACATCTTCATGGCAAACACGCACTCATACCTGCTGTTTTTCACGGACAGGGGGAATGTCCACTGGCTCAAGGCATACTATCTTCCTGAAGGCGGAAGGCAGTCAGGCGGAAAGCCGATAATAAACCTGATTGGAATAGAGAAAGAGGAAAAGATAACGGCTTACATACCGATAAATGAATTTTCCAGCGGAAAATATCTCATCATGGCAACAAGAAAGGGAGTGATAAAGAAAACATCCCTTGACTCATACTCTAGGCCAAGGAGAGGAGGTATAATAGCGATAAACCTCCAGCAGGATGACAGGCTTACTGACGTAAAGCTAACTGATGGGAAACAGCAGATAATACTCGCAACAAAAAAAGGTATAGCCATAAGATTCGACGAGAATGACGTAAGGCCGGTTGGCAGGAACTCAATGGGCGTAAGAGGCATAACACTGGAAGAGGGTGATGAAGTTATATCAATGGTGCTGGCTGATGAAACCAAGACTTTGCTGTCAATAACTGAGAATGGTTTCGGGAAGAGGACAAACGTTTCTGAATACAGGCTCATAGGAAGGGCCGGCAAGGGAGTAATAAACATAATTACCAGCGAGAGGAACGGCGATGTGGTAGATGTGCTAAGCGTTGACAAAGAGGATTTCATGACAATAACAAGGAAGGGGATAGTCATAAGGACAGGCTCTAATGAGATACCATTAATAGGAAGGAATACGCAAGGAGTAAGGATAATGAGGCTCCATGAGGGCGACAAGGTGGTTTCCATGGCTAAGATAGTAACTGAGGATGGCCAGGAATAACATGGAAGGAATTGCTACTACAAACAAAGGCATTGAAGATATTTCTGCATCGGAAATAAAAGAGATTACAGGCGGGAAGGCAGTTCCATCAAATGAGAGAGTGATATTCGATGTTTCTTCCAAGGAAGAGATATGCAAAGTATCTTATCTTTCCCAATCAATAGATACTGCAGCTGAGATACTCTCTCATTTTGAAATTGGCTCAATCCAAGACATATGCTCAGGATTCCCTTATGAAAAGCTTAGCAAATGGCCTGGCCAGAGTTTCAGGGTAAGCTCTTCTGTTATCGACTCACAGCTAAGCGCAGAAGAAATAAATATGGAGACTGGGAAATCAATACTGGAAAAGAAAAGCAAGCTGAGAGTAGACCTTGCAAAACCAGATATAACCGTTGATGTCCATATAATTGGTGGGCATGCATACATATGCATTGATTATTCTGGAGAGGGGATGAGCAAGAGAAGCTACAGGCTTTTTTCCTCGCCTAGAAACATAAAATCAAACATAGCCTATTGCATGGTAAGAATGTCTGGCTACAAGAGAGGAGAGGCATTGCTTGACCCATTCTGTGTCTCAGGAAGCATAGCTATAGAGGCTGCCATTTACAATAACATGTTCCCTGTAAGGTTTTTTGACAAAAAGTTCCCATTCATGAAATTCACTGAATTTGATTTTGATGGCTTGGATTCCAAAAAAAATACTGAGAAGAACAACATATTTGCAATAGATTCGCAGTTCAAGAATGTTGACGCTGCAAGGAAAAATGCAAAGGTGGCTGGCATACATAAGGCAATAAGCTTCTCAAGGCTGGATATAGAGTGGCTTGACACAAAATTCGAGAGTGAAAGCATAGACAGGATAGTTACTTGCTTGCCTGTAATAGGCAGGTACTCCAACAGGAAGGAAATAATGAAAGTTTATTCTGAGTTCTTCCATCAGGTGGAGTTTGTGCTGAAGCCTTCTGGAAGAATAGTTGCCTGCGTAAAGAATACTGAGGAAGTGAAGGAGAAGGCTAAAGAGCATAAATTTAGTATACTGGAAGAAAGGAAGGTATGGCAAGGAGAGGAGAATTTCTGCATCATGAAACTTGCCAAAAACAGCACAAAATAGGCTTTCGATAAGCCCAGAACAAGGTTTATATATCATAGAAAGACTCTAATTTCTGCAGGATAGGTACTTAGCTCTCGGCTTAGTGCTGAGGAAAGTCCGCCCTCCCTCCCGAAAGGGTTGAAAGGCTGCCTCTTCGGAGGATCCGGAAACGGATGACAACCATTCAGAAACGAGACCACCTTTGCTTAGGATGACGCTCGCGAGGGTTTCGGTAACGAAACTGAGATAACCGGCAGACGTTGGCAAGGGAATGGATGAAACGATGAGATCCGGCTGGAGCAAGTCTTTATGACGCTTAGTTAAATGCTAAGAGAGCCATCGAAGCTTTTGCCTTGTAATGGGCTCTTACAAAAGGCGGCTTATTCCTATCCTGCATTTTCTTTATGATTATCTCGAATGACGATACTTTTTTAAATAAAAGTGCAACTAATGCTATTATGTCACAGGACAGAATTTCAATGCCTTCTGGAATAGGTGGGCTTGTAAGATATTTTGACGAGTACAAAAGCAAAATAGAGTTCAAGCCCGGGCACATTGTGTTGCTGTGTATCATAATAATGGCAGTCATGATAGTTCTATATGCTTACGGCGGAAGAATCATTGGCATATGATTCCAGGAATGAACCCAAGAATGCTGAAGCAGGCCATGAAGAAGATGGGCGTGCAGCAGCAGGAAATAGATGCGAAGGAAGTCATAATAGTTACAGAAGACAAGAAGATTATTTTTAGGAACCCTTCTGTAAGTAAGGTAAATATGATGGGCCAGGAGAGCTGGCAAATTGTTGGCTCTTCTGAAGAAGAGGAAATTGATTCTAGTCCTGAGATAAATGAAGACGACATAAATACCGTTGTTGAGCAGACTGGAGTAAGCGAGGAAATGGCAAAAGAGGCCATAACAAAAAATAAGGGGGACCTTGCCGCTGCTATAATGGATCTACAGAATAAGGCTGATTGATTACTGAATCATTCCTTCTCCAAATAACTTGCTGACAAAAGATATGCTCACGACATTTTGGATAATATTTATATACGATACAATTATAATACCTGATTAATACCCTAATATACCTAAAATGAAAGTAGTGATAGACAATGTTGAGGAGATAATAGACGGAAAGATAGAATCATATAGCACCAGCACTAGAATATCTATACCAAAGAAATATGCAAGGAAAAAGGTAAAAATAATTATACTCCATGGAGAATAGTATGAGCATGCTAGAGAAATACCGGGAATCTGTAGAAGAATTCAAGAGGGTCGACCATTTATACCACGTAAGCCTGAAATACACTAGGACTGTTGACATAATAAGGAGCGCGATAGAAAGGATAATCTCCACTTATGAAAACTCGGTAGAGTGCTTCATTGAATTTCTGAAGGAAGAAAAACTAGCTCCTACTGTCCCTGATAATCCTGTTGGGAAGGCAATGATTGTCTTGGAGAACATAAAAAGCAAGCAGGTTGAAACTTCTATGAACCTATACCTAAAGCTCAGGAGGATTATGAGAGAGCCGTATGGAAAAAGGGAAGAGTTCAGGAGACATGTCACAATGACTACTGAGCTTGATGGAGAGAAACTTGAGATAGACATAGACAAGATAAAGGAGTATTATGACATTACAACAGAATTTTTATCTTTCCTCAAGAAGTCGATTGAGCCATATGTAGATAGTGAAGAAGAATGACAAGGATAATACAGATTGTCGGCCCTGGAGGCACAGGAAAAAGCACAGTGGCCCTGAACCTGGGAATTGCATTTGTCAAGCAGAAGACTGATGCGCTGCTTCTCGATGCCAGCATATATTCCCCAGATATAAGCACATACGCAAACATATTCCCGCAGGTATACCTAAATGAATGCCTTCGTGGAGAAGAGTCAATTGAAAACGCTGTTTTACATCATCCTTCAGGATTGAAGATAGTGCCTTCCATGATTGAGGAGAAGCATGATGACGAGATACATCTAAAGATAAACGATGCCCTGCTTGGATTGCTTGGAAAATCAGAAGTAATAATTGTTGATTCCTCTTCATATGGGCCTTCCCTTAATTCTATTCTGCATTGCTCCGATGAAAATATCATAGTATCAAATGATAGCTATGAAAGCATTGTGAAAAGCAGGGACATGATAAACAGCATGGAAGCTAAAGGGATGAATATAATTGGCGTCATCCTTAACAGGAGAAGGGACACTGAAAAAAGCAATGTTGAGGCAATACTCGGGAAGAAGATACTTGCAGAGATAAGGCATGACGAGCGCATAATAGATGCCGCGAACAAGAGGCACCCTGTTGTTCTTCTCTATCCAAAATCGCAAATTTCCTCTGCAATGGCAGAGCTTGCTGCAATGATGTCACTGTGAAAAAAACCCTTAAAAATGAAAAAAGATGGGACGAAAAAAACATAAGAAGAGCTGCCAGAGTATTCCTTAAAGCTGAAAAGGAGAAAGGCGCGCTGATAAGGCTTTTAGATGATGCAGTGCATTGGCTGGCTTTTCTTCTAGTGATTTTTGCATGCATAATAGTTGATTTCTTCCTTTCAATTTCTTCCATATTCCTCGCGCCATTGCTGATTTATGGCATGGCTGTAGCACTAGGCATTATGTTCGGATGGCTGATTGAAATGCCGCTCATGGAGATTGAAAAGCTTGACAGGGACAAGCATTTCCTGCTTAGAGTAGCATTGCCGATGCTGGCAGTGCTTAACATTTACCTTCTGTCTGGCGTGAAATGGGCTGTTGCGTTATTTGGAAACACTAATGTCCCAATGAACCCATTTTTAGTCGGAATGACGTATGGGGCTGCCTTAATAATACCCGGGCTTGCAATTTCTGGCATAGGCCATTTCAGGAAAATTCCGCTTAAAATCCGGTAAACCGGGGTGCTGTTAGGTTTTCGGGACTCAGATAAGCGTGTTAGGTGAAGGGACTAAAATTTTTCTACGAAAACTTTATAAATGCCTTTTGAACACTCTGAATAGTAAACCCGAGTTTACTCTGTAAGCGCATATAGGGTTCAGTTGAACTTCTATGCGCCTTAAACATGGCTGAAATCAAACAGATTATAAGAATAGCGAATGTTGACGTAGATGGCGAGAGAGCGATATATCACCAGCTTACCAAGATAAAGGGAGTAGGCACGAGTTATTCTAACATGATTTGCAATCTCCTTGGCATACAAAAGGACAAAAAAGTAGGAGAGCTGACCGAGAGCGAATTGGCCAAGATAAAGGCGGCTGTAGAAAACCATGAGAAGATTAATGCTCCTGCCTGGATGCTTAACAGGAGAAATGACCCAGAGACAGGGAAGAATGCACATATCATAACAAATGACCTCAAGTTTATCCAAGATAATGATATAAAACTCATGAAGAAAATAAAGTCCTATAAGGGAGTCAGGCATGCAAGCGGTCTTCCTGTAAGGGGCCAAAGGACAAAGTCAAACTTCAGAAAAAATAAGGGTAAAGCTACAGGAGTAGTAAAGGGCGCTAAGGCAAAGGCTCCTGCGGCTGCTGAATAAAATGGGAGACCCAAGAAAAATAAGGAAAAAGTATTCACCGCCAGACCACCCGTGGGGAAAGGCAAGAATAGATGAAGAGAGAGATATAACTAGAAATTATGCTCTAAAGAACAAGAAAGAGATATGGAAGATGGTTTCCATTCTCAGGGATTTCAAGAAACAGGCAAAGAAGCTGAATTCACTTTCTACAAAACAATCAGAGAAAGAAAAAGCACTCCTATTAAAAAAACTAGTAAGAAAAGGATTCCTTAAGGAAACAGATAACTTGGACGCTGTACTAGTTATAACTGCCAAGGACATATTTGAGAGAAGGCTACAGACATTGGTTGTGAAGAAGGGCCTCGCAAGAACCATGAAGCAGGCAAGACAGTTCATAACACACAGGCACATAAAGGTCAATGATTCAATAGTAACCTCTCCTTCTTACCTTGTAACACCAGAGGTGGAATCTACGATAGTATTCTCAGATATCTCTCCTTTGACAGACCCAAATCACCCTGAGAGAGCTATTCCACAGAAAACTGAGGAAAAGAAAGCTGAAACAGTGGAGAAACAATGATAAAAGACAGTACAAGATGGGGAATCGCACATATTTACTCATCATACAACAATACAATCATACACATAACAGACATAACAAGCTCAGAAACAATAGCCTTAAGCAGCGGTGGCCAGGTCGTAAAATCCGACAGAATGGAATCCTCGCCTACAGCAGCAATGATGGCTGCCAAGAAAGCTGCTGAAATTGCAAGGGACAAGGGAATCGGAGCGATACATGTAAAGATAAAGGCTCCCGGTGGCCATAACGGCCCTAACAGCCCTGGTCCTGGAGCGCAGGCTGCAATAAGGGCCCTTTCTAGAATGGGCTTAAGGATAGGCATAATCGAGGATGTTACTCCATTGCCGCATGACGGATGCAGGAAAAAAGGGGGCAAGAGGGGTAGAAGGGTCTAGGTGAAAAAATGGAGATAGAGCTATTGGAAAAAAGCAAAGATGGCATGAAGATAACCTTTTTAGCGAGAGGGATTACTCCTGCAATAGCTAATACTATAAGGAGAGCAATATCAGAAGAAGTACTGACTTTTGCAATAGAGGAAGTTGAATTCAGGAAAAATGGTTCAGTGTTATATGATGAAATAATAGCCCATAGGCTTGGCCTAATCCCACTTAAGACAGACCTAAAGTCATATGAATTTGTAGGGCCTGACAAAAGCATGGAAGAGCTAAGCGCAAAGCAAAGAGTTACCTTCACTCTTAAAGCCAAGGGCCCGTGTATTGTTTATGCCTCAGAGCTTGAAAGCAGCGACAAGTCTGTTGTGCCTGTTTATCCAGGAATGCCTATAGCTACACTTTCAAAGGGCCAGAGCCTTGAGCTTGCGGCAACTGCAGTCTTAGGGAAAGGGAAGAACCATTCAAAATGGTCTCCAGGCCATGCTTATTATTACAATGAAACAAAGATTACAGTAAACAATGACTCTTCCCTTCTTGAAAAATTCAGAAATAAGTATCCTCCGCAAATATTCGGAAAAGACGGCTCGATTGACAAGAGCTTGATAAATAGGCCTGAGCTGATTGATGCATGTGATGGTATTTCGAAGCTCATCGAGATAGAAAAGAAAGAAGATAGTTTCATATTTGTGCTTGAGTCATGGGGTCAGCTTACCCCAAAAGAAATTGTACTCGAGGCCATAGAGCAGATAAATATGCAATTGGATGAAGTCTGCGGGCTCATTAAAGAAAAGTGAAAATGCGGGGATGTCTGAGCCTGGTCAAAAGAGTACGGTTGAGGATTAAATTCAAAAGCCGTATGCCTTAGTGGCTGCGCGGGTTCGAATCCCGTTCCCCGCATATGTAAAAAAATGAAAAAAAGCAACCAAGAACTGACGGAAAAAACAAAAGAAATGAGTTCGAAAGAGTCAAAGTTAGCTGATAGAATAGCATCTGAGCTCTCAAAGCCCACCCGCAGTATGAGGGAAGTCAATCTTTCAAGGATAAACAGATTCACAAAGGAGAATGAGTTTATAGTTGTGCCTGGAAAAGTGCTTGGAGGAGGGGAGCTTGACCATAAGGTAGTAATATCTGCGATGAAGTTCTCAGGCAGTGCATTGGCGAAGCTAGAGCAGTCAGGCTCAAAAATAATTCCTATTTCCGAGATGGTAAAAGGGAATGCTGAAGGGAAAAAAGTGAGGATACTCGGATGATAATCGATGCAAAGGATATGATTGTAGGCAGAATATCCACAATAGCTGCCAAGAAGGCACTGCTAGGGGAAACTATAGACATAGTTAACTGCGAGAGTGCCCTGATAACAGGCAGAAAAAAAGAAGTGATTGAAAAATACATCAGGAAAAAGAACTTAGGAACATTCAAGGGACCTTTCCTACACAGGGCGCCTGAAAAAATCGTCAGAAGGATTGTTAGGGGAATGCTTCCATTCAAAAAATCAAGAGGAAGGGAAGCATACAAGAGAGTCATGTGCTATATCGGGATGCCTAAGGAGTTTGAAGGGAAGGAGAAGCTTATTATAGAAGGCGCCCACATCTCAAGAGTCAAGACAAATTATGTAAGGATAAAGGACATAAGCATCGGCTTGGGAATGCAAAAATGAAAATAGTGCACATATCCGGAAAGAGGAAAAGGGCAATAGCACGTGCTACTATAAGGGATGGAACAGGCATAGTAAGGATAAACAAAATAAACCTTGAGAATTTTTATCCCAGAATACTTAGAATGAAGCTTATGGAGCCATTGATACTTTCAGAGGATATGGCAAACAATGTTAATATAGATGTTACTGTGACTGGAGGAGGGATATCAGGCCAAGCAGACGCTGCGAGGCTTGCTATCGCAAGGTCACTCGCAGAGTATTCAAAGAATGACAAGCTAAGGAATGTGTTCCTTAAATATGACAGGCATTTGCTTGTTGCTGATGTAAGAATGCCAGAGCCTTCAAAACCAAATGATTCAAAGCCAAGGGCAAAGAGGCAGAAATCCTACAGGTAAAGATGATAACGCCAATAAGATGCTGGAGCTGCGGGAAGCCAATAGGGCACCTATGGGAGCAGTTTAAGGAGAGAGTAGGGAAAGGAGAGGACAGAAAAAAGGTACTTGATGCCCTCGGGCTTGAAAGATACTGCTGCAGGGCTATGATGCTTGGCCATGTTGATTTGATTGAAACAATCGCAGAGTTCAAGAAGAATTAGAGATTTTTCTTATTTTTTATTCAGTTATCGGCAATCTTTAAATAAGCCAATTCTATTCTTCGTTCTATGCTAGATTTAAATAAAATAGCAAAGAAGTGGCAGAAGGCATGGGAAGAAGAGGAAATCTTCAAGTCAAATGAGCAGAAAGGAAAGGAAAAGTTCTATGTGCTTGAGATGTATCCGTACCCGTCATCGTCCCTGCACATGGGTCACCTGAGAAATTATTCCATAGGGGATGCTTTCGCAAGATACAAGAGGATGAGAGGCTTCAATGTATTGTACCCTATGGGCTACGATGCTTTTGGCCTGCCTGCTGAAAACGCTGCCATAAAGAATAAGGTTGACCCTGAAAAATGGACATGGGACAACATAAACAAGATAAAGGGCCAGCAGAAGTCAATAGGCTTGAGCTATGACTGGGAGAGGCAAGTGCAGAGCTGCACTCCTGATTACTACAAATGGAACCAATGGATATTCCTTAAATTCCTTGAGAATGGCTTGGCTTACAAGAAAAAATCTTTTGTCAACTGGTGCCCTGACTGCTCAACGGTTCTTGCCAATGAGCAGGTCATAGACGGTAAATGCTGGAGATGCAGCAATGAGGTTACGCAAACAGAGCTTGAGCAGTGGTATTTCAGGATAACAAAATATGCTGAGGAATTGCTTAGCGGAATTGATGACCTTAAAGAGTGGCCTGACAGGGTAAAGACAATGCAGAGGAACTGGATAGGCAAGAGTGAGGGAACTGAGATATATTTCAGGCTTGAAGACAATGTATTGCCTGCCTTCACAACAAGGTGTGATACTATATACAGCGTTACGTACCTCGTCATAGCGCCTGAGCACCCTCTTGCAAAGGATATTGTAAAAGGGACTAAATATGAAGATGAATTTGACAGGACTTTTGAGATAATAAAGAAGCAACCTATTGTTGAGAGGACAACCCCTGAGGGAAAGGACAAGATAGGGTGCTTCCTTGGAAAGTATGCCATAAATCCTGTAAATAATGAGAAGATACCACTTTATGCCGCAAACTTTGTTCTTATGGATTATGGCACTGGAATAGTCATGGCAGATGCGCATGACCAGAGGGATTTCGAATTTGCTAGAAAGTACAAGATTCCACTCAGATTTGTAATATCAGAAGATGGCTCGCCGATAAACCCTGAAAAGGCTGGAAGGGCTTACACAGGAGATGGCGTATTGTTTGATTCAGGGGAGTTTTCTGGATTGCACAACAGAGAAGCACTGCCAATGATGGCTGACTGGATTGAGAGGAAAAAATATGGGAAGAAAACTGTAAGCTACAAGCTAAGGGACTGGCTTGTGTCAAGGCAGAGATACTGGGGGACGCCAATACCCATAGTATACTGCAAAAAATGCGGGATTGTCCCTGAAAATAATCTGCCAGTTACTCTCCCAAAGGATGTGAAATTCACAGGCTCAGGAAACCCGCTGGAGACCTCAGAGAAATTCACAAAATGCAAATGCCCAAAATGCAGGAGTGAAGCCAAGAGAGAAACAGACACAATGGACACTTTTGTTGATTCCTCATGGTACTTCATGAGATACTGCGATCCTAAGAATGACAAGATGCCTTTCGGAAAGCAAGTGTCTTATTGGATGCCTGTTGACCAGTATATAGGTGGGATAGAGCATGCAATCCTTCATCTTCTTTATTCAAGGTTTTTTACCAAGGCATTAAGGGATCTGGGCATGACAAATGTGAACGAGCCTTTCTTAAGGCTGCTGACACAGGGAATGGTAGTAAAGGATGGCGCCAAGATGTCAAAGAGCCTAGGGAATGTTGTAAGTCCTGATGAGATTATAGCGAAATATGGACCCGATACAGCAAGGTTATTCATACTATTTGCTGCGCTTCCTGAAAAGGAGCTTGAGTGGAGCGACAATGGAGTTAATGGCTCATACAGATTCCTCAACAGGCTCTATGCCCTGCTAGAAGAAAATCCTGCATTTAGAGATGAAACAAACAATAGCGACAAACATCTTATTTCAAAGATGCACAAGACAATAAAGAAATGCTCTGAATTCATGGAGGAGTTCAAGTTCAGCCTTGCCATAGGCTCTGTAATGAGCTTCGTGAATGATATTTACAAGTACAAGGAGAAGGAAGTGCATAAAGAGACTTATTATGATGCATTGAAAACATCTGCCCTGCTAATATCACCCTTTGCCCCGCATATTTCAGAGGAAATGTGGGAAGAGCTTGGCGGCGAGGAAATGATATCACTGGAAAAATGGCCATCATTTGACGAATCAAAAATAGACCATGAGGCAGAGGCTGCTGAGGAGAATGTTTCTGCAATAATGTCTGATGTGCGCAAGGTGATCGAGCTTACTGGGATAAAAGAGCCCAAAAAGATAAACATTATCGTGTGCCATGAGTGGAAATACTTATTGTACAGCCTTCTTCAGGAGGAGATGGTAAAGACAAGGGATGCCAAGGCGCTTATGCAGATATGCCTTGATGAGAAAGAGCTGAAAAAGCATGCAAAGGAGGTTTCTGGTATTGTGCTATCTATTCTGAAAACTCCTTCCAAGATGCCGCAGACAATTCTTGGCCAGAAGAAGGAGCTTGAAAATCTTGTTGCTGCAAAGAGCTACCTTGAGGAGCAGCTGAAGGCAGAAGTTATAATAGAGAAGGCAGAAGAGAGCAAAGATAAGAAAGCAATGAATGCTTCTCCTGGAAAACCTGCGATTGTTATAGGATGAATGTTGAGATGGGTAAAAATCATTGTGCACAAATTGAGAGATGGATAGTAAAATACGCAAACTCTGCAAGAAAGAAAAGAGGGATTACCACATTCAGGACAAACTGGGGTTTAATAAAAATTGCGAGAATCCATAGTGGAAAAATGGCAAGAGAAAGAAAAATCTGGCATGGGGATGGTGTGCATAGAGCTGGGAATTCTTTAACCAGTAAATCATTTTGGGATTTCATAAAATTAATTTTTTATAGAGGTTATAGTGGAGAAAATGTCGGGTTAATATATAAAGGAAGAGTTAAAGGATTTAAACATTTGATTATAACAACAAAAGATATTGCTTTTGCACAACATAAATCATGGATGAAAAGTCAGGGACATAGAGAAAATATGCTAAATTCAAATTTTTCTTTAATTGGTGTTGGAGTTGTTCAAAACAAAAACGATTTTTATTGCACACAATTATTTTATGGTTAAAATGAAAATCAGATATTTATTTCAATTGATAGGTTACTTTATTATTACAGAAATGGTATCAGCAATAGAGTTAATACTTTGGTTACAATTTAGGGAATTTTTTGTTAGTTTGATGAGTCTTGAAAATGATGTTTTTGGCATTAGATATGCTGTCCCTCTTTTACTTGTGGTCATTCCTGTTGTTTCTGCATTAGTTGAATATCAATCAAAGCAAAAGAGAATATCAATGGCTTGGCATAGCCTTCTTAGGAATTAGTTAATTACACTGTCTAGTTGATTATAGGTTCTATTAAACTACTGGCTACTTTCTTACATTTCTCTCGAAAGATTTATATATATGTAGCCCTTAACTAGTTTAGGTGATGTCAATGCACTACGAAATCTACACAATCAAAGGAAGAAAATACAAGTATGCTGTTGAAAATTATAGAGAAGGGAAAAAAGTAAAACACAAAAAAACGTATATCGGCGCTTTAGAGCCTATACACAAAGCTAAAAGAAAAAAAGGAGGGGGTAGAAAACCCGAGGTTTTTGTGAGACTGATTACCGCAGAAGAAAAAGCAGGACTTGACAAAGGAGCAAAATCACAAAATGTATTTACTCGAGACCGAGCGAAAATAATCTCTTTTTCCTCTCAAAAATTAACAGCCAAAGAGATAGAGCAAAGACTTAGCTGTGAAATAAGAAAAGTAAGGTGGGCAATAAAATCATTTAACGATAAAGGACTGGTTGCTTTGCAAAGAGGCAAAGCAAAAGGAGCTACCCCTAGATTCACCGACGCTGTAAAGACAATAATTCTGATGCATTTTTCTAAGCAGCCAAAGGATTTTGGCTTACATTACACAACGTGGACCTTGCCAAGGTTCAAAAGCCATCTTGTCGACTACAAAGTGGTCGGCTCGATAAGCATAGAGACTGTCAGGCAAATTTTGGATGAGTCCGGCGCAAGGCTCAAAAGAAGCAAGCGATGGCAGTACTCTCCCGACAAGGAGTTTGATAAAAAAAACTTGAGGTAGAGCAGGCCATCGCATACTGCCCGACAAATAGTGTTGTCATTTCTTTCGACGAGAAAGGCAAGACAGCCATAAAGGCTTATGGTGGGCAGAAATATACGTTTAGGGGATATTACCATATTCCTTACGGACAGAAAGTAAAAGGAATTACTGACTTGTTTATGGCAAGAAACCTGCATACAGGT
>JAGVYS010000044.1 GCA_018303125.1 Candidatus Woesearchaeota archaeon | reverse complement strand
TTTTTTATTTTTTTAGCAAATCGGCGCAAATATTTATTAAAAGAATAGCATTTGCAGCATATATGAGAGGATGCATGCCGCCAGATTTTTATGAAACTTTGGACATCATCAGAGAACTTGCCCTGCAAGCGAAAAGTGACGACTTGGATTTGGCGGTAGATTACGGGGCTAAAAGTGAATGTGCTGCATTTAAGGTGCAGGAGGGATTGATAGTTTATACCAGATACCTATTAAGCCGGTATGCGGAGATGCTTCATAAAAGCAAAGATGAGCTATCTGAAGACAGAAATAATGAAGTTTTAACTCTTCTGGAAAATGTTTGCTCCTTGTTCGGAAGGCATCCGATTCATCATGTCTTGGAAGGGAGAATGGCATGGATTGCCAAAAAGGCAGGAGAAAATGAGCTTCCCATTCCCGACAGGTTTGCAAGATATTCAAGGATGCAATTGCAGCCATGGAATAATCCTCATCTGGATTATATTAGCATAGAGGACATTGTAGCTAGGGGAGAAAAATTTGCGAATCTCATTCCGCCAGAATATAGAAAATAAAGCGTCAAACTATCTTATATCAATAATCCTGAGGCAGCATCGCAGCAAGCTTAAGGCATTCATTCTCCAATATCAGATATATAATCGGATTATGATTGAATGATAATTGTTTTTTATTTTTTTCTTTAAGATAGTTTTTCATCCATAATCTTTAGGTTATAAAGAACAATTTGTTGCAGCACTTGATTGAGGCTCTTGTCATCCCTTTTCTTTGCGCCCTTTGTGGAAAAAATATAAGATTCAAGCAATCCGAGCGGAATATCAAGGATAGGTATATTCTGCGTTCTAAGAATATGAAATGCAATCAATCTTGTTGTCCGGCTATTGCCATCCTCAAACGGGTGGATGTGCTGAAATTCATTATGAAAATATGCCGCAAAATCAAGGATATCTTTCAATGAGTTTTTTTTCCTGCTGATGAATTGGTTATATTTGTTTATCAGGCTGTCAAGCCTTGGCTCTATGCTCTTTGCATTAGCGGTGCCATAATCAGGATTTCCACGTATAACCACAGAGCGAACCCGTATTTTGCCAGCTATATCTGCCCGATGCAGCATTGCTATTCTATGATAATTGAGTATTGATTCCTTCGTGAGAGGCTTCCCTTCTTCTGCATCTTTATTCATCTGGCTGATTGCATTTTGATAATTCTGCAACTCCAGGATGCTTTCTGTGCTATATTCAGATGGCACAATTCGCTCTTTCAGCAGCTTTATTGTGTCTGGCAGCGTTATAGGGTTTCCCTCTATGCTCAAGCTGTGCTGAATAAACTTAATCTCGCATTCATTTGCAATGCGCCTGTACCTTGCTTCATTTCGGCTCCTTAATTTGTTGAAGCGAATAATCTCCTTGCCAATCTCCTCAAGGTATTCATCTTGTTTTGCCTTGGCTACAAGCACCTTCTTCCCAAAATAGGCTGTCAGGTCGCGCAAAAAAGTATTATAGGGGATTGTGGCAGTAAAGGGCTTCCTGGAGATGGGTATTAGAAAGCCGCTTTTTTCAAGGATGCCTGTATATTTTGAGAATGTCCTTTGGTCTATATCTACCTCCTTGGCTGTTATTCTCTTTTTCAGGAATGTTTCACTGATAAAGGCAGCAATCTTGCTGTCGAGGAAATCATTGTAATTGATATCGTTCTTCAGGCAGAATTTGATCATCTTATAGAGCAAGTCATTTTTCTCATTCCTTTTTGCCTGGAAGCCGTACTCGTTTTTTGCGATGAGCTTTAATCTCCTAAGGTCGAGAAGGATATTGTAAATACCATGATAACTAATGCTGCTTTTCTTAAATGCATTGGCTATCTCTTCAGGCCTGAATGGGCCGCCTTTGCTGTACATGTATTCAAATACATCATATTTTTTTACCATGCTTAAGCCTCCAAAGCGCATAGGTTAATAAATCTTTCTATTATGTATAAAATTATAAGGATTTATTATAAAATCATGTATTTTGTAATAGATATTATAACTATTGTATACTGCATCATTTTATAACTATTGATTGCTTTTTCATGCATTTTATGCTTTCTCAATAATCCTCCTTTAGCATCGCAGTAAGCATATCTTGGAGAAATTCTTCAGAAAGAATTGAGGGATATGGGCATTTTCTATGCGAGCCTTGACGGCATGAAGGATAAGTGATTAAATAATTTGTTTTTTATTTTTTGATTATTTTTCTTATTTCGCCCGTATTCAGAACTTTAACCCTGTTCTGTTTTTTCAGCTTTTTATCATCTGACCAGAGTATGCTGTCATCATTGGCAAGAGCACAGGCTATAAAGATAGAGTCATTTATATCAATATCCTTAACTATACCAACTGCCTCCGCCCTGAAAGGCAACAAGCGTGTAGAGGGAATGATAAGCACTCTGCTAAGCAGCAGTTGTAATAGGCTATTAAAATCATCTTTCTCCATTCCTGATTTATCCATTAATTCCTGCTTATGCTTATCCATCTCCTCAAAAATGAATGCCGGAAAAAGAAAGCAGCCGTCATATTCAAGGATTAGCTCTCTTGTAACTGAATCCTTAATCAATGCGGAGAACAGGACATTTGAGTCCAGTATTATATTCATGCCAAAAACCTTTTTGTTGCCGAAGACTTGACTTTCCTGCTGAACTCGTTTATATCCTTTTTTGTCAGTTTGCTTTTGCTTGCCAGTTTCTGTGCAATCTTCAGGGTTTCTATTTTATCTATGATGGCTTTTCTTGCCACTTCACTCCACTTCACTTCTGAAAATTGCTTCATCTCCTCGCTTACATTATCCGGCATTGATAAAGTCATGTTTGCCATATGTATCACCACACATAAGTATGTGCTATCACTTATATAAATGTTTCGCTTTCAATAATCCTCCTTCAGCATCGCAGTAAGCTTATTATGCTCATTCCTGACGAGCCACACTGCCTTAAATCCATTCTTTCCAAATATGAAAGAGAAGTCTCCCTACCGGCTTATTTTTTCTTCAGAGATTTAAGCACTTGGCTCTGGTACATGGCAGGAATGTGCTTGCTGATTTGCTCTTCTGAGAAGCCATACATCCAATCTTTGGGCTTCTTCTGCCAGTTATCCGTACACACCTTGAAAAATCTCTGCTTGGCCGGAATTGGCTTTTTCTCAGACTCCTCAAACCTGCAAAGCTGCTCATAAACCCAGAATACCCATTTTACATCTTCGGTGTGCTGGCTGACGCACTCATCTATTATTATATCCCAGTCCAATTCCCTGCCCATCAGCATGCCCAGGTCAATCAAGTCACCTGGCCTGTCTGTGAGGGACTTAAAGAGAAAAATATCCTCATTGGATACGAGATAAAGCTCTATCTTTCCAAACTTGCCGTATTTTTCTGCCCTTTTCCTCATCCTGCCGGTAAGCCTGAGCATGCTGCATATCTTGTCAACAAAAATGTCGATTCTCGAGCCTGTATTGTCCAGGAATACAATGACTGCGTCCCTGTAAACCTGCTCTTGCAGCATGGACTTGTCTGCCTTGAATCCAAGGCTCTCAAGCGCAATTTTCAGCTCATCAAAGCTCTCATAGTCGGTGAGGGCCAAATCAACGTCTTTTGTTGTAACTTTCATGCCTTTAAGGCTCAGGTTACACCCGCCAATCAGGTAAACATTAATCTCCTTTTTCAGTTGTTTCCCTGCCCTTGCAATAAAATCAATTATGCTGTCTTTTTCGTACATCTTTCACTCCATAAATATCCAAAATCCTTTCAATTTCACGTAGAGTAATTGAAGGGATTATGGTGTTTTTAATCAGCTCACTTTTTGAGTTTTTATATTCATCGATTGTTCTTTTGAACTCCCTGAAAGCCCCAACACAGTCGTATTTTGAAAGCAAGAAGCCAATGTTTTCCTTTTCCATGCTATTCTTCAGATAGAAGGCAATGGCCATGCCGAGAATCCTGGGCTCATTTTTAATTTCAAGCATGCTATGCACGAAAACCTCGTTTTTTGAAAGCCTGTTGCATGGCTGGGAGCAGAAATATTCTATTGTGTTAACTAACACCCCAAAATTCCCATAGGCATTCAAGCCTGTAAGGCAGCCATTGGCAAACTTAGCATCCCTTACCTTGAACAGTTCTTCCTCATTGCATTTCCACAGAATCCTTTTATTTTCCGATGTAAAATTCCTCAATGAGCCAAGAAAATCAAATAAGAGCGGATAACCTTGCCTTGGAAATGAATATTTTCCTTTCTTCCTCCAGTATAGCTGCGGGTTGCCAAGCTGCCTTAAGTTTTCCCTTATTGTTCTTTCCTTAATTCCGGATATCCTTGCAAGGGTTTTCACGCTTTTTTCCTCATAAAGAATCAGCTTGAGGATTTCAAGCTTATTTCCATACAGGAATTCCCCATATCGCATGTGCGGCATGGCAAGATACATTTTACGGAAGCTCTCAGCAGGCGAGCTATTTGCAAGCCTGAGCCTCAATCCCTTCCTGCTGCGGCTTTTTGAAGCCAATCCTGCCTTTTCCAGCCTCGTTGCCAATTCAGAGCACCTGTTTATTGACAGCTTTGATTCTTTTGCTATCTTGGGCAGGGTTTCCATGCTTCTGGCCAGGCAGAGCATCATCTCAACCATCGATTTTGACATTTTCATTATAATATACCTATAAACCGATTTTATTTATATACTTTTCGGATTTTCTGCATATTTACAAAAATCCTCCTTTAGCATCGCCGTAAGATTATCTTGGAGAAATTCTTCAGAAAGAACTGAGGGATATGGGCATTTTCTATGCGAGCCTTGACGGCATGAAGGATAAGTGAATGGGATTTTGTTTTTTTTATTTTTTATTCTACGCCTTCAAAAGCCTCAAGAAATTTTCAGGCAGAATTATTTTGATGCCATTGTATTCTACTAGCTTCCTCAAGTGCCAATCCTTGCTCACAATAAACTCTGCCTTGCCCTCAATCGCTGCCTCTATAAACTTATTATCATCCGGATCGTCCTTAACAGCGTCAATTTTTATCTTTGGGGCTACAAGCAGCGACTTTTCCAGCATCAGGCTTTCCCACCATCCAATATCCTCGTTGCTTAGCGGAATCTTGAATTCACGCATTGTTTCCACAAATTCACTGATAATCTGCAAAGATGTGACAAGAGTATACCTTTCCTTAAACCACTCCCTTATTATTTCCTCGGAAGCATTTCTCCAGTGGATGCCTGAGACAAAAACATTTGTATCAAGCACGACTTTCATTTTTTATTCCTTGCCTTACCCAGCGCAACATCCATATCTGATTCCTTGATCCTGTTTTTTGCTGCATGGGAATGCCCCTTTTTCAGCATAAACTCAAATTCACGCATGCTTGTGGCGCTTATGCGCTTGAGAACTAGTGTGTCTCT
Source organism: Candidatus Woesearchaeota archaeon (assembly GCA_018303125.1). Taxonomy (GTDB): domain Archaea; phylum Nanobdellota; class Nanobdellia; order Woesearchaeales; family WJIZ01; genus JAGVYS01. The sequence goes on along the minus strand of JAGVYS010000044.1, from coordinate 1,947 downwards.
TCTTCCCACTACTATGAACTTGTCTCCTTGATGCAGGCCTAAGCTCCTGCGGAACTCCTGCGGTATGACAAGCTGTCCCCTTTCACCAAGCTTTGTAACTTCAAATTCCTGCATTTTGCATCACCAAATCATATAAGTATGAAAATCATATTTAAATCTTCCTATTTTCAAGCCTCTCCTGCCTTTTAGCCATAATCTCAGCACATCTCTCCCTTGCTTCCCTGTTCATCCTCCGCCTGATAGCTCGCATCTCCCTCTCTACATTCCCGAACATCTGCTGCCTTGTTTCAAGATTCATTTTTATGCCTCCGAGAAAAATTTCTCACAGGGTGGGAATTTTTGGAGGGGGGAAATTATTGGAGAACAAACTTATAAGAATCAAAATGCTATATCTTCCTGTACCCAAAAACCTTATCATATTTCTTATGGTCCATGAACTCTAATAGTATGGTTATTATCTCTACCTCATTTCCTGTGATGGTATAGAGCATTCTCCAGTAATCTGGAAGGTCGATTTTCCAGAGGTTTGAAATTCCATATTCTGCTATGTACTCGTGTGGAATCCTGTCTTTTGGTATCTGGATGCCACGATGCTGGTCAATAAGGAGGTAATCTTTCTCCCTTTCAATGGCTTTAAGCAGCTGCCTGTCGAATTTTATGCCTTTTTGCCTGACAGCCTCCCTAAGCTTGCCAAGCTGGCTCTCAAAGACAGGGGAATACTTAATCCTGATTGCTTTTCTCATGCGTCAACGCTTTCCTCCATAAGCTTTCTCATTTTTGGGTTGTCGTTGTAAATCCATAGGATTCCCTTGCTTCCTGTCATTATCATGCCTTTGGCCTCAAGGTATCTTAAGATGAGGTTCAGTGTTGGCCTCATCACCTGATTTGGAAGCCTCCTCGACAACTCACTCTTTGATATTGCTGTTTCCGCATCCTTTAGGGTTTTCTCTACCATAAGCACCGTATCAAGCCTCGGGGAAAAAAAGAAAGAAAAATCAATCCATTTCTTCATCACCTCCGACCATTACAAGGCTCTCAGCAAGCTTCTCAAACGGAGTCTTCATTATCTCAGCTGCCTTCTTTTGCAGGAATGCCTCAAGCTGCGGCTTTATTCTCTCGCCATGCGTTGCGTAATTGGTAACAGCATTGTAGAAGTCCCATCTTGTGAGAAATTTTTTGAGTGGAAAACTATTTCAGACAATTACTCAAAAGCATCCAAGAATTCTTTAGCGGTAATCATTTTTACTCCCTGATACTCCTTTATAGGGAGCAGGTGCTTATGGTCGCCGGAAATAATGTATTTTGCACTGCATGAGACAGCGCATTCAATAATCCTGTTGTCGGATAAACAAGATTGATGGCATCTACTGATTTGGTAGTTTCTATTAATGTTGCGAAACTCAGGATGAGGCTGATAATTCTTCTTATTTTATCTTCCCCTGCCTGAAACTTAACCCTCAGCACATTTTCAATTTCCTTCACAATATAAACAGAAATACATACTTCAATTTCCTTCCTTAGGGCTTTCTGGATGACCTCATGCGGATGGCCTTCCCAGAAGATGGCAGATATGTATATGTTGGTGTCTAAGACGACCTTCACTTTATTCCCCTGCTCTCATGTATCAGCTTTTCAACATCTTTCTGCTTTAGGCCTTTTTTCCTTGCAAATTCCTTCCCCCACCTTGAAAGCTCCATAAACTCCTTTCTCGGGTCAGGCAGGGTCACTTTTTTAAGAATTACAAGGTCGTTTGCTGTGCTGACTACCATGTTTGAGCCAATGTCTAAACCCAGCTCCTTCCTGATGCCATAGGGTATCACAATCTGTCCCTTGCTTGAAACTTTCGTTACTTCTGTCATGGTATCACCTAGTAAGATAGTATTACTTTCTTACTTAAAAATGTTTTGGTTTTGAAAAGAAAAAAAGAAAGAAAAATCAATCCATTTC
>JAGVYS010000041.1 GCA_018303125.1 Candidatus Woesearchaeota archaeon | reverse complement strand
ATGTCAGCATCCATTCCAGCAGCATCGCATGCTACCTTAGTTTCATTTTCACAGTTAGTTCCGGGAAACCATACAATGGCTATTTTCGGCTTCATTTTATTGCCTCCATGAATCCGCTTGTCCATGCTTTTCTTAATTCAGGCATTTCAATTTCAGCAATTATCTTTCCCTTATCTTTAATTATAAGTGAGTCTCCGCCTGTTATCCCAAGCTTTACAGGCTCTATGCCGTGGCCTTTCATGATAGCAACTGCCTTTTCATAGTCCTTGGCATTTATCTCTGCAACAAATCCAGATGTTTCAGAGAAAAGCTTTACGCTTTGCTTAATCTCAGAAAATCCAATATCTATCTCAGCACCCAGATTGCCATCAGCCTCTCCACCAAGTATCATCTCTGATATAGTTGTAACCAAGCCGCCATCTGATATGTCGTGGCAGCTGAGGAACAATCCATCATAGATGCAGTCTATGACAGAATAAATCATCGCCCTTTCATTTTTGAAATCAATTAAAGGAACGTTTTTTCCAGAATGCCCGTTAATTTCATAGAATACAGAGCCTCCAAGCTCATCCTTCCTTTTGCCTATCATGACAAGGACGCTTCCCCCGCTCTTAATCTTCATTGTTATTGCCTTGCTTACATCATCAATCCTTCCGAGGCAGCTAACTATGGGAGATGGGTCAACGCTCTTTCCCTTTGAGCTTTCGTTGTATAATGAAACATTCCCTCCTATGAACGGCACAGGCTCCTTGGTACCTTTAAGCCAAATATTGATTGCAGCATCAGCTAAACCTCTTACCCCCTCACAGAAATCATGGAACTGCTCAGGCTTTTCAGGATTGCCGTAGCATAAGCAGTCAGTGAGGGCAATAGGCACTGCACCAACAGCAGCAACATTCCTCATAGCTTCAGCAACAGCATTAACCCCGCCAAGATAAGGGTCAATTCTTGAGTATTTTGGGTTTGAGTCAACAGTTAGGGCAATTGCCTTTTCGCAGCCATGAATTGGTGTTTGCACTCCAGCATCTGCCTCCCCTGGCCTTATAACAGTAAGGCCCTGCACCTCTGTATCGTAGTGCTTGTAGCACGCGGACTTGGACGCAATATTTGGGTGCGACAAGACTTTTAGTATTGCTTCCTCATAATCCGGCTCAGCAATCTTTGGCTCGCTGAATTCCCTTTTTGGCTTTTTTATCTCTCTCTTGTAGCTTATTCCACTAGTAATTTCAGATGCAGGCGCATTGCATATTATCCTGCCTTTATGCTTCAGTATGTATTCTCCGCCCTTTCTTACCTTGCCTATGGCAGTAGCTCTTGCACCTTCTGAAACTCCTGACAGGTCAAAGTCAGAGTTGTATACTTTCAATATTTTCTCTGTGAAAGAATTTGGAGAGATCCATGCAAATCTTTCTTGAGTTTCTGAGCATGCAATCATGTAAGGAGGCATGTTATGCATTGATACATGAACGCTATCAAGGTTTATTTCCGCGCCTAAGCCGGAAGAGCTTACAAGCTCAGATGTGCAGCACAAAATCCCGCCTGCTCCGAGGTCCTTGAAGCCTAGCTCAACCTTGCTCTTTCTTGCTTCTTCAAAGATTTTTTCCGATGCTCTAACCAAGACATTCTTCAGGAAAGGGTCAGGCACCTGTATCGCACCCTTGTTTGACTGCTTTTCATCAAGTATAAGCGAGGAAAATGCTGCTCCGCCAAATCCTGAATTATCAGTTGCCTTTCCTACAAGGATTATGTCATACCCATCAGATTTCTCAGGTGCTTTGCTGTGTATTATCTCGTTTTCCTTCACTAATCCTAATGTTACTACATTTACAAGACAGTTTTCATCGAATGAATCATTGAAATAGATGTCTCCAGCAATGACCGGTACTCCGAGCGGGTTCCCGTATCCTGCTATTCCATCCATGACAGAATTTGCTATATACTTCACCTTGTTGCTGTTTTTTCCTGATGGGTTTCCGAACCTTAAAGGGTCGGCAGAGGAAATAACCCTCGCACCCATGCACAATACATCTCTTACATTCCCTCCTACACCAGTAGCTGCTCCCTCATAAGGTATTACTTGGGAAGGGTGGTTATGGCTCTCATGGCTCATCACAATGCAGTACCTATTCCCATTATGCTCAGTGAAGAATACTATGCCTGCATCCTCTCCAGGTCCAAGGACAACATCCCTTCCTTTTGTGGGCAGCTTTTTCAGCTCACTCTTTGAGCTCTTGTATGATGTATGCTCGCTCCATTGGGTATTGAATATGTAAATCTCTGTAAGTGTAGGGTTTCTGCCAAGTATTTTTACAATCTTTTCAATCTCCTCATGCTTCAGCGAAAGGCCGTACTCGGAGAGGAAGGAATTAATATCCTTCTTGGTCATAGAAGCAATATCAATAATTTCAGAATCCACTTTTCCCATGGCAAAAAAGAGGGATGGATATTTTATAAAGATTGCGGGCATTATCTGGCTTGGTGTGATTCCTTTTTGATAATCCATGCTCCGGCAGCCACTATAAGCGTGCCGCCTAGCCATACAAGGTTCCCAGGCATTTCTCGAAAAAACAGCCAGCCGAATAAAATGACGAAAAGTATTTCTGAATAGGCTATCATCCCCACATGCTGCGCTTTCAGCCTCCTGGTACCGGCAAGGAAAAAAATCTCTCCGGGTATGTAGACAAGGGCAGCAAGCGCTCCAATAAGCATGAGGTCGTTTGCATCAGGAACAGCATTAAGCAATAAAGGGCTGAATATAATGAACACAGGTATTGCTTGGTAAAACATGTAAGTCAGATAATTCATCTCTCCAGCTATTGCTTTTGTGATGTTTATGAGTATCGCAAAGAGCAAGCCAGAGAGGAGGGCAACTGCAATGCCTGTCAAATGCTCGCTGCTGAATCTGTAACCTCCTGCAAGCAGGAATATGCCTGCAAGCGAGATGAGTATTGCTGCCAGGGTCTGCCATTCAAATCTCTCCTTTAGTGCAACAACCGCTATAACGAGTGCAAAAACAGGAGCAGTATAATGCATGAATATTGCATTAGCAAAAGTTGTAAGCCTGAAAGCAGTAAGGTAAGTGAGCATTGTAAAGGCAAGCACTATGCCGGAAATTAGAACCCAGCTTAAGTTCTTGGGAGGCACAAATAAAGATTTATCTTTGAAAAGTATAGCAATAACTATCAGGAAAATGAAAATTGCCTCTGTGTATGCAAGCATTGTCATTATGTCAGATTTAATGTGCCTCGCAAATACAGCCTGCGTTGCAAAAAAGAATGATGCTGCTATTATCAGGATGCTTCCCATTATGTTCTTATTCATAAGCATGAAAGAGAATAAGCATTAATTAACCTTTCTGAAGATGTCATCTCTGCTTCATATTCAGTATTTACTTTTTAAAAAAACGAAGCATTTAAATACAAATTGTCTATACCATGTCTATACATTAAAAAATTGGTAAAAGGATTCAGGGGAATTTCAAAATGGAAATGCAGAAATTGGTTGTAAGGGAACAGATTGTAAAGAAAGTGGTGAAATCAGGTAATGGGGGTGCTGTCTGGGTTCCTAAAAGCTGGCTTGGGCAGGAAGTCGTTGTCATACTTCCAGAAAAGCAAAAATTAGGGATAAGGGAAAAGATAGTTCATTTGCTGGAGCCATATCTGAAGTATATCGTAGCAGCAGGAATTTATGGTTCATATGCCAGGAATGAGCAGACAGATGAGTCAGATATTGACCTCCTTGTAATAACTAAGGACAAGAATTTAAGGCTGGATTTTAAGGAAGAAAAGATTGAGATAACTTCATTCCCAATCGACAAATTCAGAATGGCAATTGAGAGGCATCCGGCTGTTTATTACCAGGCAGTCCAAGAAATAGAACCATTGGTAAATGGCTATGTTTTCGAGGAATTAAGGAATATCAAAATTGCAAATGCGTCCTTTCGCGGCTATCTGAAGGAGACAAGGGAACACATTAAGAGCAACAGGGAATTTTTGGAATTGGATAGGATGGATGGTGCTTATCTTAAGTCATACTCTGCGTTGTACTCATCAATATTGAGGCTAAGGGGATTATTTGTTATAAGGTGCATTCTGGATAAATCCAGTTTTTCAAATAAAAACTTCAGGAATTGGCTTGTTGGCAGTGGCTTAAGCAGCAATGAATTTGCAGAGTCTTATAAGGCTTATTGCCTCGTTAGGGGTGGTGAAAAAGCCAGTATGTTAAAAATAAGGATAGATGTTGCAGAGAAAGTATTGAATATTCTGGAAAGGGAATTGTCATTGCTGGAGGCGCGGGTTAATGGCAAATAGGAAGAAAAGGCTTCAAAAAGGCATAGAGTCTATTGAGAGACAAATCAAGATCCATGAAGAAAAACTGGAAAAATCCCAAAAGGAAGGCAATATAGCGCTCGCAGGTTACTATGAGAAGGAGATTTCTGCCAAGAAAAAGGACAAAGAGGAAAAGCAGAGGATTTTGAAGAAGGGCGGCTAATCTTTCTGAGATTCAGCTTTAAGAATCCGCTTTATCTTAATCTCAAGTGGTCCAAGCTTATTCTCAATGATGTCCCAGAGAATCTCAAAGTCTATGCTATGGTACTTAGGTACTACAATATTCCTAAGATTTTTTATCTCCTGCCATTGCATATCGGGATATCTGTCTTTAACCTCCTGCGGAAGTTGGGAAGTTGCTTCGCCTATCACCTCTAGGTTTCTGATTACAGCATCCATCACCATGGAATTTTCCTTGAATTTCTTAAAGTCAAGCGAATTTGTATACTCTCTGATTTTTCCTATGCAGACAATGATATCTTTAAGGTACAGGTTAAATTCTCGCTTCAATCTTTCCTCCTCCCAATATAGAATATTTTAGCTCTTCTCTTACTAAAGATGGCTTAACCATATCAATCTCCCTGTTGAACAAGTCCTTTAGCAGCTGGAGTAAGCCAGAATAGTCATCGAATAACCCCCTGCTAGGCTGAAATTCAACAAGGAAATCTATATCGCTGTTATCTTTAGCTTCACTGCGTGCGTATGAGCCTATCAAGTACAATTTCTTCACGCCAAAATTCCTTATTGCTTGCCTGTTTCTTTCCAGCTTATTTAGTATCCCTTCTTTTGTGAGTATTCCACTTTCACTAACTTTTATTGTAGGCATTGAGAAATCTCTCAGTTCTTTGGCACCTATGAGCTTTTCTTCTGTAATGCCGGGCATTACCTTTACCAGGCAAATAAATCCATCACCTATGGAATATTCTGTATATGGCCTTGTCTTCCCCTTTACTTTTCCTTTCCTCATGGTCATTTTTTCTTTTTCCAAAATCCTCAATTGAGAATGAACACTGGGCATTGTTATCTTTAGCTTTTTTGAAAGCTGGCTCGGCGTTCTATCCCCATTTGAAAGCTCCTTTAGTATGCTCCACCTTGTTTTGCTTATGTTCATAATAAATAATTAGTTATTCATCTAAATATTTAAACCTTTCTATAAGAGATACTACAGAATTTGTATAAATATCTTAAAGAACCTTGAGCACGAATACAGCTTCTGCTACGCCTATAAGTATCCCGCCTATGATGTCTATAATGAAATGCTTCTTTGAGATGTACCTTTGCAGGTAAACAAGGAAAGCTATTATGGGCATCATTACCATGAGCCAATTATAGCTAAAAGTGTATATCAACAGAATAGATATTAGGGTAATATTGATGCTGTGCGTGCTCGGGAATGAAGATGCAATCATCTTTTCCATGAATATCGTGAATTCCTCCTTCTGTGGCCTGTCTTTGTAATGGACCGACTTTATGGCTATGACAACTATTATAGAGATTAGGAAGCAGTATGCAAGCCTGTTGAAAAGCTCATACAGCCCGAGAAAAAAAACTGCTGCAGAAAAAACCCAGTAAAAGGATATGCTGCCAAATATGGAAATATCATCTATGAAGTACTTGATTATCTTCTTTGATAGAATGTTGTTATGCTTCATTTCTTATCTTCCTTGCGTATGGACGTTTCTTTTTAAATATTTCATATTGCCAATCATGTATATGCTGCCTGTAGCTAATATTAATTCATCTTTGCCGCATATTCTTATTGCCTTTTGAAGTGCCTTGTTCGGGTCAGGGATTATCTCATATGGCTTTGAAGTAAAGGGTGCTAGTTCACTAGGCTCTGCTGCCCTTTCAGAGCATGGGTTGGAGAATATGAAGTAATCGCAGCATTCGGAAAGAATGCCTATGCTCTTTCTCTTGTCCTTGTCACTCAGCATGCCAGTTACGCATATGAGTTTTCTGAATTTCATTTTTTTCATCTCATCAGCTATGGCCCTTATGCCGGCAGGATTGTGGGCGCAGTCAGCTAATACTTTTCCGATGCTTTCCATTCTGCATGGCCAAACAGTATCCGCCAATCCTTCTCTTACAGCTTTGTCGCTTATTCTGAATCCGTTTAATTTCAATGCATCAATGGCAGAAACTGCCAATGCAGCATTCCCTATCTGGAAGCTCCCCTTAAGCGAAAGGGCAAATTTATTATTTCCTAGCCAAAGCATGCCATCCTCTTCCTTATATGAGGGGACTATTACTTCTGCATATTTTTTCATTGCCTCTTCCCTTATTACATTGATAGAATTCTTGGCAAGGGTAACAATCGGAACGCCTTTCTTTATAATCCCGCTTTTTTCCCTGGCTATCTTTTCTATTGTATCTCCAAGGTATTCAGTATGCTCAAGCGATACGTTCGTTATTACAGAAACGAGCGGAGTTATGACATTAGTTGAGTCT